>JBBQWX010000055.1:0-24681 GCA_038210185.1 Actinomycetales bacterium
CCAAGCACCACCACCACCACCACCACCACCACCACCACCACCACCACGTCGTGTGCCGCTCGTGCGGCCTTGCCGTCGAGGTGACCGGGGATGCCGTGGAGCGCTGGGCCGAGGCGGTCGCCGCCGCGCACGGCTTCACCCAGGTGCGGCACACCGTCGAGATGGACGGCCTGTGCGCCGACTGCCCGGCCGTGCGGGCGTGAGCGCCCGGCATCCTCACTCGTAGGGGTTCTCGGGCACCGCCATCCGGCGGAGGTCGTCGACGTCGAGCACCGGCAGCTCCTGCGCCTCGGGGGCGACGATCGGGGCAGGGCGCCAGGTGCCCACCACCTGAACCCACTCGTCGTCGGCGACCGCCGGCGCACCCTCCACGCGCACCTTGACGGCGAACCCGTCGGCGGCGCAGCAGTTGAGCGACATGCGGGTGAGCACCCAGTCGTTCCCCAGCCCCGGCGACGCGAAGCCCACGAGCCGCACCCGGCGACCCTCGAGGGAGCGGTCGGCGTCGAACAGGGCGCGGCCTTGGAACTCGGCGAGCGTGAGCGCGACCGGGTCGCCCTCGGCCAGAGGAGGTAGCCCCTCGGTCGAGGTGATGGTGGTGACCAGACCGCTGTCCCCGAGGGCAGAGTAGGACCCGAGCGGGGGCGGAACGGCGACGCCGAGCAGGAGGAAGGGCACGACGAGGAGCCACCCGACGCGGGGCCCTCGGGCGTGGTCGTGACCGTGCTCACCCTCGGGGTGCTCACCCTCGGGGTGCACGGCATCGGCCTCGTGCGCCGGTGCGGGGTCCAGGCGTGGGTCGAGGTCGTCGCGCTCGGGGTCCAGGCGTGGGTCGAGGTCGTCGCGCTCGGGGTGGCGGCGGTCCTCCCAGACCCCGTAGGCCCCCATGAGCAGGAGCACCAGGGCGGCGGCGAGGATCGGCAGGCGCAGGCTGGGCTTGACGAAGTTGAGGTAGATGCCGTTGACGGCCGCCACGCTGGAGATGACCCCGATGACGAGCAGCAGGCCGCTCTGCGTCACGCGCCTCACAGCAGCACCGCCCCCACGGCCAGGGCGGATGCGACGGCGACGACGAAAGTCAGCGGCGCGAAGACGGTGGCGAAGCGCCGTCCGAAGGTGCCGACCTGCATCGCGAACAGCTTCACGTCGATCGCCGGCCCCACCACCATGAACGCCAGCTGAGCGGTGCGCGGGAACTGGCTCAGGCTCGCCGCGACGAACGCGTCGGCCTCGGAGCACACCGCGACCACGACCGCGAAGACCGCCAGGACCAGCACCGAGACCAACAGGTTGCCGGCCAGGGTGTCCAGCACCGACCGCGGCACCAGGACGTTGATCGTCGCCGCCACGGCCGACCCGAGCACGAGGAACCCCCCGGCGTGGAGCAGGTCGTGGCGCGCAGCCGAGACGAAGTCCGCGAGGCGGCCGTGGCCGCTCACCCGCTTCTGGGGCACGGTGACCAGGTGGTCCTTGCCCAGCCCCAGCCAGATCCAGCCGATGACGACCGCGGTGAGGAGCGATGCCGAGAAGCGGGCGGCGACCATGTCCACGCTGCCCGCGAAGGCCACCGCCGTCGAGACGAGCACGACCGGGTTGATCGCCGGCGCCGCGAGCAGGAAGGTCAGCGCCACGGCCGGCTTCACCCCGCGCGAGACGAGCGACCCGGCGATCGGCACCGACGCGCACTCGCACCCGGGCAACACCATCCCCGACAGGCCCGCCACGGGCACCGCCACCGCGGAGCGGCGCGGCAGCCACCGGGTCAGCGCGTCGGTCGGCACCAGCACCGCGATCGCACCCGATAGGACGACACCCAGGACGAGGAACGGCAGCGACTGCAGGCCGATCGACACGAACACCGTCAACCAGGCAGCCAAGGCGTCATTGCCGTCGACCAGCGCAGCCAGGCGCGGCCGCAGGAAAACCAGCGCAACCATGAACACCGACAGCCCGAGCATCGGCCAGTCACTGCCAGCGGCTCGAGCCCTCGCCGAGTCGCGTAGGCCCTCGGCTGCACGCCGCTCGGCGCGAGTGAGCTCGGCGTCGACCGCATCGGTGACCGGCGGACCGGTCCTGGCGTCAGGGTTCATCGCGTTCAACCATAACGAAGCGCAGGTGAACGCCAAGCGCCTTGCCTGGCTGCCCACTGCGGCTGTGGATCGTCTGGAAGACGGTACGCCGGCGGGGCTGGCACCCGCATCACCCCTGGCGGGCCTTGAAGCGGGGGTTGGCCTTGTTGATGACGTAGGTGCGGCCCCGACGGCGGACGACCTGCGCGCCGGGTAGGGCCTTGAGCGAACGCAGGCTGTTGCGGACCTTCATCGCACCTCCACCCGCCCCTGCGCGACGGCCCGCACGAGGCGGCGGGGGACGGCGACCTTGCGGCCGTCGACGGTGACGGGCACGAGGGCAGGGACCTGCGCCCGCCAGTTCGCCCGGCGGTGACGGGTGTTGCTGCGCGACGTCCGGCGCTTGGGGACGGCCATGTGGGTTCTCCTGAGGGTCGGTGGGGCAGGGGCGGTGGGCGCGACGGGTCAGGCGGCGAGCCGGATCGGTCCGAGCCAGGGTTCGAGGCCGTCCGTGTCGACGTCCCAGGCGTGGCCACGACCGCGCAGCTCGGCGTCGGTGAGCAGGCACGCCCTGAACGCGCGACGCAGCTCGTCGCGGGCGTCATCCTCGCGCAGGCCGGTGACCAGGATGCGGGTCATCGGGGTCGAGTGCCCCCAGGAGCCGCTGACCCCGACCGACAGCTGACCGCCGGCCCCGTCCCAGACGCAGATCGCGCCCGGCCGGCTCGCGAGCCAGAAGCACCCGCGGGTGCGAAAAGGCCCTCCGCCGAGCACTTCGACGTGCTCACGCAACCGGCCAGGGTGCACCGGGCGCGATGCCGTGAGCTCCATGCTCCACACATGGTTGCCCTCGCCCTCGCGGCTCGGCCCGTCGTGCACCTCCCCGACCCACGCCTCGCTGGCGTCGTGCTCGTGCAGCCCGGGCAGCAGCTGCTCGGCGGGCATCTCGGGCCAGTCGCAGGTCACGACGGCCCCCGGACGGGACAGGTGGCGCACGAGCTCGAGGGCGGCATCCGGGGTCTGGCCGAACAGCGCGACGACGTCGGCGTACTCGACCATGCCACCGAGCACCTCACCGAGCCCGCGCCGGTCGGACTCCAGTGTGCCCAGCCCCCGTTCGCACAGCAGGTCCTCACCGAGCAGGTCCTCGACCGCAACCGAGCCGTCCAGCGCCGCGACGACACCGGCGACCCGCACCCCGGGCGCGACCGAGGGGTCCCAGCCGAGCACCCGGCACACCGACAGCGCATCGGCGGCCACGGGCAGGTGCGCCACGATCGCGCCCCAGCGACCGAGCTCGCCCAGTCGATGCAGGGTCGGCAGCACGTCCTCGCGCACCGCGCAGCTGGCGCACGCGTGCTCCATCGGCACGACCTCATGTTCGAGCAGCCCGCTGAGGTCGCTCACGGTGCGCACGAGGTGACCCGCGGCGGCATCCAGGTCATGGCGCACGACGACGGCATCCGGCAGGTCGAACTGCAGGCCGATCGTGGCGGCCGCCATGGAGTCGGCGGAGATGCCGGTGACGAGGAAGGTCGGGATGCCGCTCATGCGCTCCCACCCTCCACGGGCGCGTGTCCGTAGCGGCGGTTGAACCGCTCGACGCGGCCCTCGGCGTCGAGCGTGCGAGCGCGACCGGTCCAGAACGGGTGGGAGTCACACGAGACCTCGACGTCGATGACCGGGTACGTCGTCCCGTCGAGCTCGACCCTCGCCTCGGGGATGCGGGTGGAGCGGGTCAGGAACCTCGAGCCCGTCGAGCGATCGCGGAACACGACAGCCTCGTAGCGCGGATGGATGCCGGGGCGCATGGTGCGGACCTCCGTGTCGATGTCTTGATAACGATTCTCATTCTACGACAGAGTGAACCAGCTTCTGCACATCGAGACCCAGGAGGTCGCATGTCCCGCACGTGCATGGTCACCGGAGCCACCCCCGGCTTCGGGCACCGCATCTCGCACTCGCACCGCCGCACCAAGCGCCGCTTCGACGTCAACGTCCAGCACCGCCGCTACTGGGCGCCGAGCCTGCGCCGCACCGTGCGGCTCACGGTCTCCGCGCGCGGCATCCGCACCATCGACGTGCGCGGCACCGACGCGGTCGTCGCCGACCTGCTCCGCAAGGGAGTGAAGCTCTGATGGCCAGGAGATCCGCCGACATGCGCCCCAAGATCATCCTGCGCTCCACTGCCGGAACGGGCACGAGCTACGTCACCGAGAAGAACCGCCGCAACGACCCAGACCGGCTCGTGCTGCGCAAGTACGACCCCCGCGTGCGCGCTCACGTGGAGTTCAAGGAGACCCGCTGATGGCCAAACGAAGCCTGCGGGCCAAGAACGACAAGCGACGCGAGGTCGTCGCCCGGTACGCCGAGCGGCGGGCCACTTTGCGCGCGGCCGCTCGTGATCCTCGCGGCACCAAGGTGGCCCGAGCAGCCGCCCGCCTGGCCCTGCAGCGGCTGCCCCGCAACGCGTCGCCGACGCGCCTGGTCAACCGCGACGTCGTCGACGGCCGGCCGCGGGCGGTCCACCGCCGCTTCGGGCTGTCACGGATCCGGCTCCGCGAGATGGCCCACCGCGGCGAGCTGCCCGGGGTGACCAGCAGCAGCTGGTGACGCGCACCCAGGGGCAGGCGCATGAGGCCCCACTCACCAGGCGGGCGGGAGCATCTCTGGGCCACCCCCGGGCCGTGTTGCGCACTCCTGGCTGTCCCGGCGGCCGTCCGGGATCCAGGTCGATCAGGCGAATCTCACCGCGCAGCATCGGCAAGCCCATCCGCGGCGTGACCTCCCACGCGGTGGCCTCACCCGATGCCTGCCACTCGTCAGGCGGCTGCGTAGGCGTCCTCCACCTCAGGGTCACGCAGCATCCGAATGGTCCGCTGGATCGCGGCGGAACCCGACGGCACTCCCGCCGCGTGCACGTAGCGATCCAGGGCGGCGACGTCCTCATCGGACAAGCTGGTGATCAACTTCATGACATTGGTGCTACCTGGGTAGCACCCGTGTGCTACCTCAGTGGCCAAGCCTCCTTCCCGCTGACGGTGACTCGGGGGGCGTTGTGGTTCGGCGCCAATGGCGCCACAACGGCGCCATTGCCCAGTGTTCAGATCAAGGACGTCCCGGAGAGCACTCACGCGGTGTTGCGCCATCGGGCTGCGGCTGCCCACCAGTCGCTGCAGGAGTACCTGAGCTCCCGGCTGATCGCCGAGGCCAGCCAGCCGACTCTGGAGGAAGTCCTGGACCGGGCGGGGGGTCGTTCTGGCGGTTCGGTCTCACTCGCGAACGCAGTGAAGACCGTGCACCGGATCGTGCTCGTCGTTGATGCCAGCGTCCTGGCGGTGGCGCTGGCCGATGACGGCCCGGCGGGGGATGCCGCCCGGGCCCGGCTGCGCGGCAAGACGCTCGCCGCGCCGGAACTGGGCGACCTCGAGGTCGCCTCGGTGTTACGTCGGCAAGGCCGTGCGGGGCTTGTCGACGACCGCCGATCGACGCTGGCGCTGACCGACCTGCAGGCACTTCCGATGCGACGAGCTGCACACCTTCCGCTGCTGGCCCGCTGTTCGGATCTGAGGGACAACCTCACCACCTGCGAGGCCGCATACGTCGCCCTGGCCGAGGCGTTGAACGCGACCCTGCTCACCGGCGACCGTCGCCTGGCCCGCGCAGCCGGCCCCACCTGCACCATCGAGCTGCTCCGCGCTCCGGGCTGATCGCGCGAGCACCACACGGACATCAGCGGTGAGATGTTCTGGGGAACGTGGCTCGGTCACAACCCAACACGAGCCTCGTGCACGGCCGACGAGGCACGCCTGCGGGCACCAGCCATCGTCCACAACGTTTCGACGTGCCGGGCCAGCCGCCCCGCCGCGGCCAGCAGGCCACCTCGGCCGCGGGATGATGGTGGGGTCATGCAGACCTTCCTGCCGTACGCCGACCCCCGGGCGAGCGCCGCCGTGCTCGACGACCGGCGCCTCGGCAAGCAGCGGGTCGAGACCTTCCAGGTGCTGCGCGCCCTCACCTGGCCGACGTACGGCTGGAAGCACCATCCGGTGGTGCGGATGTGGCGCGGTTTCGTGCCCGCCCTGGTCGCCTACGGGCTCGCCTGCGTCGACGAGTGGGTGGCGCGCGGGCATGCCGACGCGACGCGGGCCGCGCTGTTCAAGTTCACCGGCGGGGTCGAGCCCGACTGGGACGAGCTGCACGACGCGGGGTCGGTGCCACCCTGGGTCGGTGACGACGCGCTGCACCTGAGCCACCGCTCGGCCCTGGTGCGCAAGGAGCCGGAGTTCTACCGGCCACTGTTCGGCGACGTGCCCGACGACCTGCCCTACGTGTGGCCGGACCCCTCCTTCCCGCGCTGGCCGGTGCGGCGCGGCGGCGACCGGGTGCTCGACCCAGCCGAGGCGGTGCAGCTCCTCGGCCTCGACGCCCTGCCCCCAGGCGCTGACGACGTCGTCGCCGCGTTGGCGGCCGGTCACGACGTGCACCTCGAGGCAGCGGACGGCGTGCACGCCCCGACGATGGGCCTGCTCGCCGGCCTCTGCACCCGGGCACGACGCTGTGGGTCGTCGACCTGCCCGCGCTACCGCGCAGCACTCCGGCCCCGGCCCCCCGTGAGGGCGCGGGCGCCGTGTCCGGCTCGATCGCCCGCCAGCCGTCTGCGACCGACCTCCTCGCCATGGCCGACGAGGCCGGCGCCGAGCCGGAGTTCCGGTTCGTGCGCCGCGTCGCGGCCACCAGGGAGCGGGCGGATGCCGTGGGGGCCGGTCTCGTCGTGACCCCGGCCGCAGCCGACCCCGGCCCCGGCATCGGCCGCCCGCGACTCGTCATCCCTTGAGGCACACCGCGATTCGGCCGCGAGCTGGCGGATGCCGTCAGCGCTCGCGATCGTCGTCGCGAGCCGACCCTGCGGTGCCTGGCGGAGCGCGACAGCGGGTCCGCGACGCCTGAACCCCGAGGGGCGCCGCCCGGCCGCCCCGAGAGCCGTCAGGGTCGGCTCAGGGTCACGGTCAGGTGTTCCCCCGATGTGCGCGGCATCCGCCCACCGACACGATGCTCGTCATGATCACCGTCCAGAACCTCACGAAGACCTACGGCCGCGGGCTGACCGCCGTCGACGACGTCTCCTTCACGGCGGCCACCGGCCGCGTCACCGGCTTCCTCGGACCCAACGGGGCCGGCAAGTCCACCACGATGCGCGTCATGGTCGGCCTCACCCCCGCGACCTCCGGCACCGCCACCATCGACGGGCGCCGGTTCGTCGACCTGCCCAACCCCGGCACCGAGGTCGGGGTGCTTCTCGACGCCTCGGCGCAGCACGCCGGGCGGACGGGCCGGGAGATCCTGACCCTCGTCCAGCGCACGATGGGCCTGCCCCGCACCCGGGTGACCGAGATGCTCGAGCTGGTCAGCCTCACCCACACCGAGGCCGACCGGCGCGTGCGCAACTACTCGCTGGGCATGCGCCAGCGCCTCGGCATCGGCGCCGCGCTGCTCGGTGACCCGCACGTGCTGATCCTCGACGAGCCGGCGAACGGCCTCGACCCGGCCGGCATCCGGTGGATGCGTGACCTGCTGCGCGGCTATGCCGACCGCGGCGGCACCGTGCTGCTCTCATCGCACCTGCTGCACGAGATCGAGGTCATCGCCGACGACCTCGTCGTCATCGGCAACGGCCGCATCGTCGCGCAGGGCACCAAGGCCGAGCTGCTCGCCTCCGCGGGCACCGTGGCCCGTGCCCGCGACAACGCGGCTCTCGCGGCCGCGATGCAGGGCGGCGGCCTCACCGTCACCCACTCCGATGGCAGCGTGCACACCGACGCCACCCCCGAGCAGGTCGGCGAGGTCGCGCTCCGAGCGGGCCTTGCCCTCACCGAGCTCCGCGCCGCCGACGGCGCCGGGCTCGAGGAGATGTTCCTCGAGCTCACCGCAGACACCTCGCGTGAAGGAGCAGCAGCATGACCACCACCACCGTCCTCGACCCGGCCCCGGCCGAAGCGACCGTCGAGCGCGGGCGCCCGCGCACGGCATCCGCTCGCATCCCCCTGGCCCGGATCGTCGGGGTCGAGCTGCGCAAGATGTTCGACACCCGTTCGGGGTTCTGGCTGATGGCGAGCATCGTCATCACCAGCGTGCTCGCGACCGCCGCGATCATCGTCTTCGCCCCCGACGACCAGCTCACCTTCGACAACTTCGCCGCCGCCATCGGGGCGCCGATGACGGTCATCCTGCCGATGATCGCGATCCTCGCCGTGACGAGCGAGTGGAGCCAGCGCAGCGGCCTGACGACCTTCACCCTGGTGCCGCACCGCGGCCGGGTGCTCGGTGCGAAGTTCCTCGGTGCCGTGCTCGTCGGCATCGTCGCGATGTTCATCGCGCTGGTCGTCGGCACCCTCGGCACCCTGGTGGGCAGCCTGGTCACCGGGCGGGACCCGGTGTGGAACGGCAGTGTCACCGAGTTCGCCCTCATCGTGCTGGGAAGCGTGCTCGGCATGCTGTTCGGCTTCATGCTCGGGGTGGTCATCCGCAACTCGGCGGGCGCCATCGTCGCCTACTTCGTCTACACGCTCGTGCTGCCCCCGCTGCTCGGCCTGCTCGCGATGAACCAGCAGTGGTTCGCCGACCTGCAGCCGTGGGTCGACTACAACTTCGCGCAGACCGTGCTCTTTCTGGGCAGTGTCACCGGCGAGCAGTGGCAGCAGCTCGCGGTCTCGGGGACCCTGTGGTTCCTGCTGCCGTTGGCGGTCGGCCTGGTCATCGTCCGCCGCGCCGAGGTCAAGTGAGGATCGGCTAGGAACCCGGCGGCCAGTCCCGTCGCTCGCCCTCCCGGTCAACCGGGCAGGTGCGAGCGGCGGGACTCCAGCGACTCGCGCCGGTGCGCGTTGCCGTGGAGCCCGACGTAGGCTTCGCCGAAGCGCGAGAGCAGGTCGTCGTCGAGGCGGCGCACGGCACCCGGCGGGTAGCGGTAGCCCATCGCGCCGGTCACGGCCGCGCTGTCGACGTCACGCAGCGTCGAGCTCAGCTCGTCGAGCGAGGCGATGCCCAGCTCGAGCAGCAGCCCCGAGATCCACTCGTAGTGCTCGGTGCGCGACCAGCCGGCGCTCGAGTACCGCCCGGCGAGGAAGGTCGCGAGCTCCTGGGCGCTGATCCGCGGGTCGAGCTGGTCGCCACCGTCGACGTCGCTGTCGCCGAGCCCGGCCTGCAGCCGGTCGCGGATCGCCTCGAACTCCCTGTCGGCCAGCTCGAGCAGCCCGGCCGCGAGCGTGAACCGCCGGTCGAGGTCGGGCACCTGCTCCGGCGGCACGGTGCCCTTGTAGCGGATGTCGTGCTCGAACTCCGCCCAGGCGTGCTGGAGCACGGTGCGCAGCTGGATCGAGGCACAGAGCAGCGGGTCGTACGTCGTGGGCCCGCCGGGCGCTCGGGACACGAGCAGGTGCCGGCTGGCGTAGCCGAACCGCCCCGCCGCCGCGGTCTCCTCACCGAGGTCGCGATCGTCGAGCACGGTGAACTGCTCGGCGAGCAGGCCGGCGACGGCGTCGATGTCGCGCTGCACGTAGGTGATCACGCGCACGCCGACCTGGTCGGTGACGGCGCGCAGCGGGTCGGCGCCGCCGTCGGTCGCGAGCACGCCGCCGGCCTTCCCGGCGAACGAGGCGACGGTCTTGGTGCGGCCCGTGACACTGAGGTAGTTGATGCCCGCGTCGTCGATGGTGCCGGTGACCAGCTCGACGAACTCGTCGGTCGTCGTGAGCAGGCGCGGGCGCAGGGCGGTGTAGTCCGCGACGGCTCGGTCGACACGACGCAGGGACATGGGGCCACTGTCCCACGGGCCGGTGGTGGCGGTGCAGAGCCGACCGGCCCCGGGGCCGGTCCGCCCCCGGGTTCGCCCGGCCGCCGGGTTCGCCGACCCCCGGTCAGCCGTCGTCGGCCTCGAGGGGTCGGCGCCTCCCAGCAGGGGTGACGGGCGATACCACCGCCCGACCAGCGAGGAGGCGGATACTGAAAGGGTGGTGTCACGTGCCGTGCTCGCTCTGGCCGCAGCGCTGCTGCTTCTACCCGCGGCGTGTGCCGCGAGCCCGGACGACGAGCCGACCTCCCGCGGGCCCGCCCCGAGCGCCGGCCCCGACTCGCACGAGTACCGCCCCGGCCTCGCGGCCTTCCCGCACCTGCCCGAGGGCGTGACCAGCGCCCCCGTCGTCGTGATGATCCCCGGCGGTGGGTGGCAGACCGCCGACCCGGGCGGCCTCGAACCACTGGCCGCCGCCCTCGCGGCCCAGGGCGTCGTGGCGATGCCGGTGACGATCCGCGCAGACGCGGACGGCGTCGTGTACCCCACCCCCGTCGAGGACGTGCTCTGCGCCCTGGCCGACGGCGTGACGACGGCCCGCGAGGCCGGCATCGAGCCCACGCACACCGTGCTGCTCGGGCACTCCTCGGGCGCCCACCTGTCGTCCGTGGTCACCCTGGCGCCGGATCAGTACTCCCCCGAGTGTGACGCCCCGGTGGTCTCACCGGACGCGCTGGTCGGGTTGGCGGGGCCCTACGACATCCGCGAGTTCTCGGATGCTGCCGCGAACCTCTTCGCCGAGGACGCCGACGACGCGACCTGGAACGCAGCGAACCCGGTGCTCCTCGCCGACCGCCGTCCCGAGGTGCCGGTGCTGCTGCTCCACGGCGACTCCGACGAGCTGGTGCCCGACCAGTTCAGCACCGACTTCGCGGCGGCGCTGGAGGCCGGGAGCCACCCGGTGACCCTCACCATCCTTGCCGACGTCGACCACGGCGAGGTCTACTCCGCGCCGGTGGCGGCGGCACCGGTGGTGCGCTGGCTGCGGAGCCTCCCAACGAACTGAGGCCGGCCACCACCTCGCGGCGCGTGCGGAAGTGGTCGCTCCGGCAACCACTTCCGCACTCGCCGCGAGAAGCTTCCGCACTCGCCGCGAGAACGATGAGGGCTCAGCGGGCGCGCACCGTGATGTCGTGCTCGCCGGTCGTGGCCTCGATGTCGTGCTCGGCCTGGGTGAGCAGGTGGTCGGCCAGGCGGCGCAGGGCCCGCGCGACGGCCACCTCGTCACCGATGCGCGTGACCTCCGCATCCACCCCGCTGCGCCGGCTCGTGCCGCGTGCGGTCAGGGCCTCGGGCGAGTCCGCGAGCAGCGCGACGGTGGCGGTGGTGTCGTCACCCTGCTCGAAGATGGTCACCCGAACGCTCCACTCCCGCAGGGTCCCGAGCTCGGGTCGCGCGACGACCTCCTCACCGTGCACCGCGGCCGACCCGGTCACCTTGAGCACGGCCCCCGGCCCCGGGAACATCGTGCTGGTGTGCCCGTCGTCCCACTTCACGACGTAGGGCGGCCCGCCGTCCACGCCGCGCGCCTCCAGCACCACCCCCGATCGGGTGGGCTGGTCGACCAGCTCGCCGGCCAGGATGATCTGGTCCCCTGGTGTGGCCCTCATGGTTGCTCCTTCCACGCGTCGTCACAGTGTCTGGAAGGGCCGGGGCGGTGACGACGGCCACGGCACCCGTCACCGATTCTCCTCCTCACGGCGTCGGGAAACACCCCCCACCGGGTGTCTCGCGTCACCTCGCCGACCCCTCGCCCGACCGGGTGGCTCCCGGCTAGTGCGCGGGCCGGACGTGGAGGCCTTCGGCAACGCCACGCCATCACCGTCCGCCCACCGCCGCCCATGCGAAGGCCGACGACCGTGCGCCGACCCGACCGGACCCCCACCGTGGACCTGACCGTGCTGGCCATCCCGGCCTTCGTGGGGGCGATGGCTGCCGAGCTGCTCTGGCAGCGCCGACAGCCGGCGCCGACAGCCGGCGCCGGCCGGCACGACCAGGGCCGGGGACTACGAGCCGGCCGACACGATCGCGAGCCTGACCATGGGGGTGGGCAGCCTGCTCGCGCCGTTCGTCTCGGCGCGGCTGCTCGACCCCGTCACACCGGGGCGTGGGCGGTACGCCAAGGTGCTCATGGGAACCGCCGTCGCGGCATCCGCGATCACCACCGTCGCCGTCGCCGACGTCGTGCGCCGGCGTCGCGCGCAGGGCGGCCCGGCCCAGACGAGCGGCACCCGGCTGTTCGCCCTGACCGGGCGCGACCTGGGCACCGGGCTCCTCGCCAATGCCGTCGCCATCGCGGGCTGGGACGCCATCTACTACTGGAACCAACCGCTTCGACCACGAGAGCCGCTGGCTGTGGGCGATGCACGTCGTGCACCACAGCAGTGCGCGCTACAACCTGTCGACGGCGCTGCGCCAGCCGCTGGCCGAGGGGCTCACGATGAGCGTGCCCTACGGACTGCTCGCGCTGGCCGGGGTGCGCCCGAGTGTCATCGAGAACGCCCGGGCGCTCCATCGGCTGGCTCGAGCACGTGCTCGACACCCCCTCGCACCACCGGGTGCACCACGGCGTGAACCGGCAGTACCTCGACCGGAACCACGGCAGCATCCTCATCCTCTGGGACCGGCTGTTCGGCACCTTCGAGCGCGAGGACGAGCCGGTCGTCTACGGCCTGACGACCAACATCGACACCTTCGACCCCCTCACGATCGCGACGCACGAGTGGCGCGACATCGCGCGTGACGTCACCGCCGCGAGCACCTGGCGCGAGCGCTGGTCGTTCCTCCTGCGCGGGCCGGGCTGGGCCTACGACCGACGGGCCGAGAACCTCGGCGCGGCTGGGGCCAAGGATGCCGTCGCCGCCTGAGACCGGCCCCCGCACCGCCCTCGGTATGGCCTCGTGGCCGCGACCCGGCGCAGCGTGTCTGCTCCACCACGCTGCGGGTTCCGGTCCGGCACACGGGCCTAGCCTGAGCCCGAGGCCGCTCCACCGGCCCGCCACCCGCAGAGGGAGCGCCCCCGTGCAGATCAGCGACAACGTCTTCGTCGTCACCGGGGGAGGCAGCGGGATCGGCCGCGAGGTCGTCCTGGCCCTGCTCGCCCGCGGCGGTCGGGTCGCTGCCGTCGACCGGAGCAGCGCCGGCCTGCGGGCGACGACCGATCTCGCGACGACGGCATCCACGGACCGGCTGAGCACCCACGAGGTCGACATCACCGACCGGGCTGCCGTCGCCCTGCTGCCGGAAGCGGTGCGTGCGGCGCACGGCCGGGTCGACGGGCTGGTCAACGTGGCCGGCGTCATCCAGCCGTTCGTGAGGTTCGCCGACCTCGACTACCCGCAGATGGAGAAGGTGATCGACGTCAACCTCTGGGGCGTCATCCACCTGTGCAAGGCGTTCCTGCCCCACCTCCTCGCCCGCCGCGAGAGCTGCCTCGTCAACGTCTCCAGCATGGGTGCGCTCGCGCCCGTGCCGGGGCAGACAATGTACGGCGCGAGCAAGGCCGCGGTGAAGCTGTTCACCGAGGGCCTGTACGCAGAGCTGCGCGAGACGACGGTCGCCGTCACGGTGGTCTTCCCCGGTGGGGTCGACACGGACATCGCGCAGAACTCGGGGGTCACGGTTCCGGGCCCGGATGCCGTGTCGGAGGACCCGGCCGCCAGCATGACGAGCGCCCCGGAGGCGGCACGGCAGATCCTGCAGGGGATCGAGGAGGGCAGCTACCGGGTCGTCATCGGCAAGGACGCCCACAGCCTCGACCGCCTCTCGCGCCTCGCGCCGAAGCGCGCGACCGACCTCGTCGCGAAGAAGATGGCCTCCCTGCTCGCTCGATAGGGCTTCCCGGGTGGCTGGTCAGCGGGCCACCCGGCGGGCACACTCGACCTCATGGCCAAGCCCTACACCGTGACCCGCACGATCACGATCCAGGCCCCACCGCAGCGCGTGCGGGCGCTGGTCGACGACTTCCACGAGTGGCCGCAGTGGTCGCCGTGGGAGGACCTCGACCCGCAGATGCGGCGCACCTACTCCGGCCCGGATGCCGGGGTCGGCGCGGCCTACGCCTGGGAGGGTAACCGCAAGGCAGGCAAGGGCGACATGACGATCACCGGTGACTCCCCGGAGCAGGTCGACATCGCCCTGCACTTCGTGAAGCCGTTCCCGGCGACCAACCGCATCGAGCTGGCGCTGTCCCCGCTCGGCGATGCCTCGACGACCGTGCAGTGGCGGATGCACGGCGAGCTGAGCGGCTTCATGCGGCTCTTCTCGATGGTCAAGTCGATGGACTCCCTCATCGGGCCGGACTTCGAGAAGGGCCTGGCTCGGCTCAAGCGGGTGGCCGAGTCCGGCTGACCCCCGCGGTTAGGCTCCGGGAGTGGGAACCACCTCCTCGCCCGAGCTGCTCGCGCTGCACGCCGTCCGTGTCAGCGGGATGACGAGTGCGGGCGGCGTCGCCCGGCGCACCGGCCTGGGGCGTGACCTCGCCGAGGATCTGCTGCTCGACGACGAGGCGCGCGGCTGGGTGCGCCGCGTGGTCTTCGCCGACCTCGCCGGGTGGTCGCTGACCGAGGCGGGCCGGCTGGAGGGCGAGCGGCGCCTGGCCGAGGAGCTCCAGCGCACCGGTGCCCGGCCCGTCGTGGAGGCCGCGCACGACATCTTCGCCCGGCTCAACGGGCGGTTCCTGGCCACCCTGACCCGATGGCAGATCCGGCCACAGCCGTTCGACCGGCTTGCGGCGAACGAGCACGACGACCCCGACTGGGACGGCCGGGTGCTCGACGAGCTGGCGTCCTACCGGCGTCGGCTCGCACCGTTGTGCGCGACCCTCACCGGCGCCCTGGACCGCTTCGCCGGCTACGACGAGCGGTTCTCCGAGGCGCTCACCCGGGCCGAGGCCGGCCGGCTCGACTGGGTCGACGGCGCCGGGGTCGACTCGTGCCACATGGTGTGGGTCCAGCTGCACGAGGACCTCCTCGCCACGTTGGGGCTGGACCGCGGCGCGGCCGCCTGACCGGCCACCGGGCGCTCCGACCCGTCATCCACCGGGCGCTCCGGCATCCGCGCAGGTCGGCGGGGGTGCCGTATCAGCAGCCCCGCGACGCGCCTCCTCTGCCGTAGCGGGGGACCGGACGGGTCCGCCACCTCGGGGAGGTACGACCATGACCACGAAACCACGACTGCCGCTGGGGGAGCGCCCGATCCGGGTGGAGGTGTCCGAGAAGCTCGTCGCGGTGCGCCAGCACACCCTCGCCCTCTCGGCCTTCACCGACCTCGACGGGCCACTGCCGACGGAGCTTCTCGACGCCGAGCCGGTGTCCGGCAGCACCACCTTCGAGGAGCTGACCTGCGTCGGCCTGACGCCGTCGATGGACCAGCTCACCGGCGTCGTGCGGATCCACGCGAACACCGGGTACTCGGGCACGCTGTGCGCGGGCGGCTCGACCGAGCACGTGCGCTTCTACGTCTCGACCGACGACGGCGCGACCTGGACGGATGCCGGCACCGACTCCTTCGCCGTGCACGACACGCCCGGTCCGCGCCCGCTCGACCACGCCGTCGACGTCGTCACGCCGCTGCGCCACACGCTGTGCTGGATCGAGAACCACCCGCTGGTGCGGGCGGTGCTGTCCTGGAACGTCGCGCCACCGCCGAACAGCCCGAACTGGTCGCCACCGTGGGGCAACGTGGTGGAGGTGCGGGTGCGTCCCCGCAGCCGCCGGTTTCCCATCCTGCTCGACCTCGTCGACGCGGGCGCCGTCAAGATCTCCAAGGCCCTCGTCGGCACTCTTGCACTCCACACCCCGGTGAAGGTCAACCAGGTGCCCAGCCCGTCGGTCGCCGAGCTCGCCAAGACCTATGCGGCGGCCGAGGTGCCCGCGCACCGGTTCGCCCTGCCCGCGTACCTCGCCGCCACGGCCACCGGGGTGACGCCGCCAGCGGTCGCCTCCCCCGTGGCGCCGGCCAAGGGCACCGGCGCGTTCGGCAAGGTGCTGGCCGAGCTCGACCTGAGCGCGAAGGGTTTCCTCGCACAGCTGTTCAAGACCGACGGTGACACGTCGTTCGAGGAGCTCGGCTGCATCGGCTACGACCCTGCCGAGGATGCCGTCGTCGGCGTCTTCACCGTCAAGCGCCCGTCGGGTTACAGCGGCGGCCCGTGCACGGCCGGCTCCACCGAGCACGTCGCGTTCTGGGTCGACTGGGGCAGCGGCTGGGAGCACGTCGGCACCACGGCGACGACGGTGCACGACGAGGACATCCCCGAGGGCGGTCTGCACTTCTCCGTCTACCACCCGCTCGCCTCCTGGGCCCACCGCCGGGCGTGCTCCGACGGCCCGGTGCAGCCGCGGCTGCGGGCGATCCTGTCGTGGCAGCAGGTGCCGCCGCCCGGCAACCCCGACTGGCGCCCCACCTGGGGCAACCGCGAGGAGACGAGCTTCGAGCTGCCGGCCGGCGCCGTCACGCCGCTCGCCCCGGTGCTCGACGCCGTCAGCGGGTACGCGGTGTGCCACATCGACCCCGCCTCGGGTCGCACGATCGTCCACCAGCGCCCATTCGGTGCCGGCATCCGCGTCACCGGCTTCATCCCCGGTGCACCGGACCGGTCGTCGCCACCGATGAAGTACAAGCTCATCGCACGCCAGATCGGCTTCGGCGGAACCGTGCTCGCGACGGAGGAGCTCACCACGACCTTCACCACCACGGTGACGGAGTCGGTCGGCGGGGCGCCGCCCTCGCAGTTCGACGTCACCCAGAAGGCCGACGCCGGTGGGTGGTTCACCTACCTCGACGACCCCGACCCCTCGGGCACGGGTTGGCGCCGGGTCGTCGGCAACCTGCTCTACCCGTGGGAGTCGCGGCCCAGGACCGGGCTGTGGGAGATCGAGCTGCGCGCCAAGGACCCGTGGGGCACGGAGTACGCGGCCCAGATCATCACCTGCCCGGACAGCTCGAAGCGCCAGCGGGTGCGGCTCCACCTCGACCAGGCACTGCCCGTGCCGGACGTCGAGATCACGAGCTACCGGATGCCGGGACAGCCGTCGATCCCGGCGGGGTCGTGCATGAAGTTCCCGGTCGGAGCGATCCTGGCCGGCACCTTCTCGGCGACCGACGAGCACTTCGACAGCATCGGGCTCAGCGTCGAGGGCACGCCGTACTCGGCGACGACGCCCGGCGGCGCACCGCGGTGGACCATCACCGGTGCGACGGCCTACCCGGCTGCCCCGACCGGTGGCACGTCCGGCACGTGGGAGTTCGACACGGCCGGGATGCCGTCGTGCGGTTACGTGCTGCGTGCCGTCGCAGCCGACCGCACGGTGGTCGGTGGCGGCTCGGGCTGGTGGAAGGACGACGTCGAGGGCTTCTCGCTGGAGTGAGCCACGGTGTCACGGCGGCCGGTCGTCGAGGGGGACCCCTTCGGCGGCCGGCCGCTGCTCCGCGCCGAGGTGCGCGCAGATGGACGCCGGTCTCGTGGGTCGTAGGAGGAGTCAGGGCCAAGCCGCGGGTGCACGCGTTCTCGGTCTCGCTGGACGGGTTCGGCACCGGGGAGGGCCGCACCGACCCCGACCCGTTCGGTCACGCCGGTGGACGACGGCACGAGTGGATGTTCGCGGCGATGGACGGCGCGCCGACCGCGGCGCCGGTCGACACGGACCTCGCAGCCCGCGCGTGGGACGGCATCGGTGCCGAGATCACGGGCCGCCGCAGGTTCCACGTGGGCAGCGGCCCGATCCCGCCGGACTGGGACGGCTGCTGGGGCGACGAGCCACCCTTCCACACACCGGTGCTCGTGTTGACGCACCATCCGCGCGCGAGCCTGGAGCTGGCGGGCGGCACGACGTTCCACTTCGTGGAGGCGACGGCCCAGGAGGCTCTCTCGCCATGGCCTCGGAGGCCGCGGGTGGTCTCGACGTGCGCCTCGGGGGCGGAGCCGAGACGATCCGGACCTTCCTGGATGCCGACCTCGTCGACGAGCTGCACGTCGTCGTCGTGCCGATCGTGCTCGGCCGGGGTCAACGGTTGTGGGACGGTCAGGCGGGCCTCGAGGGGCGCTTCGACGTCGAGGTGCTTCCCGGCGGGTCGGGCGTCACGCACCTGGTGTTCACCCGGCGTCGTTCGGGCTGACCCGGCCGCCGACGAGGGACAGCCAGCCGAGGAGCACCAACCCGCCGAGCACCCCGGGCAGCAGTGGTCCCGCTCCGGGCACCACGTCGGGCAGTGGCCACCGGCCGAGGACGTCGCCGAGCAGGGCCACCGTGCCCGCGACCGCGGTGCCGGCCACCACGGCGCCGGGTACGACGCGGGAGTGCCAGAGGGCCACGGCCGTGACCAGGAGGTGCACCCCGAGCACCAACAGGGCCAGGGACCAGTCGGCGCGGAACCCGGCCACACCGTCCCCGCCCGGCCAGAGCAGGCGGCAGGCCGCGGCGGCGAGGAGCGCGGCATACCCGGCCCGGCTGACCAGGGCGGCGTAGGCCGAGGAGTGCGCACGGTGGCGCAGCACGACGTAGACGCCCCACCCCACGAGCACCTCGAGGGCTGCGACGACCAGGAAGCCGGCACCGACCACGGCCCGGGTGACGGGGCGGTCGGCGGCGTCGAGCAGGGCGGTCGCCGGGATCGACACCACGGTGACCACGGCCAGCGCGACGGCGGCCACCATCGCAGGGCGGGCGCCCGTCGCTGCGACGGCTCCGCCCGGGTGGGCGGCCCGGGCGGAGACCGGGCGGGCGGCCCGGGCGGTGACCGGGCGGGCGCGAGCGGTGGTCCTCGTCATACCGGTCCTCGTCATACCGCCAGCGTGGCGCCCGGCGGGCGACCCGGTCTGTCCGGAACGACCCTGAGCCGACCCCGAGCGCACCCCGGCCCGCACCCCGGCCCGCACCCCGGCCCGCACCCCGGCCGACACCCCGGGACGGCTCGGCCTCGCGGCGCTCTGGTTCGTCGCGGCGAGCTGACCTCTCGGAGGTCCCTGTTGACTCATGTCAAGATGCGCGAGGTCTGGTCAGGGGACCCCCCGCGGGTGGAGTATCCACACCATGTCTGCGATCCGCATCGACCGTCGCGCCGCCCTCAAGGGCCTCGCCGCCGGCACTGCCGCCCTCGCCGTCCCCCGTGCGTTCGACCCTGCGGCGGCGGCCGCCCCGGCATCCAGGGGCATCTTCGGCTACGGCGTCGCCAGCGGCGACCCGACCGGCACCTCGGTGGTGCTGTGGACCCGGGCCACCCCACCCAACCGGCGGGGACATCCGGTCGCGACCCCCGGCAGCGGGCTCGGCAAGCCGCTGCGGGTGCGCTGGACGGTGGCGCGCGACAGGGACTTCCGGCATGTCGTGGCGCGCGGCAACGTGCGGACGTCGGCTGCCAGCGACCACACCGTGAAGGTCGACGTCAAGCGGCTGAAGCCCTACACCCGCTACTTCTACCGGTTCGAGAGCCGCGGTGAGTGCAGCCCTGTCGGCCACACCCGCACGGCCCCCGACGTGCCCGGCGAGGTGCACGCCCTGCGGTTCGCCCTGGTGAGCTGCAGCAACTACACCGGCGGCTACTTCACGGCCTACCGGGCGATCGCGCAGCGCGACGACCTCGACCTCGTGCTCCACGTGGGCGACTACCTCTACGAGTACGGCAACGGCGCCGGCCGTTACGGCCCGCCCGAGCTGGTGGGGGTGCGCGACAGCCAGCCCGAGACGGAGACGATCGACCTCGAGGGCTACCGGCTGCGGCACGCCCTGCACAAGGCCGACCCCGACGCGCAGGCGGCCCACCGCGCGCTGCCGTGGATCACGATCTTCGACGACCACGAGGTCGCGAACAACGCCTGGGCCGGCGGGGCCGAGAACCACCAGGCCGACGAGCGCGCCTACCTCGCGCGCCGGGCGCAGGCGATGCAGGCCTACCTGGAGTGGATGCCGTTCCGCAGGCCCGACCAGTCGGTACCGCACCAGGGCACCCGGTTCTTCAAGCGCTTCACCTTCGGCGCCCTTGGTGACCTGTCGATCCTCGAGACCCGGCAGAACCGCAGCCAGCAGGTGAGCGTTCCCGGTGTGCCGTTCGACGGCTTCGTGCCGATCGGGGTCGACCCGGCGATCGACGAGGCGATCGCGTCGCCGGCCCGGCACCTGCCCGAGCCCGAGCAGATGACGTGGCTCAAGGACGGCGTGGCGAAGCGGGGCCGCACGTGGCACCTGCTCGGCAACCAGGTGATGATCGCACCGGTGCTCTACCCGGGTGCGGTCCTCGGCGCGCCGGGGCTCACCTTCGTCAACGGCGACCAGTGGGACGGCTATGCCGCCGACCGGGCGAGCCTCGTGGGCCACCTCGCGGCGCAGCCCGGGTCGGCCGGGGACGTGGTGGTGCTCACCGGTGACATCCACGCGTCGTTCTCCTGCGACATCCCGGTGACCGCGACGCCGGGGTCGGCGTCGTACACCTCCGCGGGCGTCGAGTTCGTCTGCCCCTCGGTGACGAGCGACGGCTTCGTCGAGGTGCTCGGCGGTACCGCTGCGCTCGAGGGCCAACCGCCTGAGGTGGTCGTGGCGGCCACCAGGGCCGCCATCGGCGCCGCGCAGCAGCTGAACCCCTGGCTGAAGTACATCGACGGCGTCAGCCACGGCTTCGTCGTGATCGACGTGACGCCCGAGCGGGTGCAGGCCGACTACCACCACACGCCGGTGCCCTCCAGCGTCGCACCGGACCCACGGATCGACCCACAGGTCGTGCCCACGTACGCGCGCAGCCTGCAGACGCTCGCCGGCACGCGACGGGTGTCGACGGCATCCGGCCCGGTGGGCCCACGCAGCGACCAGCCGGCGTCGATGGGCCGCCGCCGCCATGACCATCACCGGTGACGAGCGCCACCAAGGGGTGACACCGGGTGGTGCATAGCGCTGGAATGGGGCCATGCCCCAGAAGATGGCCCTGCGTGCCTACATCGACCAGCTCCGCACCGAGGGATACACGGTGCGTGACGACCACGGTGACGACCCGATGCTCATCGCGCCCGGGGGCAAGGCCGTCGAGACCTGGCGGGAGGAGTATCCCTACGACGAGCTGATGTCGCGCAACGGCTACGAGGTCGAGAAGTACCTGCTGCAGATCGAGCTGCTCAAGTTCCAGTACTGGACGATCGACACCGGCGCCAAGCACGTCGTGGTCTTCGAGGGCCGTGACGCCGCGGGCAAGGGCGGCACGATCAAGCGCTTCACCGAGCACCTCAACCCCAGGGCGCTGCGGGTGGTCGCCCTGACCAAGCCGACCTCGACCGAGGACGGCCAGTGGTACCTCCAGCGCTACGTCAACCACCTGCCGACCGCCGGCGAGATCGTGCTGTTCGACCGGTCCTGGTACAACCGCGCGGGGGTGGAGCGGGTCATGGGCTTCTGCACCGACGAGGAGTACGCCGTGTTCATGGGCCAGGCGCCGATGTTCGAGAAAATGCTCGTCGAGTCGGGTACGACGGTGACCAAGCTGTGGTTCTCGGTCACCCAGGACGAGCAGCGCACCCGGTTCGCGATCCGCCAGATCGACCCGGTGCGTCGCTGGAAGCTGTCACCGATGGACCTCGAGAGCCTGGACCGGTGGGAGGCCTACACCGCCGCGAAGGAGGCGATGTTCGAGTTCACCGACAAGCGCTACGCACCGTGGATCACCGTGAAGAGCAACGACAAGAAGCGGGCCAGGGTCAACGCCCTGCGCGCGTTCCTGCACCAGTTCGACTACGACGACAAGGACCCCGACGTCGTGTTCGCCCCCGACCCCCTGATCGTGGGGCGTGCCAAGCACACGTCCGGGGACTGACCCCCGAGCCGGTCAGGCGGCGTTCTCGTCGGGCTGGTGGATGCCGAAGGTGTTGCCCTCGGTGTCGAGGAAGTAGCCCTGCCAGGCCATCCCCGTGAGCGCCATCTTCGGCAGGGCCACCTGGCCGCCGGCGGCCTCGATGGCGGCGGCGGTGGTGTCGAAGTCGTCGACGCCCATCGTCAGGACCGCGGCGTTGGTGCCCGAGCCGGGCCCGGATGCCGGTGCCGGCCGGGGCATCACGCCGCCGTTGATGCCGGGTTCGGCCGGGTCGCCGGTCGTGACGCCCCAGTAGGGTGAACCGGTGAACTGCCCGTAGTCCTCGAAGGTCCAGCCGAAGACATCGACGTAGAACCGCTTCGCGCGCTCGAGGTCGTCGGCCTGGATCTCGAAGTGGATCGGTCGTGACATGGCCTCATCCTTCCCGTGTGGTCGTTGGGCTCCCGCCCCAGACTGGCACGCGGCGGCGACAGCGGCGAGGTCCGTGCGCGCCTCAGACTGCCGGGTCGTGGGTGTGCCGGCTGCGCAGCTCGGTGACGATCTGGCCCTGGCGGCGGCGGGCGGTGCGTTCGCGCGGACCGGCGGGTCTCCGGCATCCGCGCAGCACGTCCTCGGTGTCCGCCAGCTCGGCGATCAGGTCTCGGATGGAGGGCCGCTCGGTCGTCGCCATGCCCTCCATCTTCGTGTCGCACTGTTGGTGCCGGCTCGGTCACGGCTGTGGGGTTGCTGTCCGTCAGGGGTTGTCGATCGCCGTGCGGCCCTTGGACTCGACGTACGCAGCCAGTCGGGCGTCGGCATCCGCACCGAACAGGATCTCGGCGACCTCGCGTAGACCGGGCGAGCCCAGGATGTCGCTGTCGCTCACGACGAGGTCGATCTTGCTGCGGCGCCGCATGAAGTCGTCGAGGGTCACGACCATCTCGTGCTCGGCCGCGGTGTAGAGCTCGGCGCGCAGGTAGTCGGTGGAGCCCATGACGTCCTGACCCATGCTCGGGTCGGCCCGCACCATCTCGAGCAGGTCGAAGGCGCGCCGGCCGTAGCGGCGCCAGAGCCGGTCGCTGAGCGGCTCGACCTCGGGCCGGGTGCGCAGCGCGTCGAGGCGCATCAGCCGGGCCTGGCGGTGGAACTCCTTGCGGGTCGCCCGCGCGGGCTCGCCGTACCAGTTGCGCAGGTCCTTCTCCAGGGGGATGCCGAGGGACTGGACGTGCTGGGCGACCTCCTCGCCCACGTTGAGGCAGTCGGTGAGCTTCCCGCCGAAGATGGTGACCACGCCGCGGGCGGTGTCGCGCTCGATCTCGTGCTTGCGGCTCAGCGAGGTCCAGTCGGCGTCCTTCTGGTCGCCACCCTCGCGGCGCACGACGAGGGGGCGCACACCGGAGCGCTCGGCGATGACGTCGTCGACGGTGAGCGGCCGAGGCAGCTCGAGGCGGGCGTTGATCTGGCCGAGCAGGAACTCGCGGTCCTCGTCGGTGACGTGGGTGAACGGGGTGTCGATGCGGGTGTCGGTGGTGCCGATGACCGAGCGGTGCCCCATCGGGATGACGTAGAAGAGCCGCTGGGTGTCGTCGAAGAAGGCGAGCACCCGGTCGTGGCGGGTCGTCGTCAGGCGGGGGACGACCAGGTGGATGCCCTTGGAGTAGACGATGCGGTGCGCGGTGGTGAGGCCCCATGAGGTGTTGAGCTCGTCGACGAACGGTCCGACCGCGTTGACCACGACGCGGGCGGAGGTCGTGACCTCCTCGCCGGAGTCGGTGTCGCGCAGGCGGCACACCCACCGGTCGCCGACCCGCTCGGCCGAGACCAGCTCGACGTAGTTCGCGACCGCGGCACCGGCTTCGATCGCCGACCGCACGAAGGAGAAGACGAAGCGCGAGTCGTTGTCGACGAGGTAGGCGTCCTGGTACTGCACCGCGCCGCGCGCCGTGCTCGTGTCGATGACCGGCTCGACCTCCTCGACCTGCTCGGTGTTGAACACGCGCGGCGGGCGGGTGCCGAACAGGCCGATGCCCCAGTAGGCGGTGGCGCCCAGGGCCGCGAACCACGGCCGGTAGGGCGCGGTGCGGTCGAGGGTCGCCAGGAAGGAGATCTCCTTGATGTTGTCGGGGTACGCCTTCATCAACCGGTTGCGCGAGCGGCAGAGGCCGAAGACCAGGGGCAGCTCGTAGTGCTCGAGGTACTTGAACCCGCCCCACACCAGGTTGCTGGACTCCTGGCTCGTGAAGCCGCCGAAGTCACCCCGGTCGATCAGGGCGACGGACGCGCCCCGACCGGCGAGGGCCGCGGCGGAGACCGCCCCGTTGATGCCGGCGCCCACGACGAGCACGTCGAAGAGGCCGCCGTCGATCCGCGCGATGTTGGCTCGCCTCAGCGTCATGCCCCCAGCGTCCCATCCCGGGGTCGCATCGGTTGCACGGTGTGACGAGCGAAGCCGCTGGTGCAGGTCCACTCGCCGGTGGCCGGGCACGATGCGCACGCGGGCCACGGCCTGCTTGCAGGTTCTCGGGCGGGATGCCGTGAGCCTCGGTCGATCGGCCGTGTGCAGGATGGCCTCGTGCCGCTTTCAGAGGGCGGGCGGTCGTCTGGAGCGTCGTTGCAGGGGCCGGGTCGCCGGTCGCGGGGGTGGAAGAGGCGGTTCCCGTGGTTGGGGTTGGTCTGCTGCGCGGCCAGGACGAAGGGCGAGGCGTCGGCATGGTGCTCGCGGGCCCCGTGGAAATCGATGGTCAGCCGTCGGTCTCTGCCGGTGCGGTCCGGCCAGGCGTTGCGCAGCGCCTGGAGGCGGACGTGGTCGCGCTGGGTCAGGCCGGCGAGGGCGTGCTCGAGGATGAACTCCGTCGCGCTGTGCACGTCGACGGGTTCGGCGTGTGGGGGATGTGTGCCACCGGGCCGCGGTGCTGTCGCCGTGAGCGCGCTGGCCGCGGTGAGCGTGGGGGCCGCGGTGAGCGTGGGGGCGGGGCCGGACGCGTCGCTGGGAAAGGT
>JBBQWX010000056.1:0-24254 GCA_038210185.1 Actinomycetales bacterium
GGTAGTAGATTGAAACACACCCAAGCCACCCACCGGCCCAACACCCCCGGGCCCCGGAAGGACAAGGACCACCATGCGCAGCTCATTCGACAAGCTCATCTCCTGGACCGGCATCATCGTCGCCGCAGTCCTCCTCGTGGCTGGCGGCCTGCTGGTCTGGGCCTCCTCCTTCGCCACCTCCAACGTGCACGACCAGCTCGCGGCCCAGCAGATCATCATGCCCGTCACCGCCGCCTTGACCACCCCCGACATGAAGGCCAACCTGACCCAGTACGACGGCCAGCCGCTGACCACCGGCGCCCAGGCCAAGGCCTACGCCGACTACTACATCCAGGCCCACATGGACGAGCAGGCCGGCGGCAAGACCTACTCGCAGATCTCCGGTGAGTACATGGCCGCCGTCAAGGCCGACCCCACCGTCCAGGCCACCCAGGACCTCGGCCAGCTGCGCCAGACCCTCTTCATGGGCACCACCCTGCGCGGCATGCTGCTGAACGCCTACGCCTTCGCCACCCTCGGCACCATCGCGATGTGGGCGGCCATCGCCTCCTTCATCGGCGCTGCCGTGATGCTCACCCTGGGCATCGTGGGCCTGCGCCACGCCCACAAGGTCGAGGGTGTCGACGCCCCGGCGATCGAGCGCATCCCCGCCACCGTCTGACACCACCCGCCGGACAGCGCGCAGTGCCAGCACGACGTGGCCCCGGTCGGCACCAGTCGGCCGGGGCCTCGTGACGTCACGTCGGATGCCGTGACGCGCGCCCGCTCCCCCTCGCCCCCGCCGTGGTTCGGCAGCGGGGCTGGCCGGTTCGAGCAGGCCGCTGACAGCCGGCGCGGCTGAGGCACCCCCCCGCAAGCCACGCCACCGACGCCGGCATGGTTCGATGGGTCCGTGGCCCGCAAGAGTGGACGACGCAGCAAGCACGGACCGAACCGGTCTGCCACGAGGGTGCACGGCCCACCGCCCCAACAGCCGCCGGGGCCCTCCGGGCAGGAGGCCGACCTCGTCGGGGCGCTGCGCGCGGCTCTGCGCTCGGACGACCCCACAGCCCTGACCACCCTCGTCTCCTCGCTGCTCTCGGTGACGGACGCATGGCGGCCCGAGACGGCCGAAACCAACGACCCAGACGACGCCGCCGACGCTGACGCCGCGCTGGTGCCCCTCGACGCGCTCGTCGAGTCGTTCGTCGGCACCCCCTACGCCGAGACGACGGCAACGCTGCACGTCATCGCAGCGCTCCTTCCTGACGAGCTGGATGCCGCACGCGTGCGACGTGCGCTCGCCGGCCGCCGGCATCCGGTCCCCGAGCCCGTGCGCGGAGTGCGTGACATCACGGTCGAGCAGGCCGCGAAGATCGGTGACGACCTGGGCGACGGGGACAACGTCATCCTCGGGCTGGCGTGGCCCGGCATCGGCGGCGTCACGGTCGTGATCTATGTCGACGAGGCGTTCGGCACCCGGGTCAAGGACGTCTTCCTCCTGCCCAAGCCCTTCGACGACGTGTGCGCCCGCTACCGAGACCTGCTCTTCGAGAACGGCGGCCGCACCTCGGAGCTCGCGGAGATCACGACTGCCGACGCTCGGGCCGGCATCCAACAGGCGATCGACCGCGGCGAAGCGCCCGACGCGCCCTTGGCGCCGGAGGACTGGGCCGACCCCGAGGGCGACCCGCTGGGCTGGCCGGCTGCACGCCCCTTCGTCGAGATGCTGCTGCGCCGGATGCCGGCCGGTGGCACCTCCGTGCTGACCTCCAGCGCCCAGCCCGAGGTGTCGGTGCTCGAGGCGGTGCAGGGCTACCTGGGCTCTCCCGAGGCGCAGGGTCTTCCCGTGAACGCCGACCACGAGGAGGCCGCCTTCCTGCTCGCCGGCGACGCCGCTGCCTGCGCCGGGCACCCGCTTCGGTGGTCACCCGTGCAGGTCGAGCTCGCCCTCACCCAACGGCTGTCGTGGTCGCGCGACGCGACCGAGGCGGCCCTCGACGGGGTCGAGGAAGTGCTGCCGGCCTTCATCCGCTACGCCCACCGCCGCCTCGAGGTCTCGGCCGCGGCCACGGCCGAGACCCTGGCCGCGGTGGACGAGTGGATGCCGGTGTTCGCACTACTGCGGGACGCGGCCCCCGCGGTGCGGTGGCGTGAGATCAGCCCGCTGATCGAGGCGTTCGAGAGCGGCGAACACGCGCCGTTGCTCCTGCACTCGCTCGCCGAGGGGGTGGGCGGCCCCGACGTGCTCGACGGCCTCGACACCGAACCCCTGCCGGCGGAGCCGCTCGTCCTCGACCACGTCGCAGCCGACGTGCAGGACACCGCCGCCGAGATCGCGGCCCTCGCCGACGAGTGGCTCGACTCGTCGCCTCGCGTGGCGCACCTGGGACCCGTGCTCGGCGAGTGGCGCACCGCGGCGCACCGGCTCCTCGTCGGCGCCACCGTCAAGGACCCCGGGTGGTTGCGGCGGCGCGCCTCGCTCCGCGGCCGGGCCTGCGGCCTCCTCTGGGCGACCGGCATCGCGAACCGGCTGGTCGGGCCGCACGGCGCGGTGCTCGCCAAGGATCTCGCCGCCGACTTCGGCATCTCCGGTGCCCCTTCCACCAAGGGCGCGTCGCTGCTGCGGGCGTGGGCCGGAGGCGGCTGGGTCAACGCCGACCGGCTGGGGGATGCCGGGCTGCTCGTCTCGACCCAGCGCGCCGCGATCATCGCGTTGCGCGACTCCTACCGCGAGTAGCCGGGCGTGGCTCAGCGCCGGACGCGTCCGGCGCTGCCGGCGCGTCCGGCGCGTCGCGCGTCCGGTGAACTCGTCGAGGGCGGTGATCAGCTCGCCGGCGCGCCAGACCACGTCACGCCTGCGGTCACCGCCGTGCTCAGTCCTTGGCCTCCTGGCCTCCTGGCCTCCTGGCCTCCTGGCCTCCTGGCCTCCTGGCCTCCTGGCCTCCAGCACTCCAGCACTCCAGCACTCCAGCACTCCAGCACTCCAGCACTCCAGCACTCCAGCCCTCCAGCCCTCCAGCCCTCCTGGCCTGTTGGCCTACAACTCAGGCTCGGTCGCGGCCGCGAGGTCCTTCGCCACGATGGCTCTCAGCTGCTCCAGGTCCTCATCCTGCGGTCCCAGCAGCGGCCAGAAGCGCTTGAACAGCAACTGCTGAGCATGGAACGCCAGATCGGTGGTGAGGTGGAGTTCGGGTCCAGCAGCTGCGGCGGAACGGGCAGGCCCAGAGCCCTGGCGTTCTGGACGAGACCGGGAATGGCGACCCTGCCCAGGTTGCTCATGGTCTTGTCGCTGGCCTCCCAGTCGATCTGCCACTGCGGCACCGGGTTGGCCCGCGGCACATCCCACTCGTCGGGATCCGTCGGCGTCTCGCGACTGAACACGTAGTCGATCGGCTTGGCGGCCTTGTCGCGCTCGGTGAAGGCGTCCCCGAGGTCCCCGAGGTCCCCGAGGTCCCACAGGGTGCGCAGCGGCGCGATCAACGAGGTGTGCCGGTGCTCGTCGTCGTAGACCGAGCGGGGCTCGACCCACGGCGAGACGACGATGGCAGGCACCCGGTACCCGGACCGGTCGAACCGGAACCCGAACTGCCCCACCGGTGCCGCGGCATCCGGTGCCGGGACGGGGCCGGGAGCCCGGTGGTCGTAAGTTCCCCCGGACTCGTCCCAACCGATCAGCAGCGTCGTGTTCCACACGTTGGCGCCGACGGGTGAGCGCATGCCGCGGTAGGCGTCGAAGATCCGCTGCAGGAAGGCGTCGCCGGCCAGGATCGACGACGGTACGTCGATGTCGACCTGAAGTCCCTTCACCAGGGCAGCACCGGCCGCGGGGTGGTAGTCGCCGTGCCCCACCAGCAAGTTCGGTTCGATCATCGCGAAGTCCGGGAGGTTGCCTGACGCGGCATCCTTCTCGAACTCGCTGAAGGGGACGAAGTGGGTGGCGAAGCGCTCGTGCAGCTGCGGCCAGTGGATCAGGCCGGTCAGCGAGGCGCCCGTGTCGCCCTCGACGTAGACCTTCCAGGTGCGGTCGTGGGCCTCAAGGCGGTTGAAGATGGTCTCCGCCGTGTTGTCCTTGATCCAGTGGGCTAGCGGCGTGTTCGTCGTCCCCCCGGTCGGCGTCGGCGAGCAGGTGGCCGCCGTCCAGAAGGACCGGTTCATCAACGTCTGTGACGGCACCTCGCAGAACCAGTGGTCGAACACCCCGAACTCGCGGGCGAGACCGTTGAGCACGGGAACCTGCTCCGGGGTGAAGCGCTGCATGATCTGCGTGTATTCGTCGTACGTCGGCTGACGACCCATCTCGCAGGTGAAGAACGAGATGTAGTCGGCGACGAAGCCGTCCATCGTCGGGGTCGCGCCCTCCGGGGGAGCGTTGTAGGGCGCCTTGATGTCCTCCGCACCGGCGAAGCGGTTCTGCTCGTTCAGGATGCCGAACAGCTGGGTGTTCGTGTGGAAGTACTCCTCACCGGAGTCCGGGTTGGGGGCATCCATGTTGTCGCCCACGTAGGCCGCCACCTTGCCGGTCCCGTCCGGCGGCTGGTGCTCGGCCCAGCTCGGCACCGGTTGCTCAGCTCTGCGCCGAGCACCCCTTCGAACGCCTTGCTGTCATCGGGGCCGTACAGGTGCCCCAGGAGGTTGTCGAGGGAGCGGTTCTCGAAGAGCACCACCACCACGTGGTCCATCGCGTGTGAACGGTCCGGTGCGGTCATGGCAACTCCCCGTGAGCAACTTCGAATGGTGTCAGCTACTGCCCGATGACGCTCACATTGGCAACCACCCCGGGTCCTGACCATCCGACGCGCTTCGCGTCACAGCCGGCGACGACGTCATCCTCGCGCTGGAGCGGCCCGGCATCGGAGGTGCTCCGGCTGTGGTCCAGGGTTTTCGCCACTGGTCAGAGCCGCCCGCGACAGGCGCGCTCACTGAACTCGTCGAGGGCGGTGATCACCTCGTCGGAGCGCCACACGACGTCACGCCTGCGGTCGCGGCCGTGCTCGTTCCCGGAGGTCACGATCCCGGCCTCGCCCAGCTGCCGCAGCGCCCGGTCGACCGCGGGCTGGGAGGCGCCTGTGCGCTGCGGCACCAGCCGGGAAGTCACCGCCGGCTGGGCCAGCAGAATCGGCCGGCCAGGACGCTCGGTTCGGCCTCCTCGACCAGCAGCGGGCGCAGCCTGTCCGCCTCGGAAACGACCACTGCGGCACTGCGCACCGGCAGCTCACCGGACACCACGGCATCCTTGACCGGCGCATTGCCGGTGACCGCGAACGCCTGAGCCACCGCCACGATCTGCGCCGCCCCTCCACCACGGGTCGACGGCGCGTGCCGCCGCACCCACTGCACCGGGGTGAGCGCCAACGCGCCAGAACCGGTCTCGCCCCGGCTCATCGCCTCGGCCAGGATCACAGCTCGCGCCGCCTCCCCCGCGACAACGACCCGGTCGGCCTCGGCCATGATCTCCGCAAGCTCGGCGCACCCCGCCCGCCACAGCTCGCACCCGAGCCCGCCCAGCCCGTCGCACACCACCACCATCTGGTCGCGGCGCTCCTGCAGCGATCGTCCCCCTGCCATCCCCTAATCGTACAGATGTCCACCGACAGCCCACCGCGTTGTCCACAGGCCCCAGACCCCACCCACCCCCTCAGGGTCCACCGCCTCAGCCACCCGCCTCCAGCCCACCCCGCACACGACGGCGGCATGGCTCGATAGGGCCGTGGCCCACAAGCGTGGACGGCGCGGTGAGCACGACCCAACAGGTCCGCCACCAGGGTGCACCAGAAGCGGCCCCCGCAGCCGCTGCAGTCGTCACGACGACACCGAGATGCTCGCGACGATTCTCGCGACGATGCAGGCGGCGCTGCGCTCGGACGACCCGACAGCCCCTGACCTGACTGGTCTCCACGACGCTCTCCGTGACGCGCGCGTGGTGGTCCGAGACCGACGACGTCGACAGCGAGCCGGGTCCCCCCGACGCGCCGCCGAGTCATTCGTGGGCACCCCCCCACCCCGAGACGACGGCAACACTGCGTGATCGCCGCTCTCCACCCCGACGAGCTGGATGCCCCGCCCAGGTCGCGGTGATCACCGCGATCAACACCCTGCTCGCCGCGCTCGAGGCGCAGCTGGAGCGGACTGTTGACCAGCACTCGGACGCCGACATCCTTTTCTCGCGCCAGGCCCGAGTGACGTCCTCGGCGCCCGGGTGCTCGGCGAGGTCGGAGACGACCCCGAACGCTTCACCGACACCGAGTCTCGCAGGAACCACGCCGGGACCTCCCCGATCACCACCGCCCCAGGCAAGAAACGCGTCGTCCTGGCCCGACCCGCCCGCAACAAGAGGCCGGACGACGCCGTCGCCCAGTGAGCCTTCTGCTCCTACAACCCAGCCCCGGAGCCTGGGCCCACTACGACCAACGACGCGCGGCCGACGACACCCACCACCAAGCACTACGCGCCCTCGGCAACCGGTGGGTCGGCATCCTGCACGGCCGCCTCCCCCACCGCACCCCCACGACGAACACACCGCCTGGGGACACCGCCAACCCGTAGCCGCTTGACACGCTACGACCCTGGGATCTCTAGGCCTGTCGCCATGGCTGTCGATCGGAGCCGACGGGTGCGGGTGGCGCGGCGGCGCCAGCGGCGGTTGGCCCGAGTCGAGCACGACCTCACCGACGAGCAGTGGACCGCGCTCAAGGCCGCATGGGGCGGCTGCGCGTACTGCGGCGCGACCGAGCGGCCGGTGCAGCGCGACTGCGTGCTCCCGATCTCGCGCGGGGGGCGATACACGCTCGGCAACGTCGCGCCGGCCTGCGGGCCGTGCAACGCGAGCAAGTGCAATGACGAGGTCACGTCCTGGCTGCGACGCAAGCGCTTGGACGAGCGCGCCTTCCTCGTCCGCCACGCCCAGATCCGCGCCAGACTCCTCGGCTGAGGCACAGGGGGTCTCCCGGTCAAGGGCGAGCCTGGGACGCAGCGCTCTCGGCGAGCCGGGACGCAGCGCTCTCGGCGATCCGGTTCCCGATCGCGCCTGGCCGGCGTGCGCGCGGTGCAGGCGCTCTCCACGGCATCCACAAGATGGTCCCGGACCGGCCCGACGCCGAGGTCGCTCGTCGGGGTGAGCAGGTCCTCCAAGGACAGGTACGTCGTCACCGTCCGAGGCGCTCGAGCACGTCGGCGTACCGCGCTCGGGGCCTGCGCGAGCAACGCCCGGACCCGCCCCCAGCGAGCGCCGCATCTTCCCTGCCGGTTGCTCAGGGTGTCGAGGCCTGTCGCCGGGTGTCCATCCGCAGCAGTTGGGACGTCCCCTGAATGCTCGGCGGGGTCTTGGTGCTGCTGGGCAGCAGCGGCCAGATGTCGTCCTTGGTGACCAACCGCGGAGCCTCCAGCTCGATCTCGGAGCCGTCGATGGACAGCCGGGCCTCCCCGGCGGCCAGGACGTTCTTGACCCAGTCGGTGCGTGGCCCGTACATCGGGATGAACAGGTAGCCGTCGGGCAACCGGTGCGCGTCGAGAGGGGTGCGGTAGGTGCGCCCCGAGGTTCGGCCGCTGTGAATCAGCACGGGGCGGGCACCGCGGCGCTCCTCGAGGGGGTTGAAGACCCGCTTGTTGACCTGGGCCAGCCAGCGCGGAAACGGCATCGCGGGGTCCTTACTTCGTGGGGGCGGGTTGGTTGTCCTGGCGAGACGCGTGGCCTCGTGGTCGCCCGGCCGGTGGGGTGCGCAGCATGACCACGCCCAGCCAGATCAACCAGAGGATCTGGAGCAGCCCGAACACGTACCGACCATCCAGCAAGGGCGGGATGGCCGACGCGATCCCGGCCACACCGATCACGACCCCGAGCCAGTTCAGGGCCTTCGGCAGGGCGCCGGTGCGCAGTGCGGCCACGCTGACCAGCAGGACCCACAGTCCGCCGAGGAGCTCTCCACCAGCCGAGCCGAGCCCGTTCGCCACCGTGTCGATCGCTTCCCACGCGGAGGCGGCTCGGGTCGGGCTCGTGGCGTTGAGATCGGCGACGGATGCGGCGCCGAAGTTGAAGACCAGCCCGCTGGCGACGAGCGTGCCGGCCCAGATGAGCCCGACCACGCCCCCGGCGGCAGCGATGGTCGGTGAGCCCGCCAGTCGCTTCCACAGTGCCAGGGTGAGCATGGCGAGGACGATCCCGAAGACCACGAGGGTGAGCACGTGCATCCCGTACATGCTGGTCCGGTGCTCGACCAGCGCGGCCACCTGCTGGGCAGGATCGGTCAGGCTGGTGTAGTCCACCACGATGAGGAAGTACGGCATCGCGACGAGGTACGCCGCCGCGAGATACAGCGCCGCCACACCCCCAGCCCGCTGCTGCCTGTTGTCGTCGGCGTCGGCGTCGGCGTCGGCGTTGCGCGAGACCGCCACCGTCCCACTGACCGTCGGCCTGTCCTTGGCATGTAGAACACTCATCACAGCCTCCTCCTGCTGAGGTCAGGCTCCTGTCTGGAGCCGAAGGCGTCCGGCCGTGACGAGACCAAGGCCGTACGTGGCCTCGCCCTCAAGCGTCCCGCCGACCCCGCGCCCGGATGCTGCCTGACTGCAAGATCACAGGTCCCCGCGGCGAGCCGGCCGACCGCCCTGCGTCCCCGACGTTGTGGGAAGCACGAGTGTCGTCGACCAGCTGCTCCACCGACGGGTGGCATGACGCCTACGTGCACCATCCGACGGCCCGGCCCACGGCACGTGCGGTCTCCTGCGGGGTCCCGGTCGTGGCGTCGACGGAGCAGTCGCTGACCGCCGCGGCGTCCAGGATCGCGTCGAGCTCGGGTGCACGGTTGAGGTGCCACGGCACGGCAGGCACGTCGTCACCGTGACGGCGGACGAGACGGTCGCCAACCACCGCAGGATTCCCGTGGAGCCGGCAGACGCTGAGGGGCATCCCCAGCGCTGCCTGGTACGCCTGCCGCTCCGACGGCGTCTCGATCACCCCGGCCAGGATCAGCCGGGTGAAGCCCGCCTCGACGTAGTTGGCACTCACGCCTGCCAGGTTCCGGAGGGCGAGCCGTACGTTGAAGGGGTCCCCGGGCGGGCATGGCCACCCCCGGCGCAGAGCATCCACGTCGACCACCGCGTTGGGAACGCGGTGCTGCACCAACAGCTCGCTGACCGCCTCGGCGACAGTCGTCTTGCCAACTCCAACGGTTCCGGTGATCAGCAGCGCACGAGGGGAGCCCACGTCCTGCGGACTGCCCCCCGACTCGGTGTCGCCCATGAGGCGCACCCTATGAGGTGGCTCATCGGCAACACCGAGTGGGTGAGCGGGTCAGCGGAGGCTGAACGGCGGGTAGCTGTCGGTGAGGAGGAGGAATGCGTAGGCCTGCACACGCAGCCCCCACCGGCCGACGCCGACGACGTAGTCGAACAGCCCGCGCGGGTAGCGACCGGTGAACAGGATCGCGAACCACGCGATCACCACCGCCACGAAGGCACCCAGCCCGAGGAACAGCAGCACGATGTAGTGCGGTAGAGCCAGGAGCCACTTGACCAGCGGCAGCCACCGGTTGAGGCCATCGCGCGCGTCCGGGTAGTCCAGGTCGAGGTGGACGGACTGCTCGTCCTCGGTCGAGGGGTAGCGGTCGGTGAGCAGTGCGAGGTAGGCGCCGACGCGCATCCCGAAGCGGTTGAACGCGAGGACGAAGTCGAACCACCAGCGCGGGTAGCGCTGCTGGAACAGGATCATCAGCGCCGTGGCGGCGAACAGGCCACCCGCGATGCCGCCCCCGGTGCTCGTCGTCCTCTCGACCACCTCGCCCGACTGGTAGACGACCGTGGTCCAGGTCGCCGCGGCAGTCACCAGCGACAGCACGATGGCGATGGGGATGATGAGGAAGACGCGGAAGAGCGTGGTGACCCGGTCCAACCTGTCGGGGTAGTCGATGTCGAGGCGAGCGGCATACGCCGTCTGTGGCGCGACCATGAGAATTTCCTTCTTTCTGTCTTCGTCGTCGCGATTCGCGCGGCGACGACCTAGCTCAAAGGCGAGGACGGGATGCCGGTCGAGCGGGGCGAATCGAACCCTTTGACGATCAGCCACACGGCCAGGACCATCTCCTGGAGACCGAGTGGGATGTTCAGCGCGGTGCTCACCGTGGTGAAGCCGAAGTCCTGCGTCAGCCCAGCCATGACCGTGGAAACCACCAGTAGGGCTGCGCCGACCAGGCCCCAGCCCGTCAGCCATCGGGGAAGAAGTCTCGAGGTGAAGAGCACGACGTAGTACAGGAGGGCTCCGATGGCCAGGGCGAGCGGCAGGATGAACCCGTGCGCCCAGTCCCGCAGTGCGACCAGGGCGTCACCAACGGGCCGGAAGGAAGGCTCGGCGGAGGAACCTGCTGCCAGGAACTGCTGGCTCACGGTGAGCAGGGCCAGCAGGGCCAGGGTGCCGATCAGGACGAACATCCCCTCGACGACCCTGGCCGCCACCGATCCCAGCGCCAGGGCACGGCTGTGGGTCCGCAGCACCGGGTACAGCCCGATGGCGATGCCCGCGGCGGTCGCAGCCCAGACGAGCTCGATGAGCGCCGTCATGACGACCTCGCCGTCGAGGCCCGCCAGCTCGCTGAGGTAACCGGCATCGTCAAGGGTGGTACCCAACGGGATCACGCTGAGGATGCTGGCCACCGAGCACACGATGAACAGAACCCCCACGGCGATCGCGTTGCCACGGTACGGCTTCATCGGGCTCGCCTCCATGCGTCGGCTCTGGAGCGGTCGTCACGGCAGGCCGAGGCTTCACGACGGTTCGCCCCAGCCCGGGTGCTCGGCAGGCGCACCTGCAATGCGTCCATGACCAACTCCGACGGACCGGACCCTCTGCCCGGCCCCATCCAGCATCTCGCGACGAGATCCTGGGGACGGCCCGATGCCTGCAAGGTCACAAGCCCGCGGCCCGCGCCCGTCGCCCGGACCGATCGCCCCATCGCGTGCCCGTCAAGGGGCGGCTGGCTCCAGCGGCTGGGGGCGCTCGACGCGGTGCTTGATTCCGCGGAGCATCCGGCGCTCCATGACGAAGCCGACGGGTTCGACCAGGTGCCACATCACGCTCATCCCCGTCGTCGGCGGATGGGACAGGCGTTGGCGGGTCACCAGTCGAGTTCCGAGCCTGCCTGCTGTCGGCCGTAACTGCCACTGCCAGGTCGCGATCCCGGACGGGGAGTCCGAGGATGCCGCGGCGTGCGGCGGGCGAGGGTCGGCCCCCAGGAGCACCAGTGCTGCGCCGGGCTCGACCTGGTCGACCCGGAAGCACGGGTAGCCGACCGGGCCAAGACGGATCAGGTCCCCGACCTCCAGCTGCTGGAACTCGGGCAGGAGCCGGTCGGCGCTGTGGATGCCGCAGCCCGCGAGGTTCTCCAGCGCGTCGACGCTGTACAGCCCCCCGCGGCCCTGCCCCATCTGCACCAGCCAGGGCCAGACCCGCTCCGGCGGCGCCTCGATCGCAATCGCCCGGGTGTAGCCGAGCATGGGGTGGGTCACCAGCTCATCGCCCGGCATCGGGGCTGCGACCTCGGCGTCGGTGGCGCCCCAGCGGTTGTACCGACGTCTCCCGATGGGTGCTGTCAGCGTGACAGCGAGTACCTGTGTGCCACCGACGAGCACGTCCTTGACGCCAGCGCGTCGGCTGTTCTCCTTCATCGAGTCGTCTCCGTCGGGGCCGCCCGTGTCGTTCTGCACTTCGTCGCCAGCCGCCGGCCTCGGTGGCGCTTTCCACCGATGCTCCTCCCGGTGCGGCAGGGCCGAGCCGGCGTGTGGCTCGCTTCACGTCACACGGCTTCCACGACACCGGGTTGCCCTGCCCGACCGTGTGGTGCGCCGGCTCTCACCGCCGGACGGACTTTACAGCTGTGGACATCCCGCGCATCTTCCCGTCCGCGAGAGCAGTCACCGCATCCACAACTCTTCACCCCAGCGAAACTCGCCACCCTGGGCGACGCGTTGCAGTTGACTCCCGGCGGCGTCGTGCTCGACCTTGCGGGCGGGTCGGGCGAGCTGCTCTGCACCTGGGCGCGCGACCATGGAATCGGCCGCACGGGGGTGGACCTGAGCACGGTGTTTCCCGAGCAGGCTGCGACGTCGTGGAGATGGTTCTCGCAGACCAGGACAGCTGGGACCGCTACCAGGCGGCGCAGTGGCTGACCATGCACCGTTGGCTCGACCGCAACGCCGACGACGAGCTGGCAGGACAGGTTCGGACCGAGCTCGCGACCGGACCCGCCCGGTACGCGAGGTACACGAGGTACACGAGGTACACGCGCGAGTACGCCGGTTGGGGAGTCTTCGCACTGATGAACCGCTGAGGGCCGGCGTCCGGGCCCCAGCCGTTGAGATGCCGCTACCCCTTCGACTTCTTCGGGGGCTTCGCCCGCGCCCGCTCCACCGCCGGTCCGACCCACGCGTCGAGAGCGCCGGGCCCCTGCAGGTCTGCCGCCGCGACGAGGACCACACCGCCCATGGTTCGCTCCCCCATCGCCGCCGAACGAGCGCCGTGCTCGCGGGCCTCGTCGATGCCGTCCTTGCCGACGTGCACCATCAGGTCGTTCCCGCCGGCACCGACGGCCATGTGGGTGTTCACAGTCCAGCACAGGCCCCCGAACATCCTGATCTCGCGGTAACCCGTCGGTCCGGCCGCACCTTTCACCGCCGCCCTGACCCGGTCGGCCAGATCCTCGTCGTACGTCATCGAGCGCCTCCACCCAGGTGCCATTGTTCTCAACAGGCGTCCACCAGTTCCCGTCTGCTCGACCGCCCTGCTCCGGCGACGAGCTCTGGGCCGCAGTGCGCTCAGCGTAGCTGGAGCGCGGTCACGGGCGCCGAGCCCACCCCGGGCCGACCCGGGGTCGGCCCCGGGTCGGCCCCGCCGCCAGAGCAAGGCGGGGGAGAGCGGGGTCACTGCGCGGGCCGAGCGGGTGCGAGACGATCTTCGCGTGGCTGCTGTGATCATCGTGGAGCATCTCGCAAAGGGGTACGGCGACCTGCAGGCGGTCGCGGACGTCTCCTTCGAGGTGCAGGAGGGGGAGATCTTCGGGATCCTCGGGCCCAACGGCGCGGGGAAGACGACCAGCATCGAGTGCGTCCAAGGCTTGCGCACCCCGGACGCCGGCCGGGTCGAGGTGCTCGGCCTGGACCCGGCCGCCCAGGCCCCGGCGCTGCGGGCGCGCATCGGTGCCCAGCTCCAGGAGTCCTCGCTGCCGCAGCGCCTGCGGGTCGGGGAGGCGCTGGCGCTGTTCGCGTCCTTCCAGCCCGGCGGCCCACCGTGGCGCTCGGTCATGCACGACTGGGGGCTCGACGCCAAGGAGAAGGCACCCTTCGGCAGCCTCTCCGGAGGTCAGCGCCAGCGGCTCCTGGTCGCGCTCGCCCTCGTCAACGACCCGGAGGTCGTCTTCCTCGACGAGATGACCACGGGACTCGACCCCGCGGCGCGTCGGTCGACCTGGGAGCTGGTCGAGCGCATCCGGTCCCGGGGCACCACGCTGGTGCTGGTCACGCACTTCATGGACGAGGCGGAACGGCTCTGCGATCGGCTCGCCGTGGTGGCCGCTGGTCGGGTCGTCGCGATGGGAACACCAGCGGAGCTGGTGGCCGACCACTGCGATGGAGTGACGGTGACCTTCACGGGCGGGTCTGCCGACCTCGACCTTCTCGACGCCGTCGCGGGGGTGCGCCACGTCGAGGTCGCCGGTGACCGGGTGCGGGTCCGCGGTGGCCCCACCATGCCACCCCACCTCGGGAAGGCGCTCGTCGACCGGGGGATCGTGCCCGTGGACATGGACATCGAGCGGGCTTCGCTCGAGGACGTGTACCTGCGGCTCGTGCGCCAGGCGGAGCCGACATGAGCCGGGTGAGAGCGCTGTCCCTGGCCGAGCTGCGGCTCTTCCTCCGCGAGCCGGTGACCGTGTTGTTCACTCTCGCACTGCCGCTCATGGTGCTCTACGTGCTCAACGGCGTCTTCGGGCAGGAGCAGGGCGGCACCGGACCCGAGCAGCTCGTCGTCTACCGCGGCTTCGACGCACCCGACTGGTACACACCGGCCTACGTGGCCATGGCGATCGCGGGCTTCGGGCTGATCGCCATGCCGGCGCACCTCGTCGAGTACCACGAGAGCGGTGTGTTGCGCCGGTTCCAGGCTTCAGGCGTGCCGAAAGGTGCCGTGCTGCTCTCCCAGGCGAGCGTCGCGATGGTGGTCGCGACGGTGGGTTGCGGGCTGCTCGTAGCCGCAGCGCTGGCCTTCACCGGTGCGACTCCCCCGGCGAGCCTCGTCCTCCTCCTGGCCGCCTTCCTGCTGGCAGCCACGGCCGTCATCGCCGTCGGTCTGCTGCTGGGAGCGGTGTTGCCCACTGCCCGAGCGGCCCAGTCCGTCGGGTTGCTCGCCTGGTTCGTGTCCCTCTTCGTCTCCGGAGGCGGGCCGCCCCCGGAGGTCCTGCCGGAGGGCCTGCGGACGGTCGGCGAGTGGTGGCCCCTCACGCCGGTCATCCGGACCCTTCAGGAGCCGTGGCTCACCGGCGAATGGGCCACGCGCGACTCGCTCCTGACGCTCGCCATCGCCGTTGTCGCGCTCGCCGGAGCATGGCTCGCCTACCGCTGGGACTGAACCGCCGCACCGACAGCGGCAGGGACCGCGGGCGAGCCGGCGGTCGAGGTGGCGGGGAGCCCGATCCACCCTGCGGCCCGCACCGCCTCGGCGTCGAAGACCTCTGCGCGTCGCTGCGGGGTCACCGTGCTCTCGAGCTGGCCGAAGACCTCGAACGAGACGGTGCCGAACAACCAGGCCCACACCATGAGCCCGCGCGTGCTCCACTCCGGCGTGGCGTCGGGGCCCATGAACGCCATGGCGGGTGCGAGCCCCTCGACCGCGGCCGGCGTCAGGGGCGGGTACACGTCGCCACCCGGCCCGGTCGGTGCCTGGGACCCGTGCGCGGCCATGGTGTCGAGGAGCAGGTCGGTGAGGAGGCGGCTCACCCGGGTCGCCGGGCCGATGGTGTCCTGGGGGGCCGCATACCCGGGCACCGGCGACCCGTAGACGAGCGCGTAGAGGGTGGGCTGTCGCAGGGCCCACTCCCGCACGGAGTGGGTGATCTGCAGCCACCGTCCGAGCAGGTCCTTCCGGGCGACGGTGGCCTCGGCCGCCTCGACCGCCTCGCCGAGGGAGTCGTAGGCGTCGATGATGAGCGCGGTGAGCAGCGCGTCGCGGTTCTCGAAGTAGCGGTAGACGGCCGAGGAGGCCATCCCCACCTCGCGGGCCACCGCGCGAACCGACAGTCCGGCCGCGCCCCCCTCTGCCAGCTCACGTCGGGCGGCGTCGAGGATCGCGGTGCGCATCTCGGCCCGGGCCCGGGCCCTCAGGTCCTCGGCTCGCGTGGGCGTCGACATGGGAGCAGTCAAGCACAGCCGCACGAGCAGTGCACACATTCCAGATCATTGCTCTTGCGCTTGGAGGCCTACTGGTGTTCACTGATCACTGACAAGATCAGTGATCACAAGGAGCGTCGAATGAGCATTCACGTCGTCGTCGGGTCGGGGCCGGTCGGCACCCGTACCGCCCTGCTGCTGGCCGAGGCCGGCAGCTCCGTCCGCGTTCTCACCCGCTCAGGCAGTGGGCCCGACCACCCGCTCGTCGAGCGGGTGGCCGCGGACGCCGCCGATGCGACCGCGATGCGGCGGCACGCGACCGGGGTGGCCGCCATCTACAACTGCGCCAACCCGGCCTACACGCGGTGGGACACCGACTGGCCGCCAATTGCCGCCGCCCTGCTGGAGGCCGCAGCCTCGAGCGGCGCGGTGCTCGCGACCGTCAGCAACCTCTACGGCTACGGCAGTGTCGCCGGCCCGATGGGGCACGACACCCCGCTGAACCCCTGCGACCACAAGGGAGAGATTCGGGTTCGCATGTGGCAGGACGCCCTTGCCGCGCACGACGCGGGGCGCGCTCGCGTGGTCGAGGTGCGTGCCAGCGACTATGCGGATGCCGGCGCCGGCTCCCACCTGGCACGCAACGCACCCGCCGTCGTCGCGGGACGCCGTGCCAGGGTCCTGGGCTCCGCTGACCAGCCGCACAGCTGGACGACCACCTCCGACACCGCGCGCCTGCTCGTGCAGCTCGCGGCCGACGAGAACGCCCACGGCAGGGCGTGGATCGTCCCCAGCGCACCACCGCGCACGCAGCGTGCGGCGCTCGGCGACATCGCCCGGGCCGCCGGGGCGCCTCAGCCACGGATCAGCGTCCTGGGTCCGCGGGCTCTGCGCACCCTGGGCCTCGTCGTGCCGATGCTGCGAGAGCTGTCGGGCACCGCCTACCAGTTCACCGCACCGTTCGTCGTCGACGACACCTCGACCCGGCGCCAGGTCGGGTGGGAGGCGCAGGCGTGGCCGGACACCGTGGGTCGGGTGGTCGCTGCGGCCCGGGCCACGGTCGCAGCGGGGGCCCGGTGATGCGCCGGTCGGCTCTCAGCGGCGCGTTGCTCGTCACCTCAGGCGTGCTCAGCATCGGGGGCTACCTGGTGCTCGGCACCCAGTTCGGGTGGCCAGGGGTGCTCGACGAGCCGGGGACGACCGCGCTCGACGCGTTCGTCGGGGCGCAGGCGTGGGTGCGGTTCGGGTTCTACCTCTTCCTGCTGTCCAGCCTCGTCCTCATCCCGGCCGCGATCGGACTGCTCGACGAGCTCGGTGGGGACTCCACGGCAGCCCGGTCGGTGGCCGCCTTCGGCGTGCTCGGCGCTTTCGCCCAGATGCTCGGATGGGTGCGCTGGCCCATCACCGTTCCGGGGCTCGCCGACGCGTGGACCGACCCGACCGCCACCGCCACCCAGCGAGCGGCGACCGCCGCCGCCTACGACGTGCTGAACGGGTACGCCGGAGGCGCCCTGGGCGAGCACCTTGGCTGGCTCCTGCAGGGCATCTGGGCCGTCGGCGTCGCCGTGCTGGCACTCCGGTCGGCGCGGGTGCCGCGCTGGTTCGCCACCCTCGGGCTCATCGTGGCCGGAGCCTGGGCCCTCGCCGTGCCCACGGCCACGGCAGTCGGCCTGGAGACCCTGGAGTTCTGGGGCCTGAACCTCTACACCGCCTGGTACCTGTGGCTCCTGGTCTTCGGGCTGCTGCTCCTGCGCCGCGCTCCCGCCGGCGCACCTCCGCCCGGCGGCGTCCATGTCCGTGGGGCTGGGCTCAGCCGGCGCTCGTGACTGACGAACCGCTGCAGCAGCGAAGAAGCCCTCGCTGCGACGTGCCGCACATCGCAGCAGGTGGACGGACGGCCGAACGCCCCGCCCCTCGAAGGGGGCGGGGCGTTCGGGCACGTATCTCGAGCGGTCGCGGTGCTCAGCTCTCCTTGCGGTCCTGCTTCTTGGCCTCGGTGAGGTCGCTGAGGCGATCGGCGTCCGCGCGGGTCTTGGCGGCGGCCCGCTTGGTCTTGCCGGCCTCATCCAGCTCGGCCTTCGCCGCACGCTGGGCGGTCTGCTTCTTCGACTCCGCGGCGGAGTTCGCCCTCGCCTTGGTCTGCGCGACCGTGGCGGTGCGGGCGTTGGCCCGCTTGGTGGCGGCTGCCTTCTTCGCCGCAGCCGTGTTCGCGGCCTTGGTCTCGGCCTCCTGCTTGTCGCGTGCCTCGGCGGCGCCGGCCTCCTTGAGACCCGAAACGGCCTTCTTCTGGGCGGCGTTGCGCTGCTGAGCGGCCTGGCGACTGCCGGCGGCGGCGGTCTCGCGGGCCTGCTCTCGTCGTGATGCGGCCTCCTCCTCGAGCCGGGCGGCCGACACGAGCTTCTGGGAGCGCTCGATGCGGTCGGTGCCGCGCTGGGCGATGCCGCGGTTCCGCAACACGGCCCCGGCGAGCTTGTCGGACGTGCCGATGGCCCGGTCCAGGGTCACGCGCGGGCCGGAGGTCTCCGACAGCCGGGACAGGCTGCTGTCGAGGATGGTCAAGGGAAGTCGGGCGAACTCGTAGGGAAGGGCGATGACGGTGCTGATCATGGGGGTCCTCACTTCTGGGCCTGGGCGCGCAGCTGCGCGGCCTGCTGGTCGGCGGCGGCGGCCTGCCGCTCGAGGCGACGCTTCTCAGCGGCAGCCTCCTGCTGGGTGGAGTCGGCGTCGTCCGCGATGGCCTCGGCCTCCTGCAGCCGGGACTCGGCGAGCTCGTCGGCCCGCCGCTCGGCGGCCTTGCGACCCGCAGCCTCCTGCTGGTGCGCCTCGCTGGCAGCGACGGCGTGCTCGCTCTCCTGCTGACGCTGCGCGGCTGACTCCTCGCGCTCGGCCTGGGCGCGCGCCGCGCCCTTGCGCTCGGCGGCCTCACGGCTGGCCTCGCGCATCTCCTGGCCGGCCTCCTGTCGCTTGGCGTCGGCGACGGCTTCGTCGGCGAGGGCAGCCTTGCGGTTGCCGGCTGCTGCCTGCTGGAGCTGCCCCTCCTCCACCAGGTCGTCCTTGCCGGTCAAGGCGCCGGCCACTTCCTTGGCCTTGCCCTTGACGCTGTCGAGAAGCCCTTCTCGGGCCTGTGCTGATGAGTCGTTGGTCATGGACTCCATCTGCCCCCAACGCAGCGACTGAAACCAAGCCGCGGGGGCGACCTACGTCACAGCTGTGCCCCCGCGGACGCAGTTCGAAGGCTCAGGTGGAGAGCCCGGCCACCTCCGGGCTCAGGGCTCTCGCCGCTGCGCCTCTGCGGCAGCCCGTTCCAGGCTTCCGTGCTCGAGGCCAGCGAGGTGACTACTCCCCTGCCAGACCAGACGACCGTGGTTGCGAACCCGGACGGTCGTCGTGCCGCCCAGGTGCTCCAGCGCGCCCGGGACGGCCCTGCGCTCCTCCACCAGGGGCACCGGCAGAACGAGCGCGTCGGCCGTGGGCGCATGGCCCTCGAGCTCCACGTGCCAGGAGCGACTCCGCCCGGCGAGCACCCACCTGTCGTCGGTGATCGTCGCGCGCACCGGAGAGGTCCCCGGGTTGCCCAGGCGCAGCAGCCGTCCGTCGGGCAGGTGGACCACCACTGCCGTCACCGTGGTGCGGAAGGGCCCGGCAGACACCTCGCCGCCCGCGAAGGCGACGCAGGCGTCCGGCTCCTGGAAGCCGGAAGCCTGGCCCCACCACCACGACGTGGGGAACCCGCCAGACCCCCAGTTCTTCTCGGCGTACACCTGGGCGTCGCTGAACAGCCAGGTCTCGTCGCCGATCGTGGCGGTGCCGTTGGCCCGCCCGCCCAGCACCCACGGGTGCCAGTACTGGTTCAGCCCCGGGACCATCTGGAACCAGCTCGATCCTCCGAACGGGCGCGTCCGCGGCCACCCCCTCAGGTCCGAGAGGGTGACGTCCAGGCGGGCGTCCGGTGCCAGGTCGACCACGACGCGCTGCTCGTCTCCGAAGAACACCGACCCGGCCCGGGCGCCAGGACCATCCGGCCTGGCGAGGGCGTCCATCAGAACGCCCTGCCGCCAGAAGCGTCCGGGATGGGCACCCAACCCGGCCAGGGCCCACGGCCCGCGGCGGGATCGCTGCACGCCCACCAGGGCGATCACGACTCGCTGTTCGTCCGGGTCCGTGAGTCGCCAGAAGTAGCCCTCCATCGCGACCCCGTGGCGGGCGGTGAGCGAGCCGAAGGGCAGGTCAGCCCCGCTGGAGCGGTACGACGCCGCGACGTGCACCCTCGCAGCGTACGCGCGGGGCGTACGCGCGGGGCGTCGGACGGCATCCGGCTGCGTCAGGGAAGCCACCCCCACGCTCGGGCGACGTCACGACGGGGTGCGAGCCCGCCACTCTTCCGCGTGCGGCTCACGTCGGCCTCGACACCACCGGTACGAAGTCGCCCTTGTCGCGCACCCCACAGTCGGGGCAGCACCATTCGTCGGGCACCAGGGCCCAGGGGGTTCCGGCCGCCAGCCCCTCCCTGGGGTAACCCGCGCTCTGGCTGTAGCAGTAGCCGCAACCCGGGCAGCGCCAGGTGTGCGCGGCGGCACCGGGCCGTACGGCGACGATCTCGACCCGAGCATCCGTCGTCGCTGCCCCGGGTGCGGACGCCGACGCCGGTGTGGGGTAGCGCTTTCGGGTGCGGCGATGCAGGTTGGCCCGGCCGGGGTCCCCGTGCACGTGTGCCAGCACGAGCGGGTCCATCGCCGCCCGCCACGCGGGCGGAACCAGGGACAGCACGACCATCCCCGCATAGCCGGTGGGCAGCACCGGCGAGTGCGGGTCGTCGCGCAGTCCCTGGTAGCGGCGGGTGGGGTTCGCGTGGTGGTCGCTGTGCCGCTGGAGGTGGTAGAGCAGGACATTGGTGGCGATGTTGTTGCTGTTCCAGGAGTGGCTGGGGTCGACGCGTTCGTAGCGTCCGCCGTCGACGCGCTGGCGCAGCAGCCCGTAGTGCTCGAGGTAGTTGACCGCTTCGAGCAGCAGCACCCCCACCACGGCCTGCACGAGGAGGTAGGGCAGGAGGCTGCGCCCGAGGGCGATCACGAGGGCTCCCCACAGCCCCAGCGACATCGCCCACGCGGTGAGGATGTCGTTGCGCCACGTCCACACGCTCCCGCTCCGCCGGGTGAGGCGCCCCCGCTCCAGTCGCCAGGCGTTGCGCAGGCTCCCGACGATCGTGCGAGGCCAGAACTCGTAGATCGTCTCGCCGAGGCGGGCGCTGGCGGGGTCCTCGGGTGTCGCCACGCGCACGTGATGACCACGGTTGTGCTCGACGAAGAAGTGCCCGTAGAACGTAGGGGCCAGCGCGATGCGAGCGAACCACCGCTCGTGCTGCTGCCGCTTGTGGCCGAGCTCGTGGGCCGTGTTGATCGCGACGCCTCCGACGCACCCCAGCGTCACGGCCAGGCCGATCCGGTCGTGGACGGCGAGGTCCATGGTCACGAGCGCCCAACAGGACCACACGAACGCCGCGTACTGCACCGGGAGGAACGCGAAGGTGACCCACCGGTAGTACCGGTCCTCCTCCAGCCGGCGCAACACCTCCTCCGGGGGGTTCTTGCCGTCCTGCCCGACGACCAGGTCCAGGAGGGGGACGATCCCGAAGACGAAGATCGGCCCGAACCACCAGAAGACCGCCAGGCCGGTCGCTTCGACGAGCCCCCACGCCGCAAAGGGCAGCAGCGGGATGATCGTGGCGAGGAGCCACAGGTGGCGCTTGGGATCGGTCCACTCCGGAGCCCAGGGGGCCGCGTCGCCCTGGAGCGCAGCACGTCGACGCGACGACACTGGCGACCTCCTACGACGGTGCTGGCTGGCCCGGACAGCATGGTGGCTGCTGGCGTCCGTGTCCATCCTTCGACAGCCCGACGGAGCTGACGATGTCGGGGCCACTCTTCGGCCGTGATGCCGAGCTCGTGGTTGGTGCTCGGCCGGCTCGCCACTACCGGTGGCCCGACGACGTGAGGCATTCCGAACCGCGATGCGGGTGAAGAGCGTCGTCTGAACGTGGCCATTGACATGGACGCCAGTTGTCACCCACATTCGGCGGCGATGCGGAGCTTGCGCTCCTCGGCAGGGCCGGTGGACTCCCGCGAGTCATGGTGGCTTCGTCGGCGATGACCCTGCGGCAGCTTCTTGGCCACGTACCCGGCAGGGCCGACCGCCTGTCCTCCACGGTCGGATGAGGGGGGTCTGCTGCTCAGGACGGAAGGGTTGCCACGCGCGACGTTGTCTGCCTTCTCGGTCGGCACCGCTGGGAATCCCGGCACAGCCCGGAGGTTGAAGGACCGAATGGCGATCACGCGGTGTGCCGTGGATGCGGGAAGGGCAGGACGGACTACGAGCCGCCACCGAAGAGCATGTACCGCGGGGTCTGGGACTGATCGCTGCGCGAGCGGCGGCGAGCTGGTCCGTCATCGCGGGGTGGGGTGCGGACAGTGCCGCCGGGCGACTCCCTGGGGCGCGTGCCGCGCAGGTGTCGAGATGCAGTCGAGATCGCATGGCCGGGAGCACGAGACCTTGCGCAACCAGGGTGATTGATCCGAGCGAGTCGTGACAGATTCCACGGCTCGCGCTCCGCGGCATGACAGCGCGTTTACCTTCCCTGCTGTGTCGTGCAGGGGACAATCGTTCGCATGGCTGGGCAAGAGGACTCCTACACGCTGCCTGACCCGGAGCTGCGTGCGTACGACCACGGAATTGGAGCCTTGTCCGTGGACGGCGAACTTCGTGGGTACCTCGCCAGCGTCCTCAGCCAGATGACCTTCCCGTCGAAAGGGCCGTGGCCGTGGCTTCGGGTCATCTGGCTGGATGGCCGCATGGAACCCCGATTCGAGGACTGCGGCTCCGAGTGGTGGACGGTTCGCGAGCTCGATGCGGGCAAGTTTGAGTACCACGGCCCCAGCATCGACAAGGAGCGCCGCTTCCTCGGCATACCCTTTCGCTACTCCGAGTCTGGAGATCGCTGCGTGTTCGACTTTGCCTGGTTGGGCCGCGAGGCAGCCGCCGCCAAGTGGGATGAACTCGGCCTTACGGATGATGACTTCTGAGACGCCGCGACCGGGATGGGTTCACGCTATCCGCGGCATGACAGGACGGGTCGGCCAAGCGCCTATCCCGGCCGGGTGCGTCAGGCAAGGTCCTTTGGTTCCTCCGGTCGCCGGAAGACGTATAGGCCCTCGGCCGTCGTGGCGAGAAGAACCCAGCCGTCCTTCTCCAGCACTTCGAGACTCAGCGCCAAGCGAACCCCTTTCACTCCTGGACCCATCGACTTCTCGTTGAGGAGCTCGGCCTCAGTCAAGACCCGGTATGCCATCGAGGGACTTCCCTTCGCGTGCGCGCCCTACCCCGACTTACGTCGAGATTGACAGTGTTGCCGGTGACGGCCAGACGTCAAACGGCACGGCCGGCTATCCCCACCTTCTGTGTGGACGACCTCGACCCGTCCGACCATCGGCACGCTCGGCATCCCCGATCGCGGCAAATGAGTGCGTATCGGGTATGCCTGTCGGGACCTGAGTTGGAGTTCTGGGGTAGGTCGGCCCAAGTATGCGCGGACCCCATCACTTGTCATCCAGTTGGGCGTTGCCCTCGCGCGCGGTAGAACTGATCCGCTTGGGATAGTCGACGAACAGGGCCTGCAACCCCTCGGCCACCACCGGTGCGGCAAGCTCGACCGGCGAGCCCAGGACGGCTCGCAACCGATCGGCCAACTCGGCCATGTGGAACAGATCCAAAGCCGCGTCCAGCGTGCCGCCGTCCATGGTGACGTCAGTGACTCGGTCGGCGCGCAGCTCCACCATTACGTCCAAGCAAGCCCCGGGAGGAGCCTGACCCTCATAGCCATCGGGCAGGCCGGGCACCTGCCGCACGACAGTCTGCGTGTCAGCGCAGTACAGGATCTGCATCGTGTCTTGGTCGGCGCCTATGACGGCGCCGGAGAACCCGGCCGAGGACAGGATCGGGCCCACGTGGGCGTCCACCACCTGCGCCGCAGGAGCAACCTCCATTTGCGCCTCCTACCTCGAAGACCCACCGTAGCGAGCGACGAATGTCCCGAGGAGGAGTGCGCTGCCAGCGGAGATGAGTGTGTTCCTCTTCGTCGACGTCGTCGCGGCCGCACGGTTATGGACTCGTGCACTCACGTACGGCGCTGCAATCATCGTGCAATGAGCGACTTGGACGAGGGGACCGTCATTGAGGTGGGTGGCTGGGATGAGCGCTTCGCCGTCGTTCGCGCAGTGCGCACGCTGGGTGACCGCGCTGCGGCCCTGGTCGATGCCAACGGTGATGGTGCGGACATGAATCTCGAGCACTTTCGGCGGGCAGACGAGGCGTGGGAGTTGTGCTCGAAGCGTTGGCGGAGGGGGCGACTGGGGTCGGAGCTGGTACGACGGACTTTGGGCTGAGCAGGGTCGGGATGAGCGAGGCTGGAGGCTGACCTTGGAGCCGGGCCCCCCTCCGGACGACGAGTTCCTGGAGGGGCGGGATCCGGAAACGCGTGGCTGGTTCGCGTACGTTCCGCGTCCTTGACGTGGTCGATGGCGACTGTCCTGGTTCGCCCCGAACGCGGCAGATCCGGATGAGTGACCCTGACGACGGGCAGTCATCCGCTGAAGGCGGTAGGGCCACGCTCAGTGGGTGCCTGTGGCCTGCCGACTGCCTGTTCACGGGTCCGCACCGACGGGGGTGATGCAGGGTGCGCGGTGGGTCGCGCGCCCTGCATCACCCCGTGGGCGGCACTGATCGCACCGGGGGTGCCGGCCGCGCGGTGGGTCGCGCCTTTGGCACCCCAACAGGCGGGAGCCCGGCGGCTCCGGGTCGGCAGGGGTGGCAGGTGGCTCGCCCGGGACGCCTGCAGCGGGCCTGGGCCACCTCTCGCG
>JBBQWX010000057.1:0-23849 GCA_038210185.1 Actinomycetales bacterium
CCGGCGGCCTCAGCGACGAGCTGCACCCCCACCGCGGACGCCTCCGCGCGCAGGGCGGCGACGCGCTGGCGGAGTGGGCTGCTGGACATACCCACAGCATACTCGAACACACGTACGAATCAAAGGGATATCCACAGTCGATGCGGCTGGGGTCCCCTTTCGTCGCTCGCAAGGCGGGCGCGATGCACTCGGACGGATGTCCCCCGTTAACCGTTCGTCCGGGCTGGGAACGGCTTCGCGCGTGTTGCTCCGCCCAAGGCCACCCATGGCTGTGTAGCGTGGCATCCCGAACAGGTGTTCTAACCTGCCGGTCAGACCAGGAGGGCCAACTCGTGCGCGTGCTCGGCGTCGACCCCGGCCTGACCCGCTGCGGCCTGGGGGTCGTCGACGGCCGGCCCGGCCGCGCCGTCATGGTTGCCGTGGGCGTCGTGCGCACCCCGGGTGTCGCCGAACCGGGGGAGCGGCTGGTCTTCCTCGAGCGCGAGCTCGAGGCCTGGCTCGACCGGTTCGCCCCCGACGTGGTGGCCGTGGAACGGGTCTTCGCCGACGTCAACGTCGCCACGGTCATGACCACCGCCCACGCGACCGCGGTCGCGCTGCTCACGGCGACCAAGCGCGGCATCCCCGTGGTCTTCCACACCCCGACCGAGGTCAAGGCGGCGGTGACCGGCTCGGGCCGCGCCGACAAGGCCCAGGTCACGGCCATGGTCACCCGCATCCTCGGGCTCGAGGTGGCACCCCGCCCCGCCGACGCCGCCGACGCCCTCGCGCTGGCGATCTGCCACGTCTGGCGCGGGGCGCAGGTCGCCCGCCGCGACGCCCTGGCCGCCGACGCCAACGCCAACGCCAACGCCGAGCAGGCCCGCCGATGATCGCCGCGGTGCGCGGCCCGGTCGTCCACGTCGGTCTCGACCACGTCGTCGTCGAGGTGGGGGGCATCGGCATGCTGGTGCACACGACCCCGCCCACGGCATCGGCCTGTCGTCGCGGGAGCGAGGTGGCCCTCGCCACCAGCCTCGTCGTGCGTGAGGACTCCCTCACCCTGTTCGGCTTCTCGGCCCCCGCCGAGCGCGACATGTTCGAGACCCTGCAGACCGTCTCGGGCGTCGGCCCCCGGCTGGCCCTGGCGATGCTGTCGGTCATGGGCCCCGACCAGCTCGCCGCGGCGCTGTCCACCGGCGACACCAAGGCCCTTACGACCATCCCCGGCATCGGCGCGAAGTCGGCCGAGCGCCTGGTGCTCGAGCTGCGCGACAAGGTCGGCGAGGTGCGGGGCGGTAGCGCCTCCACGGGCGGCACCACCGCCGGATCCGCCGGGCGCGAGCCCTGGCGCGGGCAGGTCACCGAGGCGCTGGTCGGCCTCGGCTGGTCGGCCAAGCACGCCGGGGATGCCGTGGAGCGGGTCGCCGCCAGCGCGCCCGCCGACGCCGACATCGCCGCGTACCTGCGCCTGGCCCTGCGCGAGCTGCGGCCGTGAGCCAGTCCCCGCAGCCCGCGCCACAGCCGCACTCCGCGCCACAGCCGCACTCCGCGCCACAGCCCGAACGCGGCTTCGCGAGCGAGATGCTCGAGGCCGACGGCTCCTACGAGGCCACCGCCCGGGTCGTCGACGCCGCCGGGTCCGACGACGACCGGTCGGTCGACGCGGCCCTGCGGCCCAAGCGGCTCAGCGAGTTCCCCGGCCAGCCCCGGGTGTGCGACCAGCTCGGGCTGGTGCTCGAAGCGGCCAATCGTCGGGGCAGTGCCCCTGACCACGTGCTGCTCTCGGGGCCGCCCGGTCTGGGCAAGACCACGCTGGCCATGATCGTCGCGGCCGAGATCGACAAGCCGATCCGGGTCACCAGCGGGCCGGCCATCCAACACGCCGGGGACCTCGCCGCCGTGCTCTCCTCGCTCGACGAGGGCGAGGTGCTCTTCCTCGACGAGATCCACCGGATGAGCCGCTCCGCCGAGGAGATGCTCTACCTCGCCATGGAGGACTTCCGGGTCGACGTCATCGTGGGCAAGGGCCCCGGCGCCACCGCCATCCCGCTCCAGCTGCCGCCGTTCACCGTCGTCGGGGCCACGACCCGGGCCGGCTTGTTGCCGGCCCCACTGCGCGACCGCTTCGGCTTCACCGCGCACCTCGACTACTACGACACCGCCGACCTCATCACGATCCTGCACCGCTCGGCCCGGTTGCTCGCCGTGGAGGCCGACGAGCCCGGCATCGCCGAGATCGCCGGTCGGTCCCGCGGGACGCCGCGCATCGCCAACCGGCTCCTGCGCCGCGTGCGCGACTGGGCCCAGGTGCACGGCCGCGGCCACGTCGACTCCGAGGCGGCGCATGCCGCCCTGGCCCTGTTCGACGTCGACGACGCCGGGCTGGACCGGCTCGACCGGGCCGTGCTCGAGGCGCTGTGCCGCCGCTTCGGCGGTGGACCGGTGGGTCTGTCCACCCTCGCGGTGGCGGTGGGGGAGGAGTCCGACACGGTCGAGACCGTGGCCGAGCCCTATCTCGTTCGCGAGGGCTACATCGTCCGCACGCCCCGGGGGAGGTCGGCAGCAGCGCGGGCCTGGCGGCATCTTCGCCTCGAGGCCCCCGCCGGGTTCCTGCAGCAGGAGGCACTGCCCCTCGACAGCGGCCCGGAGACGGGTGCCGGCCCCGGGCGGTTCTCCGGCTGAGAACGGGCACGATGCTCCGGCCAGCCCCGTTGGTGGGTGGGGAGGGCGTCGCCTAGACTTGACCCTCGGCCCGGCGCGTCCGGGCCGAACCACTGCCTGCCGCGAGCGGGCGACCTGACACGAAGGACCGACCTCACCTATGTTCTCCGGCTCCGGCTCCGGCCTCGGCTATCTGTTCGTCCTGCTCCTGCCGTTCCTGCTCCTGGTGTGGATCATGTTCACCCAGCGGCGGCGCAACCAGCAGGTGCAGGCGCTCCAGGGCTCCCTGGCCGTCGGTGACGAGGTCGTGACGACGTCGGGGCTGTACGGCACCATCGTGGCGATCGACGAGCAGGTCGTCACCCTCGACACCGGGGCGGGCAGCACGTTGCGCTACGACCGGCGGGCCATCGGCATGCGCGCCACCGAGGTCGCCTGACCATGGCAGCGGCCAACCAGCAGACCGCGGCGCGCCGGTCGCTGCTGTTCCTCATCGCCATCGTCGTCGCCCTCGGCGGCCTGCTCGTGGGAGCCGTCTTCTTCTCCGACGCGGGGACCCAGCCCAAGCTCGGTCTGGACCTCAAAGGCGGCACCCAGATCATCCTCGAGCCCAAGACCGCCGCCGGGCAGACCGTCTCGAGCGAGCAGCTCAACCAGGCACGCGACATCATCGTGCAGCGCGTCGACGCCGGTGGTGTGTCCGGGGCCGAGGTGACGACCCAGGGAGACCGCAACATCGTGGTCAGCATCCCGGAGATCCCCACGCAGGAGGTCCGCGACGCGATCAGCAAGTCATCCCAGCTGCAGTTCCGCCCGGTGCTGGCCCTGGCTGCCGGCTCACCGCAGCCCACGGTCAGCCCCTCACCCAGTGGCACGGCCACCGGCGCCCCGAGCCCGTCGGCGTCCACCACCCCGACCACGGCGAGCAGCCCCTCGCCGACCAGCAACAGCGCGGTGCCCGATGCCCTGATGGCGGCCACGCCCGCGCCCAGCGGCTCGGCCGGCGGCTCGGCCGACGCCACGCCCGCGCCCACCGGATCGGCCGGCGCCACGCCCAACCCCGACCCCAGCCCCACGGCATCCGGTGGCGTGCCCACCGACCCGACGGACCTGGCGTGGATCACCCCCGAGATCCAGCAGCAGTTCGAGGACCTCGACTGCAGCGACCCCGCGGCGCTCGAGAACATCGTCGACGACCCGACCAAGCCGCTGGTCACGTGTGACGTCGACGGTGCAGCGAAGTACATCCTCGGCCCGGTCGCCGTCTCCGGTGACAAGATCAGCGACGCCACCTCGGGGTACCAGACCAACCAGCAGGGCGCCGTCACCAACGAGGTCGAGATCGCGCTGAGCCTCAACGGGGAGGGTGCCAAGCAGTACGCCGACATCAGCCGCACGATGGTCGGCCTGCCCGAGCCGCAGAACCAGCTCGCGGCCACCCTCGACTCGCGCGTCATCGTCGCACCGCGCTTCCAGAGCGCGATCCTCGACGGCCGCGCCAGCATCACCGGCGGCTTCACCCTCGACGGCGCCCGCAGCCTCGCCGACCAGCTCAAGTTCGGCGCGCTCCCGCTCTCGTTCGTCGAGCAGACCAGCATCGACATCAGCCCCACGCTCGGCAGCGAGCAGCTGCGGTACGGCCTCATCGCCGGCCTGATCGGCCTCATTCTCGTGGTCGTCTACTCGCTCCTGCAGTACCGCGCGCTGGGCTTCGTCACGGTCGCGTCGATCGTGGTGGCCGGCCTGATGACCTACCTGACGATCACCATCCTGGGCTGGTCGCACAACTACCGCCTCGACATGGCGGGCGTCACCGGTCTGATCGTCGCCATCGGCTTCACCGCCGACTCGTTCATCGTCTACTTCGAGCGCGTGCGGGACGAGCTGCGTGACGGCCGGTCCCTGGCCGCTGCGGTCGAGGCCGGCTGGAACCGCGCGAAGCGCACCATCCTGGCCGCCGACGGCGTGAACTTCCTCGCCGCCCTGACGCTCTTCGCCCTGGCCAGCTCGAGCGTTCGCGGCTTCGCGTTCACGCTCGGCCTGACCACGCTCATCGACCTGCTCGTCGTCTTCTTCTTCACCCACCCCGTGGTCTCGCTCCTCGCGCGGCGGCCGTTCTTCCGCGACGGTCACGCCTGGTCGGGTCTCGACCCGCGGCGCCTGGGCGCCACCACGACCCCGCGGTATGCCGGACGCGGCCGCTTCACCCACCCGGCACCTGCGTCCGCCGGCACCGAAGGAGGTGTGGCATGAGCTTCAGCTTCGCCACCATGGGCAACGACCTCTACACCGGCAAGCGCTCGGTGCCGGTGGTCCCGCAGCGCCGACGGTTCTACCTGGCCTCGTTGGCGGTGATGATCTTCGCGGTGCTGGGTCTGGCCACCCAGCAGCTCAACCTGGGCCTGGAGTTCCGGGGTGGCTCGGAGTTCCGCGTCGCCACCACCTCCACCCCGGGCGACTACGAGCAGGTGGCGCGCAACGCGGTCGGCGCCACCGAGGACCAGCGCGGCGTCAACGTCACGCTCGTCGGCAACAACACCGTGCGGGTGCAGACCGAGCGGCTCTCCGACAGCGACAGCCAGCAGGTGCGCGCCGACCTGGCCGAGGCCTTCGGCGTGGCGGGCTCCGAGGTGAGCGGCACGTTCATCGGCCCTTCGTGGGGTGCGTCGGTCAGTGGTCAGGCGTTGCGTGCGCTGGTCATCTTCCTCGTGGCCGTCGCGCTGCTGATGAGCATCTACTTCCGCAACTGGAAGATGGCCGCAGCGGCACTGATCGCGCTGGCCCACGACATGATCATCACGGTCGGCATCTACGCGTGGACCGGCTTCGAGGTCTCGCCGGCGACGATGATCGGCTTCCTCACGGTGCTCGGCTACAGCCTCTACGACACCGTGGTCGTCTTCGACAAGGTGCGTGAGAACACCACCGAGGCCTTCGCGAACGGTCGGCTCACCTTCGCCCAGGCGGCGAACCTCGCGGTCAACCAGACGATGGTCCGCTCGATCAACACCACCGTCATCGGGCTGCTCCCCATCGCGGCGGTGCTCGCCGTCGGTGCGGTCTTCCTCGGCCCGGGTGTGCTCCTCGACCTCTCGCTCGTGCTCTTCGTCGGCATCCTCATCGGCGCCTACTCCTCGATCTTCATCGCCACCCCGCTGCTGGTCAGCCTGCGCCGCCGCGACCCGGCCGTGGTCGAGCTCGAGAAGCGCGCCGACCGGTTCCAGGCCCGCAAGGCCAAGGACGCGGCCGCCGAGGCCGCGCTCGAGGGACAGGCCGAGCCGGTGGCCGTCGGCAGCGGTGCTCCCGCAGCCTCCGAGGGCGAGGGCGCCACGCTCACCGGCCGGGCGGTGCACAAGTACGCCCAGTCGAGCCAGTCGGGGCCGCGCAACCAGCCACGCCGCACCCCGAAGTCCAAGCGCTGACCGGGATGCCGCCCGCACCCGTTGCGCCCGACGCCGACGTCGCGGCGGTCGTCACGGCGAGCCTGCGCGACGTCCCCGACTTCCCACAGCCCGGTGTGGTGTTCAAGGACATCACCCCATTGCTCGCCGACCCCCGGGCCTTCGCGACGGTGGTGGCCGCCCTGGCCCGGCGCCACGATGGTGCCGTCGACCTCGTGGCGGGCGTCGAGGCACGAGGCTTCGTCGTGGGCGCCGCGCTGGCCCACGCCCTCGGCGTCGGCTTCGTGCCGGTGCGCAAGGCCGGCAGGCTTCCGGGCGAGACCGTCTCGATCTCCTACGACCTCGAGTACGGCAGCGCCGAGATCGAGGTGCACGCCGACGCGTTCGTCGGGGGCGAGCGGGTGCTGCTCGTCGACGACGTGCTCGCCACCGGCGGAACCGCCGTCGCGGCCTGGGACCTGCTGGAACAGGCCGGCGCCGACGTCGTCGGGTTCGAGTGCGTGGTCGAGCTCGCCGCCCTCGGCGGCCGGGACCGGCTGGGTGACCGGCCGGTGGGAGCGCTCCTCGTCGTCCCATGACCGGCGACTACACTCCCGGCATGGCGGAGGACACCACGACGGCCGGGGCGGTGACACCACCCCCCGGGCTGTCCTCGCGCGCCAGGGCCCGCGCGGCCCTCGCCCTCGTCGGGCGCAACAAGGTGCCCGACAACCCGGTGCTCGAGCCGCTCCTGCAGGTCGTGCGCAGCACTCACCCCAAGGCCGACCTCGCCATCATCGAGCGGGCCTACGCCGTCGCCGAGCGGGCCCACGAGGGGCAGAAACGGCGCTCCGGCGACGACTACATCACCCACCCCCTCGCCGTGACGACCATCCTGGCCGAGCTCGGCATGACCCCCACCACCTTGGCTGCCGCACTGCTGCACGACACGGTCGAGGACACCTCGTACAGCCTCGAGGCGCTGCGACGCGACTTCGGTGACGAGATCGCGATGCTGGTCGACGGCGTCACCAAGCTCGACAAGGTCACCTACGGCCAGGCTGCCCAGGCCGAGACGGTGCGCAAGATGGTCGTCGCGATGGCGCGCGACATCCGCGTGCTCGTCATCAAGCTCGCCGACCGCCTGCACAACGCCCGCACCTGGCGCTACGTCTCCCAGGAGAGTGCCCAGCGCAAGGCCAAGGAGACCCTCGAGATCTACGCCCCCCTGGCGCACCGCCTGGGCATGAACACCATCAAGTGGGAGCTCGAGGACCTCTCCTTCCAGGCTCTCTACCCCAAGGTCTACGACGAGATCGTGCGCCTGGTGGCCGAGCGTGCCCCGGCCCGCGAGGAGTACCTGGCGGGCGTCCGCGAGGAGGTGGGCGCCGACCTGCGCACCGCGAAGATCAAGGCGACGGTGACCGGGCGGCCCAAGCACTACTACTCCGTCTACCAGAAGATGATCGTGGGGGGCCGCGACTTCCACCAGATCTACGACCTGGTGGCGGTACGGGTGCTCGTCGAGACGGTGCGTGACTGCTACGCCGCGCTCGGAGCGCTGCACGCACGGTGGAACCCCGTGCCGGGGCGCTTCAAGGACTACATCGCGATGCCGAAGTTCAACATGTACCAGTCGCTGCACACGACGGTCATCGGCCCGGGCGGCAAGCCCGTCGAGATCCAGATCCGCACCCACACCATGCACCGCCGGGCCGAGTACGGCGTCGCCGCGCACTGGAAGTACAAGGAAGACCCCTCCGCGAAGGGCGCCGGTGCGCAGGGCGGGGTGCAGGGCGGCGTGCAGGCCCGCGACGGCCAGACCGATGCGGTCAACGACATGGCGTGGCTGCGCCAGCTGCTCGACTGGCAGAAGGAGACCTCCGACCCCGGCGAGTTCCTCGAGTCACTGCGCTTCGAGATCAACGCCAGTGAGGTCTACGTCTTCACCCCGAAGGGCCAGCTCGTCGGGCTGCCCGCCGGTTCGACGCCGGTCGACTTCGCGTACGCCGTGCACACCGAGGTGGGTCACCACTGCATCGGGGCCCGGGTCAACGGACGCCTCGTGCCGCTCGAGAGCCGGCTCGACAACGGCGACGTCGTCGAGGTGCTGACCTCCAAGGCCGACTCCGCCGGGCCGTCACGCGACTGGCTGAGCTTCGTGCGCTCGGCGCGGGCCCGCAACAAGATCAAGCACTGGTTCACCAAGGAACGCCGCGAGGAGATGATCGACGAGGGGAAGAACTCCCTCGCGAAGGCCATGCGCAAGCAGGGTCTGCCGCTGCAGCGGCTCACCTCGGTCGAGTCCCTGACCGGTGTCGCGGAGGAGCTGCGCCTGGCCGGAATCGACGGCCTCTATGCCGCGGTCGGCGAGGGCAACGTCTCCGCCCAGCACGTCGTGTCGCGCCTGGTCGCGTCGGTCGGGGGCGAGGACGGCGCCAGCGAGGACATCGCCGAGGCCGCGATGCCGGCCACGGCCGACCGGCCCCACCACCGCCGGCACGGTGACCCCGGCGTGGTCGTCAAGGACATGACGGACGTCTGGGTCAAGCTGGCCCGCTGCTGCACCCCCGTGCCCGGCGACGACATCCTCGGGTTCGTGACCCGCGGCAACGGCGTCTCGGTGCACCGGCGCGACTGCACCAACGCCTTCTCGCTGCTCTCCCAGCCCGAGAAGATCATCGAGGTCGAGTGGGCGCCGACCTCCGGCAGCATGTTCCTCGTGCAGCTTCAGGTCGAGGCGCTCGACCGGTCGCGCCTGCTCTCCGACGTCACGCGGATCATCTCCGACAACGGCGTGAACATCCTCTCGGCGGCCGTCACGACCTCCCGCGACCGGGTGGCCAAGCTGCACTTCACCTTCGAGATGGGCGACCCCGGTCACCTGGGGCACGTCGTGCGCGCGGTGCAGAAGGTCGACGGCGTGTTCGACGCGCACCGGGTCACCGGCGGCTGATCCCGCACGGCCGGCTCAGCCGCCGAACTCGTCCAACCCTGCCCGGGCCTGGGCCAGCCACTCCTCCTGGGTGGTCAGGCGGGCGCGGGCCGCCTCCGCCGCGGTGGTGTCCCCGGCGGCCTCGGCCTTCGCGAGCTGGGCCCCGATGGAGGTGACCGATGCCTCGAGCTGGTCGACGAGCGAACGGGCGCGGGCCGCCACCTCCGGGTTGGTGCGCTTCCAGCGCTGCTCGTCGGCCTCGCGGACGGCGGTCTCGACGCGGCGCATCCGCTTCTCGACGTGTTCGAGCTCGGCGCGGGGCACCTTGCCCGCCTTCTCCCACCGGTCCTGGATGCCGCGCAGGGCCGACTTCGCGGCCTCGACGTCGGTCACCGGCAGCAGGGCGTCGGCCTCGGTGAGCAGCTCCTCCTTGACGGCGAGGTTGGCCCGGAACTCCTCGTCCTCGGCGGCCGAGATCTCGTCCTTGGCCGTGAAGAAGGCGTCCTGGGCGGCGCGGAACCGCTCCCAAAGGGCGTCGTCCTCGGCGCGGGAAGTCCGACCGGCGGCCCGCCAGCGGTCCATCAGCTGCTTGAACGCTCGGGCGGTGGGGGTCCACTCGGTGCTGGTGGACAGCTCCTCGGCCTCCGCGGCCAGGGCCCCCTTGGTGGAGCGCGCCTCGGCGCGGCTGGTCTCGAGGTCGGCGAACCAGGCCCGCCGAGCCTTGTCGAAGGAGTTTCGGGCGTGGCTGAAGCGCTGCCAGAGCGCGGACTCGGTGGCCTTGTCGAGCTTGGCGCCGGAGCGCTGGTGCTGCTTCCACCGGTCGAGCAGGACGCGCATCCGCTCGCCGCTGGTCTTCCACTGGGTGGAGGCAGCCGGCTGTCCGGCGATCTGCTCGGCCTCGGCGACGATGGCCTCGCGCTCGGTGGTGGCCTCGGCCCGGGCGGCCGCACGGTGCTCGGCCTCGTGGGCGCGCTTGGTGGCCAGGCCCGCCTCGACCCGCTCGACCGTGGCCTGCAGGGCCGGCACGTCACCGACGGCGCGGACGGTCTCGACGTGCTCCCTGAGGGTCGCCAGGCCGTCGGCGACCTCCTTGGCGGAGACGTCGGGGTTGGCCAGGCGCGCCTCGAGCAGGTCGGCCGACGCCGCGAGCTCGTCGTACTTGCGGGCGAAGTACTGCAGGGCCTCCTCGGGCGTGGCACCGGGGTAGGAGCCGACCTCACGCTCCTCGTCGCCGACCGTGACGAAGACGTGGCCCTCGTCGTCGACCCGGCCGAACCGCGCCGACTCCGAGCTGGCCACCGGTGCCGGCGCCGCGACCGGCCGCGGGTGCAGCTTCGCGAGAACGGCCGGCGAGGGGATGCTCGGACGGGGGGTGGGCTTGTCGTCTGACACGGTCAGGCCTTCTTCTCGGTGACAGCAACAGCAAGGATGCTGATCGGTGCGGCGGGGAACCCGTCGGTGGGGCTGGTCCCGCCGGGGGCGACCCCGGCGGCAGCGATCTTGTCGACAATATCCAACCCCGAGGTGACCGTGCCGAACACGCTGTAGCCATTGGCGTCCGGGAGGCTGGAGTCGCCGTAGACGAGGAAGAACTGGCCGCCGTTGCCCTTGTCCGGGTCGGTGGTGCGGGCCATCGCCAGCGTGCCGCGCGGGTACGCGCCGTCCGCGGGGGCGTTCTCGACGCCGAAGCCGTAGCCGGGAGCGCCCTGGCCGGTGCCGGTGGGGTCACCGCACTGCAGCACCTTGAGCGCGCCGTCGGTCGTGAGTCGGTGGCACGGTGCGTTGAGCCAGTAGCTCTGCCTGGCCAGCTCGACGAACGAGGCGACCGCCTGCGGGGCCTTCGCGCCGTCGAGGGTCAGCTCGATGTCTCCGCAGTTGGTGGTGATCGTCGCGACGTAGGTCTTGCCCTGTGCGGTCGTCTTGTCGGGCAGCTGCAGCTGGGCTCCGGTGCCGAGCGCGGTGGGGGGCTGCTCACAGCCGGCCGCCGTGGTCGCGGGTGCCGCGTCGTCGTCCGGGCTGTTGGCGAGGATGCTGCCCACCACGCCGGCGACGCCAACAACCAGCAGGACCGTGGTGATGATCGCGACGAGGCGCATGCGGCGGCCGTGGTCGACCTCGCGCTGGGCACGGGTCGCCTGCTGGCGCTCGTAGCGACGGCGCGCCCGGGCGCGCTCCTGCTCCTTGGTCACGGGACCGGTCTCCTTGGCTCATCGCGGCAACGGCGGCCCAGTCTAGGCAGCAGGGTGCGGCTACGCTCACCCCGTGCTCGCCGTCGCCTTCCCCGCCGCTGCCTTCGCCACCAACTGCTACGTCCTGGCACCCGGCCCCGGGCAGGAGTGCCTGGTCGTCGACCCGGGCATCGGGGTCGAGTCGACGCTGCGCGACGTGCTCGCCGAGCACCGGCTCAAGCCCGCCGCCGTGCTGCTCACGCATGGCCACATCGATCACGTCTACTCGGTGACCCCCGTGTGCGGCGGCGACACCGCGGCCTACATCCACACCGACGACCGCTACCGGCTGGTCGACCCGCTGGGCAACGTCATGCCCGGCCTGCTCGAGATGCTCCAGCAGCAGTTCGGGCGGCGCGCCACCTGGCGCGAACCCGAGCACGTCGTCGAGGTTGCCGACCGACAGGTGCTGGCGCTGGCGGGCCTCGAGGTCGAGGTGCTGCACGCCCCGGGGCACACCGAGGGTTCGGTGATGTTCGGCCTCCCCGCCGTGCCCGACGGACTGCCACGCGAGGAGGGTCTGGACCGCACCGTCGTGAGCGGCGACGTGCTCTTCGCCGGCTCGATCGGGCGCACCGACCTGCCCGGTGGGAACGACGCGGCCATGCAGCGCTCCCTGCGCGACGTCGTGCTGCCGCTGGTCGACTCCACCCTCGTGCTGACCGGCCACGGCGCCGCGACCACGATCCGACGCGAACGCGCCGGCAACCCCTACCTGCGAGGATTGACGGCGTGAGCACCCCCACCGTCAAGGTGACCCCGATCTCGGGTTTCCCCGAGCTCCTGCCGGCCGAGCGGCTCCTGGAGCTGCACTTCCTCGACGTCATCCGCGAGGTCTTCGAGCTGCACGGCTTCGCGCCCCTGGAGACCCGGGCGGTCGAGCCGGTCGACCGGCTGCTCGGCAAGGGCGGCGACGCCGACAAGGAGATCTACGGCATCAGCCGGCTGGCGGGCGACGACAGCGGCAGGGATGCCGCGCTCGGCCTGCACTTCGACCTCACGGTGCCCTTCGCCCGGTACGTGCTCGAGAACGCGGGCAAGCTCGCCTTCCCGTTCCGCCGCTACCAGATCCAGAAGGTGTGGCGGGGGGAGCGGCCGCAGGAGGGGCGCTTCCGCGAGTTCACCCAGGCCGACATCGATGTCGTCGACGTCGGCGAGCTGGCTCCGCACTTCGAGGCGGAGATGCCGCTCGTCATCGCCGAGGCCTTCGCGCGGCTTCCGGTGGGGGAGTTCCGCATCTCGGTCAACAACCGCAAGATCCCCGAGGGGTTCTTCCTCGGCATCGGCCTGACCGACGTCGCCGCCACCCTGCGCGTCGTCGACAAGCTCGACAGGATCGGCCCCGGGCCGGTCGCCGAGATGCTCCTCGAGGCGGGGGCGAGCCAGGACCAGGCCCGGCAGGTGCTCGCACTGGCCTCGATCACCAGCACCGACCTCTCCTTCGTGGATGCCGTGCGCGCCCTCGGCGTGCAGCACCCCATCCTCGACGAGGGGCTCGATGCCCTCGCCGCGGTTCTCGCGGTCGGGATGGAGCAAGCGCCCGGCGTGCTCGTCGCCGACCTGCGGATCGCGCGCGGGCTCGACTACTACACCGGCACGGTCTACGAGACCCAGCTCGTCGGCTCCGAGTCCTGGGGCTCGGTGTGTTCCGGCGGGCGCTACGACTCGCTGGCCACCGACGGGCGCACGACCTATCCCGGCGTTGGCATCTCGATCGGCCTGAGCCGCCTGGTGCACCTGCTGGTCACCAAGCGCGGGCTCACCGCGAGCCGGTCGACCCCGGCGGCCGTGCTCGTCGCGGTCGTCGACGAGGAGAGCCGCGAGGCATCCCGACGGGTCGCGGCGGCGCTGCGGTCGCGCGGCATCCCGTGCGAGGTCGCGCCCACCGCAGCGAGGTTCGGCAAGCAGATCCGCTACGCCGACCGTCGCGGCATCCCGTTCGTCTGGTTCCCGGGCGCCGGTGACCGCGTCGACCAGGTCAAGGACATCCGCTCGGGCGAGCAGGTCGACGCCGAGCCCGCCAGCTGGCAGTGCCCCGCCGAGGACCTCCGCCCCGCCGTCGTCACGCCGTAGCGGGCGGGGGCAGGCTCGAGCGCGTCCTACCGCCCAGTACTCGTCGCGAAAGCAGCGGTTCCTGCGCGGTAGCCCGCGCCGTGAACACGCGGAAGCACCCTCGGGCGCAGCGGTCAGGCCGTAACGGGCGGGGGCGGGCGCAGCCCGCTGTCCTTGAGCTCGAGCAGGGCCAGGGCGTGGATGACGTCGAGCTCGCCGCGGCGCCACGCGCCGGCCGGGTCGTCGGAGATCTTCGCCAGGCGCGGCATCGGCTGGTTGGCCATGGCCCGCAGCGCGAACAGGTCGAGGTCCGGCGCGGCGTCGATGAACCGCTGGGCGGCGCTCGCCCGGCGTACGAACCTCACCCGAAGGGCGAACCACGTCGCGCCGACGATGAGGATCGGCACCAGGGCGGTCGTCACGGCCAGCAGCAGCGACATCCGCTCGACCGCCGTGACGAGATCGGTGCCGGCCTTCTCGATCTCGGTCCCCACCCCCGCTGCGGAGCGGAACGGCGTGGCCACCCGGTCCTCGAGCAGCGGCAGGTCGTCGACGTCGTCGCCGGCGCTCGACATCGTGTCGCGGAAGCTGCTGCCCGCCCCGGCCAGGTCGCGTCCCGGCTCGGCCAGCGCCATCGTCGCGTCGTGGACCCGCTGCGCGACACGCACCCAGAGCACGACCCACAGCACGACGCCGACGTCGCCGGCCACCTGCACCAGGCGGCGCCCAGGGATGTCGCTGTACAGCTTCATACGTGCTCCTCAGGTCGTGGGCGCGTGCCGGCCCGGGTCTAGACTCGCATCGCGCTCCACCGGAGCGCAGCCGCCCGCGGCAACGGTGCCGGGGGTGTTCGACGAGACAGACAGGCCCAGGTTCCCGTGAAGGTCGGTATCCCCAGCGAGGTCAAGAACAACGAGTTCCGCGTCGCCATCACCCCGGTGGGGGTCCACGAGCTCGTCCGCCGCGGGCACGACGTGTTTGTCCAGAAGGGGGCCGGGCTCGGCTCCTCGATCCCCGATGACGGCTACGTGTCGCAGGGCGCGACGATCCTCGACGCCGCCGACGACGTGTGGGGCGAGTCGGACCTGGTTCTGAAGGTCAAGGAGCCGGTGGCGGACGAGTACCACCGCCTGCGCGAGGGCCTGACTCTGTTCACCTACCTGCACCTGGCCGCCGACGAGCCGCTCACCAGGGAGCTCGTCGCGAAGAAGGTCACCTCCATCGCCTACGAGACCGTGCAGCTGCCCTCGGGGCTGCTGCCGCTGCTCTATCCCATGTCGGAGGTCGCCGGCTGCCTGGCCCCGCAGGTGGGCGCGCACTCGATGATGAAGGCGCAGGGTGGTCGTGGTGTGCTCATGGGCGGCATCGGCGGCGTCGCGAACTCCAAGGTCGTCGTCATCGGCGCCGGGGTCGCCGGTCAGAACGCCGCGAACATCGCACTGGGCATGGGCGCCGACGTCACGATCCTCGACACCGACCTCGACAAGCTGCGGATGAGCTTCTGGCGCTACGACAACCGCGTCGCGCAGATCGCCTCGTCGGCGATGTCGATCAAGGAGCAGGTGCTCGGTGCCGACCTGGTCATCGGCACGGTGCTCATCCCGGGCGCCAAGGCCCCCAAGCTCGTCACCGACGAGATGGTGGCCCAGATGAAGCCGGGCTCGGTGCTCGTCGACGTCGCCATCGACCAGGGCGGCTGCTTCGAGCACTCGCGCCCCACCACGCACGCCGACCCGACGTTCCAGGTGCACGACTCGATCTACTACTGCGTCGCGAACATGCCCGGCGCGGTGCCGCACACCTCCACCTGGGCGCTGACCAACGCCACGATGTCCTACGCCATCACGCTGGCCGACGCGGGCTGGAAGGACGCCTCCAGGGCCGACCCCGCCCTGGCGCTCGGCCTGAACACCCACGGCGGCCACATCACCTACGCCGCCGTCGCCGAGGCCTTCGGCATGGACAGCATCCCCCTCGACGAGGCCCTGTCCTGACCGGAACACCGACCGAGCCGACGGCCCGCCCCACGCCCGTGGGGCGGGCCGTCGGCGCGTGGCTGGCCCACCTCGACGTCGAGCGCGGCGCCTCCCGGCACACCCTGTCGGCGTACCGACGCGACCTCGGGCGCTGGTCCGCCTACCTGTCCTCCGTCGGCGTCGAGCGGCCGCAGGACGTGCGGGAGACGCACGTGACCGAGTTCCTCGCGCGGCTGCGCGAGGGCGACGGGGGGCACGCCCCTCTCGCGGCGACCTCCGCGGCCCGCACCCTGGTCTCGGTGCGCGGCCTGCACCGCTTCCTGGCCCTCGAGGGGGTGCTGGAGGCCGACCCGGCCCGCCGGGTCAGCCCGCCGAGGGCCCCGGCACGGCTGCCCAAGGCGATCCCCGTCGAGGACGTCGAGCGGCTGCTGGAGGCGGCCTCGGTCGGTGACACCCCGGCATCCCTGCGCGACCGCGCGCTGCTCGAGGTGCTCTACGGCACCGGGGCCCGGATCTCCGAAGCGGTCGGCCTCGACGTCGACGACGTCGCGGGGGAGGAGGGCGTCGTGCGCCTGCGGGGCAAGGGTGGCAAGGAGCGCATCGTCCCCCTCGGGTCCTACGCGGCGGCGGCGCTCGACGCCTGGCTGGTGCGGGGGCGGCCGACGTTCGCCGTTCGCGGGGTCGGCACGCCGGCCCTGTTCCTCAACACCCGGGGAGGCCGGCTCTCGCGGCAGAGCGCCTGGTCGGTGCTGCGGGCCTGCGCCGAGCGGGCGCACGTGCCGGGCCACCTGTCGCCGCACACGCTGCGCCACTCGTTCGCCACCCACCTGCTCGAGGGCGGTGCCGACGTGCGCGTCGTGCAGGAGCTGCTCGGCCACGCGTCGGTCACGACCACCCAGATCTACACCCTGGTGACGGTGCAGCGACTCCGTGAGGTCTATGCCCAGAGCCACCCCCGCGCACGCTGATAGGGTCGGGGCCGATCAGCGCGAGGCTGACCGTCGCAGCACGAAAGGTACTGGGGAGAGACAGTTGGATTCCGACGCGGCGTTCCAGATCCGCACCGCCGGACAGGCGGGCCCGACCGGTCGCCCGCTGCCGGACTTCCCTGCGCCGCAGCCGCTGACCTCGCACGGGCCGGCCCGAGTCATCGCGATGTGCAACCAGAAGGGTGGCGTCGGCAAGACGACGACGACCATCAACCTCGGGGCTGCGCTGGCCGAGGTCGGCCGCAGGGTGCTGCTCGTCGACTTCGACCCCCAGGGCGCCCTGTCGGTGGGCCTGGGCGTGCCGGTCAACGAGCTCGACGTGACCGTCTACAACCTGCTCATCGAGCGCGGCCACGACATCCGCGACGTCATCAAGCACACCAGGTGGCAGGGCCTGGACGTTCTACCGGCGAACATCGACCTGTCGGCCGCCGAGATGAAGCTGGTCAGTGAGGTGGCCCGCGAGCAGATCCTGGCGGGGGTGCTGCGGCCGGTCCTCGACGACTACGACGTGGTGCTCATCGACTGCCAGCCATCACTGGGCCTGCTCACCGTCAACGCACTCACGGCGGCGCACGGCGTGATCATCCCGCTCGAGTGCGAGTTCTTCGCCATGCGTGGCGTGGCGCTGCTCGTCGAGACGATCGCCAAGATCACCGATCGGCTCAACCCGCGCCTGGAGGTCGACGGCATCCTCGCGACGATGTACGACGGCCGCACCCTGCACTCGCGCGAGGTCGTTGCCAGCGTGGTCGAGCACTTCGGCGACCAGGTCTTCCACACCGTCATCTCGCGCACGGTGAAGTTCCCGGACGCCAGCTTGGCCGCCGAGCCGATCACCACGTACGACGCCACCCACAAGGGTGCCGACGCCTACCGGCAGCTCGCCCGCGAGCTCATCGCCCGCGGTGGGGCGGCCTGAGGCGATGACGACGGCCCCCGAGGGCTCGTCGGGGGCCTCAGACCTCACTCCGGGGGGAGTGCTGACCCGGCGCGCGCCCGCCACCGCCTTCGAGGTCACCCTCGAGAACTTCACCGGTCCGTTCGACCTGCTGCTGGGCCTGATCAGCAAGCACAAGCTCGACATCACCGAGATCTCGCTGGCCACGGTCACCGACGACTTCATCGCGCACATCAAGGTCGAGCGGGCCACACCCGGCGGGTGGGACCTCTCCCAGGCCACCGAGTTCCTGCTCGTCGCCGCGACCCTGCTCGACCTCAAGGCGGCCCGGCTGCTCCCGCAGTCCGGGCCCGAGGACGAGGACGACCTGGCGCTCATCGAGGCCCGCGACATCCTCTTCGCGCGCCTGCTCCAGTACCGCGCCTTCAAGGACATCGCGCACACCTTCGCCGAGCGGATGGCGACGGCCGGCCGGATGCAGCCGCGCACGGCATCCCTCGAACCCCATGTCGCCGCACTGCTGCCCGAGCTGCTGATGACCGTCACTCCCGAGCAGCTCGCCGTCATCGCGGCCCGGGCGATGGTGCCCAAGCAGGCCCCCACCGTGGGGCTGTCACACCTGCACGCCCCCGCGGTCAGCGTGCGCGAGCAGGCCGTCATTCTCGGCGACCGGCTCCGCCGTGAACGGGTGGCGTCGTTCCGCAGCCTGGTGGCGGATGCCGACTCCACCCTTGTCGTCGTCGCCCGCTTCCTCGCCCTGCTCGAGCTGTTCCGCGACTCCGCCATCGGCTTCGAGCAGGTCGAGGCCCTCGGCGAGCTCACCGTGCGCTGGACCGGGCCCGAGGAGGGCGAGATCGACGTCGACGACGAGTTCGACGAGCCGCTCGGCGAGCCACTCGGCGGGGCGCCTGATGCCACCCCAGCCCCGAAGGAGAGCCCCGATGAGTGACCAGCCCGCGCCGGCCGAGCCCACCGAGGCGGTGGAGGAGCAGCTCGCGTTCGACGTCGCCGACTTCCCGGGTGGAATCTCCGGCGCGGTCGAGGCGGTGCTCATGGTCGTCGACGAGCCGGTTCCCACCATGGCTCTCGCCTCCGTGCTCGAGCAGCCGGTCGCCGACGTGGAGGCCGCTCTTGCCACGCTCGAGGCCGGGTATGCCGAGCAGCACCGCGGCTTCACCCTGCGCCAGGTCGGTGGTGGCTGGCGGATGTACAGCCGCCACGAGTACGCCCCGGTCGTGGAGAAGTTCGTGCTCGACGGCCAGCAGGCCCGCCTCACCCAGGCCTCGCTCGAGACCCTCGCCGTGATCGCCTACCGCCAGCCGGTGTCCCGCTCGCGCGTGGCCGCCGTGCGCGGGGTGAACGTCGACGGCGTCATCCGCACCCTGCTGACCCGTGGTCTGATCCAGGAGATGGGGCACGACGAGGAGTCGACCGCCATCCTGTACGGGACGACCTCCTACTTCCTGGAGCGGCTGGGGCTGCAGAGCCTCGACGACCTGCCCGCTCTGGCCCCCTACCTGCCCGAGGTCGACGTGCTCGACGAGATCGCTGAAGGAGGCCGCGGATGACGCCGGCCAAGAAGTCCGGACCCCCGCCCGGTGGGAAGAAGCGCCCCCCGGCACCCACGGGGAAGAACAAGGGCCGCGGCAAGCCGCAGCGCGGCTCCTCCGGCAACACCAAGCCCAGCCAGCCCACGGCGGCGCCGCAGTGGCCCCGGCGCCCCGCGGTCGACGTGCACGACCCGGACGGTGTGCGCCTGCAGAAGCTGCTCGCCGCCGCCGGCGTCGGCTCGCGCCGGGTCTGCGAGGACCTGATCAGCCAGGGCCGGGTGCAGGTCGACGGCACCGTCGTCACCGAGCTCGGCGTGCGCATCCTCGCCACCCAGACCGTGCACGTCGACGGGGTGCGGGTGCAGCTCGACGAGTCGCGGGTGTACCTCGCCTTCAACAAGCCGGTCGGCGTCGTCACGTCGATGAGCGACGAGCTCGGCCGCGTCGACATCGGCGACTTCGTGGCCAACCGCAAGGAGCGCCTGTTCCACGTCGGCCGGCTCGACGCCGACACCGAGGGGCTGTTGATCCTCACCAACGACGGCGAGCTCTCGCACCGGCTCCAGCACCCGCGCTACGGGGTGCTCAAGACCTACCTCGCCCAGATCTCCGGCCCGGTGCCGCGCGACCTCGGCCGCCGGCTGCGCGAGGGCATCGAGCTCGACGACGGCCCGGTCCAGGTCGACTCGTTCCGGGTCGTCGACTCGGCACCCGGCAGGGCGCTGGTCGAGGTGGTGCTCCACGAGGGCCGCAAGCACATCGTGCGGCGGATGCTGGCCGAGGTCGGCCACCCGGTCATCACCCTGGTGCGCGTGCAGGTGGGCCCGATCCACCTCGGCGACACCAAGCCCGGCAAGTGGCGCAACCTGACCAGCGCGGAGGTCGGGGCCCTCTACGCCGCGGCCGAGCTGTGACCCACGTCCACGTCGTCGGCACCGGGCTGGTCGGCACCAGCCTGGGCCTCGCGCTGACCCGCCTCGGCGACGACGTCACCCTGGAGGACATCAGCCCCACCCACGCGGCCCTGGCCCGCGACCTCGGGGCCGGCCGGCTGCCCGAGGGCCCGGTCGAGCCCGACCTCGTCGTCGTCGCGACCCCTCCCGACGTGACCGCCGTGTGCGTCGCGTCCGCCCTGCGCCGCTGGCCGGGGGCGGCCGTCACCGACGTCGCCTCGGTGAAGGGCACCGTGCTCGACGCACTGCGCGCCGACGGCGCCGACCTCACGCGCTACTGCGGTTCGCACCCGATGGCCGGGCGCGAGCGCTCGGGTGCCGTCGCGGGCCGGCACGACCTGTTCGACGGCAGGGCCTGGGTGCTCACGCCCACCGTCGAGAGCGACCCGGCGGTCGTCGCACTGGTGACGGCGGTGGCCCGCTCGGCGGGGGCGGCGGTGCGCACGCTCGACCCGCGGCGGCACGACGCGGCGGTCGCCGCCGTCTCGCACGTCCCCCAGCTCGCCGCCAGCCTGGTCGCCGCCCGGCTCGAGGGGCTCGACGCGGCCGCCGTGGAGCTCGCCGGTCAGGGCCTGCGTGACGTCACCCGCATCGCCGCGAGCGACCCCGACCTGTGGACCCAGATCCTGGCCGGGAACGCACCCGCCGTGCGCGAGGTGCTCACCGCGCTGGTGGCTGACCTCGACGCGGTGGTCGGGGCCCTGGACGAGCTCAGCTCCTCGACCGACGCCCCGGGGGCCCGGGGCACCCTGGCTCGGGCCATCGCCGCCGGCAACGCCGGGCACGCCCGCATCCCCGGCAAGCACGGCGCTGCACCGACCGCCTACACGACCGTGCGGGTGCTCATCCCCGACGAGCCGGGACAGCTCGGGCGGCTCTTCGCCGACATCGGGGCCATCGGCACCAACATCGAGGAGTTCCACCTCGACCACGGGCTGGGTCAGCCGTTCGGCCTCGCCGAGGTCGACGTCGTCCCCGCCGCCGCGGCCGGTCTCGCCCAGGCGCTCGCCGAGCGGGGCTGGCGGCTGCACGGCTGAGGCTCCCACTAGGCTGGCGGCCCATGACCGCACCCCTGACGATCGCGATCGACGGCCCGTCCGGCTCGGGCAAGAGCAGCGTCTCCAAGGCGGTCGCGCGTCGGCTCGGCGTCGGCTACCTCGACACGGGGGCGATGTACCGCGCGCTCACCTGGTGGTGCCTCGAGCGCGGCCTCGACCTCAGCGACGCGGATGCCGTGGCTGCGGCCGCGCGCACACTTCCCCTCGAGATCGGTACCGACCCCGACGCCCCGACGGTCGCCGTCGACGGCACCGACGTCGGTGAGGCGATCCGCACCACGCAGGTGAGCACCGCGGTCTCCGCGGTCGCAACGAACCTCGAGGTGCGCTCGGTGCTCCAGCAGCTCCAACGAGACCTGATGACGCGCATCGCCGAGCAGACCGGGGGAGTGGTGGCCGAGGGCCGCGACATCACCACCGTCGTCGCACCGGACGCCCGGGTACGGGTGCTGCTCACGGCATCCGAGGAGGCCCGGCTGCGCCGCCGCTCGGCCGAGCTGCACGGTGCCGTCGACGCCGTCGCCGTCGAGGCCACCCGCGACCAGGTGGTGCGGCGCGACCGCGACGACTCCACGGTGTCGACCTTCACGCAGGCCGCCGAGGGGGTGGTGCTCGTCGACACCTCCGACCTCGACTTCGACGCCAGCGTCGAGGCCGTGCTCGACGTCGTCGCCGCCGAGACGGCGGAGTGAGCCCCAGCCCGAGGCAGGCCCGGCTCGGCCACCTCATCGGGCGGGTGGGCTTCGCCGTGCTCTACTCCGCCCGCGCCGCCGGCGCCTCCAACGTCCCGGCCACCGGGCCGGTCATCCTGGCGGCCAACCACACCGGCTACCTCGACGGCGCCCTGGTGCTGGCGATGGCTCCGCGGCCCAGCCACTTCCTCGTGCTCGCGAAGACCTTCTCGGGTGTCGTCGGGCGGCTGCTGCGGGGGTCCGGCCAGATCGCGATCGAGCAGGGCCGCGGCGACCGCACCGCACTGGGGGCCGCGCTCGAGGTGCTCGGCCGGGGGGGCGTCATCGGCATCTTCCCGGAAGGCGCCCGGGGGCGCGGTGACCTGGCCTCGGCCGGGAAGGGCGTGGCCTGGCTCGCGCTGCAGTCGGGCGCCACCGTCGTGCCGGTCGCGTGCCTGGGAACCCGTCGCACCGGGGACCTCGCGGCGTCCTGGCCGCGGCCGCGCTCCCGGCTGGTCGTCGACTTCGGTCCTGCAGTGTCGCTGCACGTGCCCGACGGGCTCCACGGGCGCGCGCGCCTCGAGCTGGCCACGGAGCAGATCCGCACCGCGCTGGTGGGCCACGTCCGCGCGGCGCAGGCGCGTCACGGCATCCCGCTGCCGACCGACGTGCCCCCTGACCTGCTGGACTGAGGCGGCCCGCAGGTGAGGGACAATGGTGGGATGAGCACCGAGGACCCCACCACCGCGACCCAGGACCCAACAGCCGTCGAACGTGCGCTGCGGGCCGGGCTGGAGGACTTCGAGCTCAGCGACGCGGACCGCGCCCTGCTCGAGCGTGCCGACGGTGCCCTCGACGCCGAGGCCGCCCGCGGCCCGCTGCCGGTGGTGGCGGTCATCGGCCGCCCGAACGTCGGCAAGTCGACGCTGGTCAACCGCATCATCGGCCGCCGCGAGGCCGTCGTCGAGGACGTACCCGGCGTGACCCGCGACCGCGTCGCCTACGACGCCGAGTGGGTCGGCCACGAGTTCACCCTCGTCGACACCGGCGGCTGGGCCATCGACGCCACCGGCATCCACCTGCGCGTGGCCGAGCAGGCCGAGATCGCCGTCGACCTCGCCGACGTCGTCCTCTTCGTCGTCGACGCGACCGTGGGGGCGACCGACGACGACGAGAACTGCGTCAAGCTGCTGCGGCGCGCCGGCAAGCCGGTGGTGCTGATCGCGAACAAGGTCGACGACCAGCGCACCGAGGCCGACGCCGCGGCGCTGTGGAACCTCGGGCTGGGCCAGCCGTGGCCCGTCTCGGCCCTGCACGGGCGGGGCAGCGGCGACGCGCTCGACGCCCTGCTCGAGGTGCTGCCCGAGGTGTCCGCCATGGGTGGGGCCTACGAGCGCGGCGGCCCGCGCCGGGTCGCGCTGCTCGGCCGCCCGAACGTCGGCAAGTCCTCGCTGCTCAACAAGCTCGTCGGCCACGACCGGGTCGTCGTCGACTCCGTGGCGGGCACCACGCGTGACCCCGTCGACGAGCTGGTCGAGCTCGGGGGCAAGACCTGGCGCTTCGTCGACACGGCCGGCATCCGGCGCCGAGTGCACCAGACCCGCGGGTCCGACTTCTACGCCTCGCTGCGCACCCAGACCGCGTTGGAGAAGGCCGAGGTGGCCGTGGTGCTGGTCGACGCCTCGGAGGTCATCTCCGAGCAGGACGTGCGCGTCATCCAGCAGGTCATCGACGCCGGTCGGGCCCTGGTCATCGCGTACAACAAGTGGGACCTCACCGACGAGGAGCGCCGGCACTTCCTCGAGCGCGAGATCGAGCGCGACCTCGTGCAGATCCCGTGGGCGCCACGGGCCAACGTGTCGGCGCGCACCGGCCGACACATGGACCGGCTCGTGCCGGCGCTCGAGACCGCGCTCGACTCGTGGGAGACCCGCATCTCGACCGGGCGGCTCAACGCGTTCCTCGGCGAGATCGTGGCCGGTCACCCGCACCCGGTGCGCGGTGGCAAGCAGCCCAGCATCCTGGTCGCGACCCAGGCCTGCACGCGGCCGCCCCGGTTCGTGTTGTTCGCGTCGGGGTTCATCGAGGCCGGCTACCGGCGGTTCGTCGAGCGTCGCCTGCGCGAGGAGTTCGGCTTCGTCGGCACGCCCATCGAGATCTCGGTGCGCGTGCGCGAGAAGCGTTCCCGGCGCTGACCTCGGGCACGGATGCCGTGCGCGCGGCGGGCGATTCGGTCGGTCCGTCGCGGATGGGATAAGGTTTCGACGCTCCCGTGAGGGGGCAGCCACGGGCTGTGGCGCAGCTTGGTAGCGCACCTGACTGGGGGTCAGGGGGTCGCAGGTTCAAATCCTGTCAGCCCGACTGATGTTTGTGCAGGTCAGCAACGCGGCGCCTTCGTTCCTTGGCGCACCGTGGTGCGCGAAGATTCCGGTGGGTGTCGCGTTCTGCTGTGGTCACGAAGGGGCCAACGGGGTGAGACTGGTCGTGTTCGTCGTGGTCGACCCCGAATCCTC
>JBBQWX010000058.1:0-23600 GCA_038210185.1 Actinomycetales bacterium
TCGAGGCCGGCCCGCCTCGAGCGGCCGCCTCGAGTGGCCGCCTGGCGCCCGCGGATGACGGCCACGGCACCGTTCGCCCGGTGCGTCGCTGCGCCCGCGCCCTACACTGAGCCCGGCGTCCGGCCGCCACGGTCGCCACGGTCGCCACGGCCCCCGTAGCTCAGCCGGATAGAGCAAGAGCCTTCTAATCTCGAGGTCGCAGGTTCGAGTCCTGCCGGGGGCGCCGTCGAAAATGCCGTCTGAACTGCGGAAACGCGGTAGGTAGTCGTTCGGCGTGTTATCAGCGTGTCGTCCGCCTCCGCACGGCCACTGGTGCGAGACCCGGATGCGCTGTCTCGACCGGGCGCACTTCGGAGTCACTGGCGGACGGAGGTTCTTGCGGTCATGCGATGGGGCCGCGGGCGTCGCTCAGGATCCGCGCCAGGGCCGTCAACGACGTGGCCTCGAGGTCCGCGGGGCGCATGGATTCGGGGTAGCTGCCACCGGTTCGGTTGATCCAGGCGGTGCGCAGACCGGCCTGGTTCGCGCCGTGGATGTCCCAGGGGTGAACTGCCACCAGCATCGCCTGTGCCGGCGGGACCTGGCACGTCTCCAACGCGTAGCGGTAGGCGGAGGCTGCGGGCTTCCAGGCGGGCGCGTCCTGGACGGACAGCAGCATGTCGAATGCGTCGTGCAACCCGTTGCGCTCCAGCAGCCCTTGGGCGACGGTGGTGGCCCCGTTGCTGAGGGTGACCAGTCGCAGCTGCAGTGCCTGAAGAGCGCGGATGCCGTCACGGACGTCCGGGTGGAGTGGCAGCTGCGCGAACCCGGACATGACGTGGGTGGTGGCGGCGTCCACATCGGGTGCGACGCCCTGAAGCAGAGCGCCCAGCGAGTCGCTGGCAAGGGCCGCGAAGGAGGGGTTGGCTCCGGCCACCGTCAACGCGAAACCATCCCTGAGTAGGCCGGCGAACCACGTCGCCGTGAGGTGGCTGGGTAGGCCCACCTCCTCGAAGCGGGTGGCCATCGGGGACATGTCGGACAGCGTTTCGTTGACATCGAAGACGATCAGTGTTGGTCGGGCGATCCCATTGACCTCGTCGGGCGCGTGCGGCGCCTGCTCAACAGTCATCTGAAATCCAGTTCTCGCGGAGCCGCGTGCTTGCGGTCGGGCGCCGGACACCCCATGACCTCCCGGATCGGCCGGGTCCGGTGGCGCAGGTGCCAAGGCCCGCCCGCTGGCGCGGGCACCAGTTGGGGCTGCGCTCGATCATGCCTGACTCGAGGCCGGTCGGGTGTCGCGGCGGTTGGCGATCCCGACGACGGCGCCGAGCATGGCGCCGAAGACGATGTGGCCGAGCAGGCTGCGCTGGGCGGTGGTGTCGAGGTTGAACAGTGGCATCCCGAGCTTGGCGGGCATGGCAAACAGGGCGCCGAGGACCCACCAGACGATGCCGTAGCCGACGCCGTAGCCGACGCCCGTGACCAGGCTGTCGACGCGCGCACCGAGCAGCAACCCGAAGGTGGCTCCGATGAACGCGGAGATGGTCAGGTGCACCACCCAGCCGACGGCGACGGACTCGGAGCCGACCAGCATGGCGACCATCGGGATCATGCCCATCACCTGCATGAGCAGGCCGAACATGAGTCCGCTGGCGAGGCCGCCAGCGAGGCCGCGGGTCACGTTCGTCATGGTGGTGGTGGTGGGGTCGACGTGGGTCCTTGCGGTCATCGTGCTTCTCCTTGCTTGTGTTCGTGCAGGCCCGGTGCCGCCGGGATGGCGGGCTCGGTGCGGGCGAGGTGAGTGCAGCTGCGGACCGGATCGTTCACGCCTTCGCAGGCGGCGAGCATCCCGGGTGAGGCCGCCATGGTGGCGGGGGGACGCAGGCGCTGCCCGCAGGGGCGGCGGCCCGGTCCAACGCGGGCCGTGGCTCCTCCGGCCCACTCGTGGTCGAGGCAGTTCGCTGCACCGGGACCTCCGTGGGTGGTTGGTCAACCCGGGAACCCGGCAGGGGCCGTTGGCACTTCCCGGATCACGCACCAGCCCATGGGTTCAGGTGTCGAGCGAGGACCCGGTTCGGGAGGCCTGGTGCAGGGCCCACGCCGCGTTGACCAGACCGATGTGGCTGAACGCCTGGGGGAAGTTGCCCAGGAGCTCGCCGGTGGCGGAGTCGACCTCCTCGGCGAGCAGCCCGACCTCGTTGACGTAGCCGGCGGCCCGTTCGAAGACCTCGGTGCCATCGGCGACCCTGCCGGCCAGGGCGAGGGCGTGGGCGAGCCAGAACGTGCACAGCAAGAAGGTGCCCTCCTGCCCGTCGAGCCCGTCGACACCGGAGCGGGTGTGGTAGCGGTGGATCAGGCCACGCGCGTCGGTGAGCTGGTCACGAACGGCGTCGATCGTTGAGCCGACCCGCGGGTCGTCGGCGGGCAGGAAGCCGACGACGGGCATGAGTAGGGCGGTGGCGTCGAGGTCCTTGCTGCCGAAGGACTGGGTGAACGCTGCGAGGTCGGGGTCCCAGCCGTGGGCCTCCACGGCGGCTCGGATCTCTTGCGCGGTCGCCCGCCATCCCGCAACACGGTCCTCGGCGTGGAGGAGGTCGGCGAGGGCGATGGCACGGTCGAGCGCCACCCAGCACATCACCTTGGAGTGGACGAAGTGTCGCGGCTGTCCGCGGACCTCCCAGATACCGTTGTCGGGTTGCCGCCAGCGGGCGGCTGCCCCGTCGGCGAGGCCGACGAGAAAGTCGCGGGTCGCGGCGCTGAGGTCGCCGAGCTGGTCGCGCAGCTGGGCGGCCGCATCGAGCAGCTCGCCGTACACGTCGAGCTGCGGCTGGTTCCACGCGTCGTTGCCCACCCGCACCGGGGTGCTGCCGCGCCAGCCGGCGAGATGGCCCAGGGTGCGTTCGTGGAGGTCGTGCTCGCCGCGGATCCCGAACATGATCTGCAGGGGACGGCCGCCGGGCGGGGAGCCGGCGGCGGCATCGGCCATGAAGTCGAAGAACTCGTGGGCCTCGTCTGGGCAGGCGGCCACCCACAGGGCCTGCATGGTCATGCTCGCGTCCCGGACCCAGGAGTAGCGGTAGTCCCAGTTCCGTTCACCGCCGACCTGCTCGGGAAGCGAGGTGGTCGGGGCTGCGACGATCGCCCCGGTGGGTTGGTAGCTCAGCGCCTGCAGGACCCGTCCCGAGGCGTGCACCAGATCGCACCACGGACCCTGGTAGCTCTGGTGAAGTTCGGACCACGCCCGCCACCCGGAAACGGTGTCGTCGACGGCGGCGGCGATCTCGGGGCCGGAGAGCACGTCGGGCTGGGGTGCGCCGAGGGCCGAGTGCTGCAGGCCGAAGCGGGCGCTGCCACCGACGACCAGCTCGAACCGCGCGCTGGTCTCCTCCGGCCGTACGTCGAGCGCGACCGTGCTCGACAAGGTCAGCCGGTCCGCACCCCCGGCGGCCACCAGCCCCCCGGGCACCTCGGTGCTCACCGGTGTGATCAGGCCGTACTCCGGACGCGCGCGGAACGACATCGTGACCATCACGCGTCCCCGGGTGCACGTTGCGGTGCGGGCCAGGAGATGGGGGGCGTGCTCGCCGAGGGCATGAGGGTCACGGGTCTCGCCGAGGACCAGGGCGTCACGCAGCTCCAGAGTCCCGTCGGAGGTGTGGAAGGTCGTCAGCAACACCATGCTGCCGTCGAGGTAGCGGCGCTCGACACGGAACTCGCCGTCCGGATGTATCGACCAGTGCCCGCCCTCGTCGTCCAGAAGGGCGGCGAAGACCGAGGGGCTGTCGAACCGAGGAAAGCACAGCCAGTCGACGGAGCCGCCGGAGGAGACCAGGGCGGCCCCGTGCCGATCCGAGATCAGCGCGTGCTCGCCGATGGGCACCGAGCTCATGCCGGTGACCTGGGTTGCAGGTCGTCGACCACCCGCACCTCGCGCGGACCGGGTGCCTCGACTCGCTCACTGCGCATGGCTGCATCCTTCACCTGGGAGGGGTTTGGCGCCTAGCCGGGGAACCCGGTGTGGGCGATGAGCACTTCCCGGATGCCGACGGGAAGTGTCAGCACACCCCGGCGGGTTTCCCGCGCGTGAGCATCTCGACGCTGTGGACCAAGACCCGCTCGACCTGGCACGACCTGGACGTGCGGACCAGGACCGTGCACCCGGACACGGCCCAGGCCTTGGCGCGCCGACGCGCGAGCCTGCCGGAGTCGCTGGACACCCCCGAGCAGTACCTCGGCCGGCACACCGTGGGGTGTGAGGGCACCCAGGGGGTCTTCCCGGCGTGCGACTTCACCTGCTCCCCCTGCTACCACTCCAGTGACGCCAACAAGGTGCGCGTCGACGGTGAGCACACGGTGCGCGAGGTGACGGCCCAGATGAATCTCCTGCGCCGGGTGCACGGGGAACGCGGACACGCGCAGCTCATCGGTGGGGAGGTGTCGCTGCTCGACCCCGACGACCACGCTGCGGCGTTGCTGGCGATGCGCGCTGCCGGGCGCGAGCCGATGTCGATGAGCCACGGCGACTTCGGCCCGCAGTACCTGCAGGACCTCGTCACCGACCACACCGGTGCGCTGCGGTTGCGGCGGGTCTCGTTCGCCGCGCACTTCGACTCGCTGATGCGGGGGCGCGGTGGGGTCCCACGCCCGCGTCGTGAGTCGGACCTGCATGAGCACCGCAGGGCGTTCGTGGCCATGTTCGAGGACCTTCGCCGGCGCCGGGGGGTGCGTAGCTACCTCGCGCACAACATGACGGTGACGCCGCAGAACCTCGACCAGGTCGTCGACGTGGTCAGCGAGGTGAGCTCGATGGGCTACCAGATGCTGTCGTTCCAGCCGGCGGCGAGCGTCGGTGACGACCGTCGCTGGTCGCCGGGGATGGAGACGGTGTCGATCGACGACGTCTGGGAGCGGATCGAGTCGGGGCTGGGCCGGCCGGTGCCGTGGAAGGCCATGCAGTTCGGCCATCCCGCGTGCAACCGAACGGCCTACGGTGCGGTCGTCGGGGACACCTGGGTGCCCCTGCTCGACCCGGACTGCGCTGCTGACCTGCAGGTCAGGGATGCCGAGGCGCGCTGGTTCGGCGGGATGACCCTGCAACGGATCCCCCCGCTTCTGGTCGCCGCGAAGCTGGCGCGCGCTGTGGCGCGCCACCCCGCGGCGGTCCCCCTGGCCGCGGGCTGGCTGGTGCGGTTCGTGCGCCGGGCCGGTGGCCCGAGGCAGGTCGTGCCGGCCCTCGTCAGGCGGCGGGTGCGGCCGTTGACCTTCGTCGTCCACAGCTTCATGGACGCCTCGCTGGTCGCACCCGCGTGGGAGGCCACCCAGGCCGGAGAGGCAGCCTCCTCACCCGAGGTGCGCATCGCTCAGGACCGCCTTGCCGGTTGCTTCTACGTCATGGCACACCCCGAGAGCGGTCAGCTCGTCCCCGCCTGCGTCCAGCACAGCGTCCTCGACCCGGAGCAGAACCGCCGGCTCCGGGTGCTGCTGCCGTTGCCCACCGTGCGTGGCTCCGTGCCACGCTCGGCCGACCGCGAGCAGCCGGCGGCGGTGTCCCGGTGAGCACCAGCCTTGAGGTGGCCTCGGCAGACGCGGGAGCGGTGCGGTCGACGATTCGTGAGATCCGCTTTCCCGGTTCCCAGGGCAACCCGCTCGCTGCCACCCTGGAGCTCCCTGTCGGGGCGCCGAGCGGGGTGGCGATCTTCGCGCACTGCTTCACGTGCAGCAGCGCCTCCCACGCTGCGACCCGCATCTCGGCGGCGTTGGCCGCGCGGGGTCTGGCCGTGATCCGGTTCGACTTCACCGGGCTGGGCGCGTCGGGCGGTGACTTCGCGGACACGTCCTTCACCACCAACATCGAGGACCTGCTCAGTGCCGCGCAGTGGCTTCGCGCGCAGGTCGGGGACGCCACGCTCCTGGTGGGGCACTCCCTCGGCGGTGCAGCCGTCATCGCCGCAGCCGTCTCCCTGCCGTCAGTGCGGGCCGTGGTCACGATCGGCGCCCCGGCCTGCCCGGACCACGTCCTGCACCTGTTCAGCGGGGTCCAGGACGACGATGGTGACCGGGTACGGGTCGACATCGGGGGGCGGCCCTTCGTCGTGGGTCGCCCCTTCCTGGACGACATCGCGCTGCAGCCGCAGGTCGAGCGGCTCGCCTCGCTGGGCCGGGCGCTGCTGGTGATGCACTCGCCGACCGACCAGATCGTCGGCATCGACAACGCGCGGGTGATCTACGACGCCGCCCGGCATCCGAAGTCGTTCGTCGCGCTCGACGGCGCCGACCACCTGCTGTCGCGGCGGGCGGACTCCGAGTTCGTGGCCGACGTCATCGCCGCCTGGGCGCCTCGCCACCTCCCGAGCCCGGCACCGATGACCCCCGCTCCCGGCATCGCGGTGATGGCCGAAGCGCCAGCCCGACGCGGCGAGGTCGTGGTGACCGAGACGGCACCACCGGGTTACGCGCAGACAGTGACCGACGGGGTGCACACCTGGTTGCTCGACGAACCACTGGACGTGGGCGGCACGGACACCGGGCCCAACCCCTACGACGTCCTGCTGTCCGCGCTGGGCGCGTGCACGGCCATCACGATGCGGATGTACGCCGGTCGCAAGGGCTGGGACCTGGGAGCCACTTCGGTCACCTTGCGGCACCAGCGGATCCACGCCAAGGACTGCCTCGACTGCGAGAACGCGGTGGGCGTGGTCGACCACGTGGAGCGCCGCATCAGCCTCGACCCGGCGCTGACACCAGACCAGCGGGCCGCGCTACTGGCGATCGCTGACAAGTGCCCCGTGCACCGCACCCTCACCGGCGCCGTGCACGTCACGACGAGCCTGGGCGGCTCCTGACGCCTGCGGTACATGGGTGAGGGCGCCGGTGACCCGCACCCCGACCCGGCGACCCACGGGCGCGCGAACCCCGGGATCGAGCTCGACAAGCACAGGTGAAGTCGGCCCGCCGTCCGCGGTCGGCTCAAGCTCCACCGTGGCGACCCGGCGGGTGCCCGCTCGGGTGGAGCCCACCACCAGACCAGCGGCGGCCGAGTGCGGGTCGTGCTCGTCGACGAGGACCAGTGCCTCCTGGCGCACCAGGACCACGGCTGGCACGCCCGGCCGGGGTGAGGGTGCTGGCGCAATGCCGAGGGGGCACTCGTAGCCGCCTTCGACAGGGGTCCCGGCCAGCTCGGAGAACCCTCCGAGCAGTCGGGCGACGGTCACGCTGGCGGGGCGCGCGTAGAGCTCGTCGACGTCGGCGTGCTGCACCAGGCGTCCCTGGTCCAGGACGGCGACGGTGTCGGCCATCGCCGCCTCGGCAAGGTCGTGGGTGACCATGACGGTCGTCGGGTCGAACCTTTCCCGGATCTCCCCGAGCAGCAGGTGCATCGCGGCCCGCAGCTCCGGGTCGAGTGCGCTGAAGGGCTCGTCGAGCAGGAGGACCTCGGGGCGGGCGGCCCGCGCGCGAGCGAGCGCGACGCGCTGCTCCTGACCACCGGAGAGCTCACGGGGACGCCGTCGGGCGAGGTCGCTCAGGTGCACCACGTCGAGGTAGCCCCGGGCTGCAGCACGGGCGGAGGCACGCGGCACGCCGGCGGCACGGTCGGCGAACGCAACGTTGTCCAGTACGTCGAGGTGGGGGAACAACAGTGGTTTCTGGAACATCATCGAGATCCCACGGCGCTCGGGCGCGACCCCCAGCAGGCTGCGCCCACCGAGGCGGACGTCGCCCCGGTCGGCCTGCAGCAGCCCCGCCACCACGCGCAGCAGGGTGCTCTTGCCCGATCCGGAGGGCCCGACGACGGCGAGCAGGTGGGCCGGTGGGACGCTCAGGGTGACGCCGCTGAGTGCGTCCCGGTCCTGGTGGGGGTAGCGGAGACCGACGGATTCCAGGTGCAGCTCGCCACTCACGCGGGCACCTCGATCTGGCGATGCGAGCGGCCCGTGCGGGCCAGGACCCCGCCGGCCACGACCGCCAGCAGGGGCAGGACGCTGGCCATCGCGATCGCCGCGACCAGGGGTTCGTTCCCGGTGCCCGACGCGGACGAGGCCAGCAGCATCGGTGCCGTGACGAGGCGGCCCCCGCCGAGCACCAGGGTGACCACGTAGTCGCTCCAGCCGACGAGGAAGGCCATGGCGCCCGCGGTCAGCAGGGCGGGGCGCAGCACCGGCACCGTGACCGCGCGCAGGACGTAGCCGGGGGCGGCACCGAGCATCCGCGCCTGCGACTCCAGGTCGGGGTCGGTCGAGGTGTGAGCCGCGCGCAGGATGTAGGTCGTGTAGGGCAGAGCCAGCACGGACAGGACCAGCACGACCGCCACGGTCCCGGGGATCCGTGCGCGGAGCACGACGGTGTCCAGGCCGGTCGCCACGGCGAAGGGGGGGACCGCGATCGGGGCCAGCAGGACGAGGGAGGCGGCCCACGAGTGCCGGGACAACCGCCAGCCGAGAGCCCTTCCTGCCATGGCGCCCAGTGGTGTGGCGATGCCGGCGACGGCCATGCCGAGCAGGGTCGAGCGCACCAGTGCCGCCGGCAGCCCCGCCGCGGCGGCCTCCCGCCACCCGCTCAGCCCCCACCGCTGGGGCAGCGCCGCCGGCCAGGACCACTGCCCGGCCAGGGACCACACCACGACAGGCACCAGAGGCAGGACGAACCAGAGCGCCAGGACGGCCGCCGTGACGGCGTGGATCGGCGCGGGGTTTCGGAGCTTCACCGGGCCGCTCCCAGCCGGCGCAGTACCGGCACGGTCGAGGCGGCAGCGAGGGCCGACACGGCGATGGCGGTGACGGCGGTGGCGGCTGCCTGTGGTCGGGCGGCGAGGTCGATCGAGGTGTAGAGGCGGTAGGCCATCACCGGCAACGGCTCTGGGTAAGCCCGCCCGAGGAGCCAGGTGACCTCGTAGGCCCCCAGGGTGTAGAGGAAGACGATGAGCGACGCCGCCGCAGCCGCAGGCGCGGCCAGCGGCAGGGTCACCCGCAGCAGCCGTTGGCGCGGTCCGGCCCCGAGCATCCGGGCAGCGTCGGTGAGGTCGGGCAGTGCAGCACTGGTCGCCGCCAGCACGACCACCGCCACGAACGCAGACTCCTTCCAGGCGAACTCGGCGACCACCGCGACCGGCCACGCACCCCCGACGAGCTCGGGCCACGCGCTCTGCTCGACTCCCAGCAGCCGGGAGAGCATTCCACCGCCGGACAGCAGCAGCCCGATGGCGGCGGCACCGACCAGGTGCGGTACCGGGAGCACGGCCCCGATCGAGGCGCCCAACCAGCGACGCACCGGTGCGGCCCGAAGCAGGAGCAGCGCGGCGGCCAGCCCGACCACGAGGGCCACCGTCGTGGAGGCCGCCGCGACGACCAGCGACTCGCGCGCGGCGAGCCGGAGGTCAGGGGCGGCGGCCTCGAAGCCCCGGGCGCTCAGCGCCGCGGGTCCGAAGAGGGGGAGCAGGCCCACGCTGGTCAGCAGCACCGATCCCACCCCGGCGGTGAGGACCGCCGCGGTCAGGATGACGGCCGGCGCGAGCAGCACGAGGCCTCGACGCTCGCCCCCGTCCTCGGTCACGACGAGGCGCCGAGCACCGCGCGGCGCCACCCCTGGTCGATGGCGGGCACCCAGGCGGCCGCCAGCTCGGGGTTGGCGTTGCGCGACAGCACGTCGTAGGCCGGCACGACGGGCGAGGACGGTAGGGCGTCGAAACGCTCACGGTCGGCGGCGGGGAGCAGGGCGGGGTCCAGGACGGTGAACTGCCCCCACCTCGCGGGGTCGGCCTTGACGACCTGTTGTGCCGGGGACAGGGCCAGGTCGGCGACCAACTTGGCCCCGTCGACGTGCCCGGAGGTCGACGGGATGGCCAGGAAGCTGGCGTTCCCCACCGTCCCCTCGTCCAGGGTGAGCACCCTGGTGGTGGCCGGGAAGGTGCCGTCGGCGACCAGGTCGGGCAGTGTCGCCGGGCCGTAGGTCATCGTCATGTCGACCTCGCCGTCGGCGAAGAGCTTGTCGAGCGCGACCGAGTCCCGAGGGTAGGTCCGGCCCTGCCGCCACAGGGAGGGGGCGAGGTCGGCGAGCTCGGCGTAGAGGGCGGGGGTGAGGCGGTCGTAGGCGGCCTGGTCGAACTGCGCCGGGACTTTGGCGTAGCCGCCGGAGACGCTGTAGAGCACCTGGCGCACGAAGACCGACCCGGTGAAGTCCGGGGGTGCGGGGTAGGTGAACCGTCCCGGGTGGGCGGCCGCCCAGTCAAGGACGCCTGCCAGGCTGGTCGGGGGGTCGGTGACGCGGGCCGCGTCGTAGACAAGGCTGAACTGCGCCTTGTGCCACGGGGCTTCGCACCCTGCGACGTCGGTGCCGAAGTCGGAGGCAACGAGCGGGTCGTCCGGTGCGAGGAACCGTGCATTGGGCAGGTCGTCGGCCCAGCCGCACAGCCAGGCGTCGGCCTGGCGTCCGGTGGCGAAGTTGTCGCCGTTGACCCACACCAGGTCGACCTCACCGTCGGTGCGGCCTGCCTGCTTCTCGGCGAGGATGCGGGTCAGTGCGTCCTTGGTGTCGGCGATCGGGACCCGTCGCAGGGTGACCCCCGCCTCGGCGGCCGCCGGGGCGAGGACGTCGTCGACGTAGGCGTTGCCCTTGGGGTCCCCGCCCCACATCCACAGCGAGACGGTCTGCCCCTGGGCGCGGGACTGGACCTGGTCCCACGGGCCGGACGTCTGCGCGGTCGACGGCGAGCCGGCGACGGCTCCGCTGCAGGCAGCGAGGCCGAGGACGGCTGCGGCGGCCGCGGCGTACAGGGATGCGTGGCGGGGGCGCATGAGTGGTCCCTTTCATGTTTCGGTGTCGCTTCCGGGAACACGGTGACCCCCTCGAGGACTTCCCCGGGTACGACCTTCGACAGGAACCCCCTCAGATGACTGCCTCCGCGAGCCGCGGCCCGGCCCTTCGGGCTGCCCTCCTCGTCGTCCTGCTCGTCGCTGGGTGGCTGGCCGTGCGGTCCCTCGGCGCCCCGGACCTCGACCGGGTGCGGCAGGTCGTCGCCGCGTCCGGGTGGTGGGGTCCGGTGCTCTTCGCGGCCGGGTACGCCCTGTGGGCGCTCCTGCCTGCACCCAAGGCCCTGGCGACCGCCACGGCCGCGATGCTCTTCGGACTGGTCCCCGGCGCGATCGTCGCCTGGAGCGGGGCGATGGTCGGGGCCGCGCTGGCGTTCTGGCTGGCCCGGCTGCTCGGCCGCGATCAGGTCGACCGGATCCTGCGCGGGCGCCTCGCCCGAGCGGATGCCGCGCTCAGTGACCACGGGTTCGGCTCGGTGTTCCTGGCCCGGCTCGTGCCGGTGCTGCCGTTCACGGTGGTCAACTACGGCGCCGGGGTCACCGGTGTCGCGTTCGTGTCCTACCTCGGCGGGTCTGCGCTCGGGATGATCCCCGGCACGATCGCCTACGCGACGCTGGGCGCTGCCGGTGACACCGACCCGATGGTCACGGCCGCCGCCGTCGCGGTGCTGGTGCTGCTGTCCGCAGGAGGCTGGTGGGTCGCGGCCCGGCTGCGGGGCACCCGGCGCGATGGGGACCCGACGACCAGCGCCATGGTGGGCGCGGCTGCCCCGGCCGATGGCGACCCCGATGTTTGACACCGCGCTCCGGCGGCGGCTCGACCCGACGGTGCAGCTGCTGGCCGGGTGGTTGGACCGGCCGCGCGTCACGCCCGACCGCCTGACCCTGCTCGGGCTCGCGCTCGGGGTGGGCAGCGCCCTGACCGCGGCGGCCACCTGGTGGGGGGTCGCGCTCGTGCTGTGGCTGCTGTCCCGGCTGTGCGACGGGCTGGACGGCCCGCTCGCGCGCCGACGCCGCGCCAGGGGCGGGAGCCACTCGCAAGCCGGCGGGTTCCTCGACATCACCGCCGACTTCGTCGTCTACGGCACCACGGTGGTGGGTGTGGCCGTCGGTGCAAGCACCGAGTTCGGTTCGCCCTGGCTGCCGTTCGCTGCGGTGCTCCTCACCTACTACGTCAACGGGGCCGCCTTCCTCGCCTTCTCATCGATCGCCGAGCGCACCGGCCGCCAGATCGACGACGGCCGGTCCCTCAGCTTCCTGGGGGGCCTGGCCGAGGGGACCGAGACGATCGTCGTGCACTCACTGTGGCTCATGCTGCCCGCGGCCTCACCGACCATCGCGTGGGTCTGGGCCGGGGTCGTCGGGCTGAGCGCGACGCAGCGGATGGTCGCGGGCTACCGGGCCCTGCGGTGAGGGCCAGGCGAGCCTAGGACGACCCTGTGGCCCGGCGCGGGGCGTGGGCCCAGGTGAGGAGTGCGGCGACTGCGAGGGCGCCCCCGGCGATGTTCCCCAGGCCGGCTGGCACCAGGTTCCACACGAGCAGCGCGCCGAGGTCCTCGCCGCCGACGTACGCCTGCTGGAGCGAGAAGAAGCCCATGTTCGCGGGGCTGTGCTGGAACCCTGCCGAGACGAACGCCGTGACCGCCAGGAACACCGGGACGTACTTGCCGATCAGGGTTCGGCCCATCGTCGCGAAGAACGCGGCCATCCCGACGAGCCAGTTCGCCAGGAAGCCCGAGACCACCAGTGCCAGCCAGGCCCCCCACCCGTCGCCGGTCGCCGAGGTCTTCGCGGCGACGATCCGCGAGAGCAGGTCGACGGAGGCCGGGCCGGGGTGGCTGGCCGCGGCGATGAGCTGTCCGGTGACCGCCGCTCCGATGAGGTTGCCCAGCCAGGCCAGGGCCCAGAAGCGCAGCACAGAGCGCCAGCGGCTCCGGCGGCCGAGGACGACGGCCGGGAGGGCGACGTTGGCCTCGGTGAACAGCACCGCGCCCGAGAGGATGACGAAGAAGAACCCGGCGCTGAAACCCAGTCCCTGGAGCAGGTGGGCCGGCCCCTCGGACCTCACACCCGTGGACAGCAGGACCGACAGGAACGCTCCGGTGGTGATGAATGCGCCCGCCAGCATCCCCAGCGCCAGTACCCGTGGCCCGGTCAGGCGGGCGAGCCGCTCCTTCCCGTGGTCGGCCAGGAACCCCATGACCTTTTCGGAGCCGATGTAGACCGGCGGCGGGATCGCGTCGTCGGTGGCTGTCACGACCCGGTGCCCTTGTCGCTTGAGGGCTGGCCCTGCGTGAGTCGCTGCGCGGCGAGGAGGGCCTTGGTCAGGTTGATCACGGTCGGTACGCCGACGAGGCCTCCGGAGAGGCCGGGGTAGAGCCGGCACGCCACCGAGGGTGCCCCTCCCCTGGGAAACAGGTCCTGCCCGTCGACGTGGAACGAGGGCGACCCCAGGAACCCGAGCCGACGGGCCAGGTCCTCGTCGTCGACCACGACCCTGCGCAGCGGGGCGCCGGGATGCCCCACGAGGGCCAGCGCCTCCCGGAAGGCCTCGGTGGCCGGGGCCTCGTTCGGGCAGTCCGCCACCACGAGAAGGCTGAATTCCGGGTGATGCATCGCGCTGTCCATGGTGCGGGAACCCGGCACGTCCGTGGTCGATTCCACTGACGGCTCAGGGGGTGACGACCACTCCCTTCCAGAACGCGACCCTCCCCTGGATCTGCGAGGCGGCGGCCGACGGGGTCGGGTAGTACCACCCGGCGTCGGGGTTGAGCGCGCCGTCGACCTCGATCGTGTAGTACGAGGCGCGTCCCTTCCAGGGGCAGGTGGTCTGCTTCGCGGAGGGGCGCAGGACGTCGGGGCGCACCGACTCCAGCGGGAAGTAGTGGTTGCCCTCGAGCACCACCGTGTCGTCGCTCTCGGCGATGAGGGTGCCGTTCCATGTCGCGCGCATCTGTTCCGCTCCTGTCGATCTGAGGTTGTCGCTCGGAGAACCCACTTGGTCGGCCGGTGGCTTCCCGGCGGAATGCGCCGCAGCGCCCGTCGGGTTACCGACCCGCCACCGGCGGCCGCCGGGCCACCCACGGAGAGGACCACGCATGGACACCGTCGACGTCGCCGTCATCGGGATGGGACCGGGAGGGGAGCACGTCGCGGGCTCGCTCGCCGAGCGCGGGCTGAAGGTCCTCGGGGTCGAGCGCGAGCTGGTCGGAGGGGAGTGCCCGTACTGGGGGTGCGTGCCGAGCAAGATGATGATCCGCGCCGGGCACGCCCTAGCCGAGGCTCGCCGGGTCCCCGCCCTGGGCGGGTCGGTGGGCCTGGTCACCCCGCACTGGGGCACGGTGGCCGCTAGGATCCGGGCCGAGGCCACCGACACGTGGGACGACCGCGTCGCCGTCGACCGGTTCACCCGGAAGGGCGGCGTGTTCGTGCGCGGCGCGGGTCAGGTCCTCTCACCGACCGAGGTTCGGGTGGGCGACACGCGCTACGCCGTGCGCCGCGCGGTGGTCGTCGCCACCGGCAGCAGCGCCGCCATCCCGCCCATCCCCGGCCTGGCCGACGTGGGGTACTGGACCAACCGTCACGTCGTCGAAGCAACCGAGCTTCCCCGGTCCATCGTCGTCCTCGGTGGTGGGGCCATCGGCTGCGAGCTGAGCCAGGTGCTCGCTCGGTTCGGCGTCGAGGTGACCCTCGTCGAGGCGGCCCCACGGCTGCTGGCACTGGAGGAGCCCGAGGCCGGCGATGTCCTCACCGAGGTCCTCCGGCAGGAAGGGGTCGACGTCCGCACCGGCGTGGGGGCCCAGCAGGTCCGGGCCGAGGGCGACGGCGTCGCGGTGACTCTTTCCGACGGCGCCACGGTGCGCGCCGAACGGCTGCTGGTCGCCACCGGCAGGCGAGCCGACCCGGCTGCGGCCGGCCTGACGGCAGTCGGCGTCGCCGCCGACGCACGCGTCGCGCCGGTCGACGAGCGGTGCCGGGTGGCCCCGGGGGTGTGGGCGGTCGGCGACGTCACCGGCAAGGGCGCGTTCACGCACGTGGCGATGTACCAGGCAGGGATCGTGATCCGCGACATCCTGGGCGAGCAGGGCACGCCGGCGTCCTACGCGGCACTTCCCCGGGTGACGTTCACCGATCCCGAGGTGGGCTCGGTAGGGCTGACCGAAGCCCAGGCCCGCGAGCAGCTCGCGCACGTGCGGGTCGGCTCCACCCAAGTGGCCAGCACCGCCCGCGGCTGGATCCACAAGGTGGGCAACGAGGGGGTCATCAAGGTCATCGAGGACGCCGACCGGGGAGTCCTGGTCGGTGCCACGGCGATGGGCCCCAGCGGCGGGGAGGTCCTCGGGGCGCTGGCGGTCGCCGTCCACGCCGAGGTCCCCGTCGACCGGCTGACCTCGATGATCTACGCCTACCCCACCTTCCACCGGGGCATCGAGGACGCCCTCGGCCGGCTGTCATGACCCCGCAGACCACACCGACGGGCCCCGGACCGGACCCCTCCACACCGGCACCTTCGGACGTGCAGTCGGTGACCCGGGCCCAGATGACCGAGGTCGACCGGGTCATGGTCGACGAGCTCGGCATCACTCTGGTCCAGATGATGGAGAACGCCGGGCGAGCACTGGCCACACTCGCCCGGACCACGCTCGGCGGACACGTCGAGGGCCGCCGCATCGTCGTCGCCGCCGGTCCCGGCGGCAACGGTGGCGGGGCGATGGTCGCCGCCCGGCGGCTGCACGGTTGGGGGGCGCTCCCAGTGGTGCTGACCACCGGGAGCGCTGGGCAGGCCAAGGGCGCCACGCGCCGACAGCTGCACACCCTGCTGCGCCTGGGCGTGCCCGTGCTGAGCATGTCGGCCCTGCCTTCGCTGCCCCGGGGCGAGCTGGTCCTCGACGGCATCCTCGGCTACGGCCTCGAAGGGCCGGCCCGAGGGACGGCGGCGCAGCTCATCCGGTGGGTCGGCTGCGGGCACGAACGCGTCCTGTCCCTCGACACCCCCTCCGGCGTCGACGTCGACACGGGTCTGGCGCTCGGCGAGGCGATCTGCGCGGACGCGACCCTGATCCTGGCCGCCGCCAAGCCCGGCCTGCTCGAGCCGCACGCCGGCCAGCACGTGGGGGCGCTGTACGTCGCGGACATCGGCGTCCCGAGGGAGCTCATCCAGCGCGTCACCGGACGTCCCGGACCTACCTTCGGACCGGACGACATCCTCGCTGTGGCTCCCCGGGGCCGGGCCGGTGTCACCGGCGGAGGGCTCTTGGGATGAGCACGACGCCTCCGCCGGGTTCACCCCACATGAGTGCGACCCCCGAACCGACCGCAGAAACCTCCTCGCCGGTGGCCGAGGTCTTCTGGCGACCCGGCTGCCCGTTCTGCACCGCGTTGCGCATCGACCTCGGTCGCCGCGGGATCACCGCGCAGTGGCGCGACATCTGGCAGGACCAGGACGCGCGAGCCATCGTGCGTGAGATCAACAACGGCAACGAGACGGTGCCCACAGTGCGGGTCGGGACGGTGCACCTGACCAACCCCAGCGGCCGGGAGGTCGCCGACGCGGTACTCGGGCGCGACGGGTCGGTCGCCCGCCGCCGGCGCCTGTCAGCGCTCGGCCGCCGAGGCCCGCAGGACGGCTAGGACGAGGCCCGCAGGCAGGCATGGACACTGTGACCGGCTCGGTGCGGTTCACCGCTGCCGGAAGGGCGCCAGGTAACCCAGGCTCGACACGACATACGGGATGGCGTAGTTCGCCGCCACGCTCAGCCAGGTGGCGACACCGACGTCCCCGGACAGCAGGACGGACCCCTGGTTGACGACCGTGAGCAAGGTGCCGACCACCAGGGCGATCCGGCTCGCCGTCGCGAAGGTCACCCCGCAGCAGATGAGCCAGACGGCCTGCCCCGGGGTGCTCCAGGTCAGGCTGCGCACCGGGCCGCCCGGTGCGGGCGCACTGCCCGACACGTCAGCGGCCACTGCCGGTCCGCCATCGGCGCAGCCGGACCAGCGCCCTCAGCGCCCCGCTGGTGCGGGGCGCTTCAAGCTGGGTGCGGACGTCGCGGATGGCGGCGTTCCACGGCCCGTCGTTGAACGTCGGGTACGGGTGGATCACCCCTGCGAGGTCACGGGTGCGCAGCCCGAGCTTGACCGCCATCGTCAGCTCCCCGATGGACTCCCCGGCCCGCGGACCCACGACAGTGGCACCCAGGATCCGGCCCTTGCGGTCCACGACCAGGCGGGCGAAGCCGCTCGAGTCACCCTCGGCCACGGCACGGTCCACATGGGTGTGCTGCCAGTCCAGGACCCGCAACCCGGCCGGAACCGGGCCGGTGGGCAGGCCCACCGCGGCGACCTCCGGGTGGGTGAACGTCACGCGCGGGATGGCGGTGAGCTGCACCTTGCGTGAGACCCCGAGGATCGCGTTGCTCGCCGCCAGACTGCCGTGGACGCCCGCCACGTGGGTGAACTGCGGATGACCGGTGAGGTCACCGGCTGCCCACACCCGGCGGTTGGAGGTCCGCAGGTGCTCATCGACCACGACGAAGCCGCGCCCGTCCAGCTCGACACCGGCGGCCTCGAGTCCCAGGCCGCTTGTGCGGGGGCTGCGCCCGACAGCGACGACGAGGCAGCCGTACGGGACCTTCATCCCGTCCTCGAGCTGAAGGTCCCCAGTGGTGCCCGCGCCGGCCACGACGGCGCTCACTCCGCGCCCGGCGAGCACCTGCACCCCGTCCGCGTGGAGCGACTCGGCGACCAGGGCCGCGGCGTCGGGGTCCTCGCGCGGCATGATCCGCGGCGCGCCCTCGACGATCGTGACGTCCGCGCCGAGCCGGGCGAAGGCCTGCCCGAGCTCGCAGCCGATGCTCCCCCCACCCAGGACCACGAGCCGCTGCGGCAGCGACCGCAGCTCCCAGATGGTGTCGCTGGTCAGGTACGCCGCCTGGTCCAGGCCCGGGATGGGAGGCACGGCGGGGCTGGCGCCGGTGGCCACCAACGCCTGGCCGAACCGGACAGGGCGGCCGTCGACCGTCAGGGTGTCCGGCCCGGTGAACACGGCCTCGCCCGTCAGGACTGTCACGCCCTCGCTCTCGAGCGCCTCGACCGAGTCGACCGGGGCTATGTGGGCGATGGTGTCCTGCACGTGGCCCATCACCCGGGGGAAGTCCACCTCGATTCCCGTCACCGTCACCCCGAGGCGTGATGCGTCGCGAGCCGAGGCGGCCACGGCAGCAGCGGCGAGCAGGGACTTGGAGGGCACGCAGCCGGTCCACAGGCAGTCACCACCGGTTCGGTGACGCTCCACCAGCAGGACGCGGCCGCCCAGGCGAGCGGCGGTCTTGGCGCCGACGATGCCCGCGGTCCCCCCGCCCACGACCACGAGGTCCCACGGGCCGTCCGCGCCGTTCGCTGCCGCCTCCACCGCCCCCTCAGCCAAGGTCTGGGCGGCGGTCACGGGGTCTCCTCGTCAGGCAGGTGACCGACGAACGAACGCAGCCGGTCCACCGACGACGGGTCGGGTGCTGGCGCGCCGGGCCAGCGGGAGAGGGCACGGTGCAGGGCACGGTGCTCCTCGGCGGTCTGCGTGCACTTCTCGCACTTCGCCAGGTGGGCCTCGATCTTGGCGATCTCACCCGGGGTGAGGGGCGCGGACGGGTCGGCGTCGAGGTAGCGCTGGATGCGCCGCGCCGACCAGTGGCAGGTGATCATCTGCCGCATTGACTGCTTCATGCGAACCTTCCTGGGGTGAGTGTTTGAGGACCGAGCCGACGGCGGAGCCGGTCGCGGCCGCGGCTCAGGCGCGACATCACCGTTCCAACGGGGACGCCCATCACGGCCGCCGCTTCGGCGTAGGACAGGTCGTGCACGTCGACGAGGATGACCGCGGCCCGAAACCGGGGGTCGAGTTCGGCCAGCGCTGCCGACAGCTGCTCGCCGAGCTCGCCGTCGAGGTGGGCGTCCTCGGCGCTGGGCTGGGCGCTGGCGCCGAACGCCGGCCGTGAGTGGCGCACCAGGTCCCAGTCACCGACCGGGTCGGGGCGCTTTCGCCGCTGCATGTTCAGGTTGGTGTTGCGTACGATGGTGAGCAGCCAGGCCCGCGGGTGCCGCCCGTCGAACCGGTCCAGGGCTCGGTAGGCGCGCAGCAGCGCCTCCTGCACCAGGTCCTCGGCGTCAGCGCGGTTGCGCGTCAAGGACATCGCGACGCGCAGCATCACCTCGATCTCCGGCTCGACCTGCTCCCGGAAGACGAGCGCTCTGGCGGAGTCCACGTCGTTCTGCCCTTCGGTCACGTGCCGGGAACCCGGTGGGGCCCACGAAGTGTTCCCATCATGGATGCCGAACCGAAGGAGCGTGCGCATGCTGGAGCCGTACAAGGTCGTCGCGCCCTTCTATGACGTGGTCTCGTTCGAGTGGCCGATCTACCGGGCGGGCCGGGTCGCCGGCATCGAGGCCCTCGAGCTGCGACCCGGTGACACCGTCCTGGACGTCGGCTGCGGCACCGGACTCAGCCTCGCCCTGCTGGCCGAAGCGGTCGGGCCGGCCGGGCACGTGATCGGCATCGATGTCTCGCCCCAGATGCTGGCTGTCGCCCAGCGCCGAGCCACGGGCCTCGCCACCGGCGTGACGCTCCTGTGCGCGGACGCCACCACCCACCGCGATCCCGCCTGGGCCGCCGTCGAGACCCTCGACCCCGACGCCGTCCTCTTCACCTACTCGCTGTCACTGATGAAGCCATGGCGGCAGGCATGGCAGGCGGCCCGGTCCGCGACCGACCACCAGACCAAGTTCGCCGTCGTCGACATGGCGGTCCCCGACGGGCGCGCCACGGTGTTCGGCCCGCTGGCCAGAGCCGCCTGCTGGATGGGTCGGGCCGATATCTCGGCCCACCCGTGGCGCGCCATCGAGGAGGAGTACGACCATGTCCGACACCAACGCCTCAGGGGTGGCCACATCCGGGTGGTCACCGGATCCCTCGCGGTCGACACACCGATCGAATGACGAGACCTTGCCGACCTGGCCAGTGGTTAGGGCGGCCCGGACTTGCAGGCGCGGTTTCGGCACCGATCGCGGCAAATGAGGGAATCGATGTCGTGGGCCGTTGCAGCGGTCCGCAACCTCGCGTACAGTTTTCCGTACAGGAGGTCACCATGAAGACGATGAGCTACACCGAGTCCCGCGCTCGCTACGCCGAGGTCCTCGATGGCGTCGCCAACGACCGTGAGGAAGTGATCATCACCCGCGCCGGCCACGACCCGGTGGTCATCGTCTCCCTCGAGGACTACGAGTCGCTGCGCGAGACGGCCTACCTGATGCGCTCGCCGACCAACGCGCGCCGTCTGCTGGACGCCATGGAGCGCCTCGAGGCAGGCCGTGGCGAACCGCACGACCTGATCGACACCGTCTGACGTGCTGCTCGTCTGGGACGAGAACGCCTGGCAGGACTACCTGTGGTGGCAGGCGCAAGACCGCAGGGTCCTCAAGCGAATCAACCTGCTCCTGGCCGACATCCAGCGCAACGGCAACGAAGGTATCGGCAAACCCGAGGCCCTCAAACACGACTTCGCCGGCTACTGGTCCAGACGGATCACCGACGAACACCGCCTCGTGTACAAAGTCGCCGGCAACCAGGTCCGGATCGCCGCCTGCCGCTACCACTACGGGTAGCACGCCCATGAGATGAGTGCGTTCCAGACTCGCAGGTGACGTGATGCCGTGGGTCACCGGATGGGGAAGTCCTGAACGTAGAAGACCGAGTCGACCGGCTTAGCGGTACGCCATAAAGGGTCGCCTCGGCCCGCGCATAAGGTGGTGGACTGGCGGCGTTGTGACGCGGCTCCACGCCGGGCCTACCTCCTCCTGGCAGTCGCGGCTCCACGCCGGGCCTACCTCCGCCTGGCAGTCTTGGCACAACTCAAGGGACGACTTGCCGAAGGAGAGGTAGTGGACGCGAAGGGAGAGCGGGCGCCTCTGTACCCTCGCCATAGCACAAGAGGCACCGACACCGTCCGCACGTCGGCCTGGTTCGCGGCAATCTCTGCGTCGATGAAGGTCTGGACGTTCTCGGGCAGCATTCGCGAGTCTCCTGGTCTGGTCGGCGGACTCGTGGGCTCGTGGGCTGTGTGGCTTCAGTCCGATCCTGGCCCGGATGGGTCGATCTCGATCCCTTGCCCGAACGCGACCCGGCCCTTGATGCGGCGGGCGAGCGGAGAGGAGTGGCGGTAGGTGAACGCACCGTCAGGGACGGTCTGTCCGTCGACGTGGACGTCGTAGTAGCTCGCGATCCCCTTCCAGGTGCTGACGCTGGTGGTGCTGCTGGGTTGCAGCACCCCGTCGGGGACGCTGGTGAGGGGGAAGTAGGCGTTGCCCTCCACCGTGACGACGTCGTCGGACGTCGCGACCAGGCTGGTGCCCAGCCGGGCTGAGGCACTGGCCGTGCGTCGCACGGTGCGCAGTAGTCCCAGGATCGTGGCGATGGCGGCACCACCGACCGCTAGGAGGATCGCCTCCACCACGGGATCTCCCGATCCTGTCCAGGTAGGTCCGTCCAAGCGACCCGTCCAGAACAGGGCCCCTGTGAGCGCCAGGGCAGCGCCGAGCCCGCCTCCACCGGCGAGCAGGACGCGCCGCCGAGCGGAAGGGTCTCCTGCGGTGCTGTCCTGGCCGACGACCCAGGGCCAGGTCGCTGCCAGGATCAGCGGCGCGAGGTGCCAGGTGGTTGCGGGCCGCCAGGCGGCGAGCAGGGACCACCCCACCGCGACCACGATCGTCCAGCGCAGTCCTGGTCCGAGGACTGTCCTGGTGTTCTCGCTCCTGTCGAGACCATGGGCTGGTGTCGAATCAGGCTGGTAGGTGGGATCGGCGGACTTGATCGCGTCGACCACCTGCAGCACGGAGGGGTTCACCAGTGCCCGGCCGCCCACGAAGACGGTGGGCACCGTCTCGTCGCCGCCGGTGGTCTCGCGCACCCGTGCGGCGGCGTGGGCCGAGGACCAGATGTCGTGTTCGATGGTCGTCACCCCGGCGCGGCTGAGCCCGCGACGCAGGGACCCGCAGGAGGGGCAGCCGGGCCGCCACATCAGCTCGACGCTGGTGGGGGTCGGGGTTGTCTGGGTCATATCGCGTCCTGTGGTGCGGAGGGGGTGTTCAGCGCGTGCGCTTCGCGCCCATGAAGAGGATCAGACCCAGGAAGAGGCCGTAGATCAGGTGCTCGACGAGGAAGGTGCCGTAGCCGACGAGTTCGGCCATGTTGGTGATCTGATCTCCGCTGTTGAAGATCGCCGCGGCCAGGGGGAGGCCGGCGAAGGCGCTGATCACGAAGACGAGTCCGCCCCAGACGACGCCTGCGGCGACGAGTGCCATGCCGCGGATCTTGGCAAGACTGGCGAGCACCCCGAAGCCCGCGCCGTACATCGCACCGATCATCATGTGGATGAGCGCTCCGAGGAGGGCAGGGCCGGCGAAGAACTCGAAGTTCGAGCCGCCCATGGCGCTCTCCATGGACGTCATCATGTCGGTGGGAGAGATGAACACTGAAGCGATGTGGTAGAGCGGTGTGAAGAACCCGGAGCCCTGGTACGTCGCGGCGGCGATCATGGCGAAGGCGGCCATCATCAGCGATGCGATGACGCCCGCGACCGCGCCCCTCGACGCGGCGCGGATCAGTGAGTTCCGGGACGTGGATGTGGTGGCGGTGCTGGTGGCGGTGCTCATGGTGTCCTCCGGGGTGTCGTGTCGATGAGGTAGATCTGCCATCGGAACCCGGTGACCTCCCCGTGCGCATTCCCACGCCGCATGTGCCTTCGAGCAGGGCACCCGGCTGTGCCGCGGTGGATCGGCGTCCTCCTGTCCGCGACGTAGCGGCGTTCGACCTGGAATTCGCCGTCCGGGCGGATCGACCAGTGGTCCGCCGCGTCGTCGAGGATGGCGGCGAAGATCGAGGGGCTGTCGAGCCGGGGCAGGCACACCCAGTTGATGGAGCCTCCGGAGGAGACCAGTGCGGCCGAGTGCCGTTCGGAGAGAGGGGGTAATAGCCGATCGGTCGCGAGCCCATGATGGCGCCTCCATCGGTCGATGTATGCCGTGCGATCCGGAGAGCTCGACGCGCTCACAAAGCATCACCCAGTCCTTCATCGGGGAGGGTCCCGCGGCTGCCAGGGAAACTCGTGTCGGGCACCGTTGCTTGCCAACCCACGCGGAACACCCTGCATGGACGGTCCCACCTACGGCACACCGATCTGCTGGCCGTCGACGGTGACCGCCAGTTCAGCGCTCTTCTCCGGCCAGAACGCGATCAGCCCGGCAACCTTCATGGCCTCGGGCAGTGGCGTGGGATAGGACCAGGCAAGGTGGCTGACGACCCCGCCGTCGACGACGAGTGACCAGTACGCCGCCGTCCCTTTGTAGGGGCACTGGCTCGTCGTCGCGGTCGGGGTGAGCAGCTCCATCCGAACGTCCACGTGCGGGAGGTAGTAGCGGGGCACCAGCCCGATCTCGTGGAGCACCACCGGCCGAAAGGAGTCGGCGACGGTCACGTCACGGAACCGCACCACACGGCCCTGCCCTGCTTGTGTTCGCCGAACGAGTGGTGTTCCTCCGGTCTTCTCCGCGGAGCGAGCTGGAACTGCATACGGAGGGGTCCGGATTGTCGACGTGCGCTTCTGACGTCGACGTTCAGAGCGTCGTAAACAGGCTCTTGTGACTCATCCGTGGGTCAATACCGCTAACTTAGGGTCTGATCGGGTATCGTGCCGGTATGTCTCCTCGTGCTGGGCAGGTCAGGCCGTCCGACGAAGGCAGGCTGTCTGATCGTGTGGCTCTGGGCGTGTT
>JBBQWX010000059.1:0-23393 GCA_038210185.1 Actinomycetales bacterium
TCGGCCCAGTCGCGGCGGGCGAAGCCGACCAGCGAGAAGCCCGGCGGCAGCAGGCCGCGGTTGGCCAGGTCGTAGATCGCGGGCATCAGCTTCTTGCGGGCGAGGTCACCGGTGACCCCGAACAGCACCATCGAGCACGGCCCGGCGATGCGGGGGAGGCGCTTGTCGCGGGGATCGCGCAGCGGGTTGCGGCCCGCGGCCACGCGCGCCGGGCTCACGCCCCGCCCCGGCCCAACGCCGCCCGGACCTGGGCCAGGCCGGAGTCGTGGCTCGTGAGGTGCAGGCGCAGCACCGGACGCCCCTGGTCGGCGAGCACCGTGGCGTCGCCACCGGCCTGGGCCGAGAGGAACTGGCCGAAGGTGAAGTCGCGCCCCGGCACGGGGAGGTCCTGGGCCGGTGCGGCGGTCACCTGCACGTAGACGCCGGTGGGGGGGCCGCCCTTGTGGTACTGCCCGGTGGAGTGCAGGAACCGCGGGCCCCAGCCGAAGGTCGCCGGCCGGCCGGTGCGGTCGAACAGGTCGCGGGCGACGTGCTCGAGCTCGGCGTCGGCCTCACGGTCGAGGTAGGCCATCACCGCGACGTAGCCGTGGTCGCCGTCGAGCCGCGCGAGCAGGGCGTCGACGCAGGCGTCGACGCTCGCCGCGTCACCGAGCCAGTCGCCGCCCAGGGCCCGCACCTCGACTGCGCCGTCGGTGAAGGCGGGGTCCTCGCCGGCGCCGATGCCGGCGTCGAGCAGCTCGCGAGCGGCCGCCTTGGCGCTCTCGACGTCGGGCTGGTCGAACGGGTTGATGCCGAGCAGGCGGCCGGCGACGGCCGTGGCCGCCTCCCAGAGCATCAGCTGGGCCCCGAGCGGTCCGGCGACGGTGACCACGGACGCGACGTCACCGGCATCCGTGGGGGTGACGTCATCGGCGTCGGTGGCGACCAGCCGCACCACGGTGCCGTCGTCGTAGAGGTGGGCCGGCTCGGTGCCGATCGCCACGACGGGGAGGATGCCGGTGCCGTCCTTGCCGGTCGACTCGGCGATGAGCTGCTCGGCCCACGCCCCGAACCCGAGGTTCTCGGTGCCGGCGTCGACGAGCACGAGCTTGTCGCGCAGCGGGTCGGTGCCGGCCATGGCGGCGCCCAGGCGCAGCGCCGGGTTGGCGTCGTCGTCGGCGGCGAGGAGGTCGGCGACCGCCTCGGCGTCGTCGAGCAGGGCCTCGACGTCCACGCCGGCCAGGCCGCTGGGGCCGAGGCCGAACGCGGTGAGCGGGGTGTAGCGGCCGCCGACGTCGGGGTCGGCGTTGACGACCCGGAAACCGGCCCCGCGGGCATCGCCGTCGAGCGGGCTCCCCGGGTCGGTCACGACGACCATGCGGGTCGCCGGGTCGATGCCGGCGTCGCGGAACGCCTGCTCGAAGGCCCGCCGCTGGCTGTCGGTCTCGACGGTGGAGCCCGACTTGCTCGACACGACGACGACCGTGCGGTCGAGGTCGGTGAGGGCCCCACGCACCACGTCGGGGTCGGAGGAGTCGAGCACGCCGATGGGCACGCCGGCGGTGGCGCAGATGACCTCGGGGGCCAGCGACGACCCGCCCATCCCGCACAGCACGACCCGGTCGAAACCGGTCTCGCACAGCTCGTCACGCAGGGCGGCGATCTCGCCCACGAGGTGGCGCGAGGTGCGGGGGAGCCCGGTCCAGGACAGCCGCTTGGCTGCCTCGGCCTCGGCGGCCTCTCCCCACAGGGTGGCGTCCTTCGCGAACAACCGGCTGGCCACGCGGTCGGCGACCAGCGTCGGCACGTGGGCCGCAACGGCATCCGCCGCTGCCCCGACCGCAGCGACGTCGAGAGTGCTCACGCGGCGGCCTTCTCGAGCTCGCGGGTGACCCGGTCGAGCAGCTCGCCCCAGGCCTTCTCGAACTTCTCCAGGCCCTCGCGCTCCAACAGGTCGGTGACCTCGGCGTAGGAGATGCCGAGCCGCTCGAGGCTGTCGAGCACCTCGGTGGCCTGCGCGTAGTAGGGCGTCACGGTGTCGCCGGTGACCTCGCCGTGGTCGTCGGTGGCGTCGAGGGTCTTCTCCGGCATCGTGTTGACGGTGCCGTGAGCCACGAGCCCGGTGACGTACATCGTGTCGGGGTAGGCCGGGTCCTTGACGCCGGTCGAGGCCCACAGGGGGCGCTGCACGTTGGCACCGGAGGACGACAGCGACTCCCAGCGCGGGGTCGCGAAGACCTCCTCGTGGGCCTGGTAGGCGAGCCGGGCGTTCGCGACGCCGGCCTTGCCGCGCAGCGCCTTCGCCTCGTCGGTGCCCAGCTCGTCGAGCCGCTGGTCGACCTCGGCGTCGACCCGGGAGACGAAGAACGAGGCGACCGAGTGGATGCCGGACAGGTCGGCCCCGCTCTCGCGTGCCTTCTCCAAGCCGGCGAGGAACGCGTTCATCACCGCGCGGTACCGGTCGAGTGCGAAGATCAGCGTCACGTTGACCGAGATGCCGGCGCCCATGACCGCGGTGATGGCCGGAAGGCCCTCGATCGTCGCGGGGATCTTGATGAGCACGTTGGGGCGATCGACCGCGGCGACGAGGGCCTTGGCCGCCTCGACCGTGCCGGCGGTGTCGTGGGCCAGGCGCGGGTCGACCTCGATCGACACCCGGCCGTCCTGGCCCCTGGTCGCCTCGTGGACGGGCACGAAGAGGTCGCACGCGTCGCGCACGTCCTGGGTCGTCAGGGCGAAGACCGTCTCGTCGACCGTCCTGCCCTCGCCGGCCAGCTCGGCCACCTGCTCGTCGTAGGCGTGGCCGTCGGCGAGGGCGGCCTGGAAGATCGAGGGGTTGGTGGTGACCCCCACGACGCCCTTGTCGTCGATGAGCTGTTGGAGGTTGCCGGTGGTCAGCCGGTCACGGGAGAGGTCGTCGAGCCAGATCGAGACGCCGTTGGCGGCGAGGTCCTTCAGGGCGGTGCTGGTCATCGTCATGCTCATTTCCCGGCCTTGGCCGCACTCTTGCGGCTCGGCGCGTTGCTGGTGTCGACGTCGGTACCGGTGTCCTTGCGGGCCCGCGGGGCGGTGTCGTTCACCGCGGGCACCTGGCCGGCCTTGCGGGCCGCCGCGAGCGACGCGCGGGCGGCCTTGAGCACCGCCTCGGGGGTGAACCCGAACTCGCGGAACAGCGTTGCGGCGTCGGCGGAGGCGCCGAAGTGCTCGATGCTGATGCACCGTCCGGAGTCGCCGACCAGGTCGTGCCACCCCATGGCCACACCGGCCTCGATGCTGACCCGCGCCCGGACCGCGGGCGGCAGCACCTTGTTCTGGTAGGAGCGCGGCTGTTCCTCGAACCACTCCCGGCACGGCATCGACACGACCCGGGTGCCGATGCCGGCCTTCTCCAGACGCAGGCGCGCCTCGAGGGCGAGCGACACCTCGGAGCCGGTCGCGACCAGGATGACGTCGGGGTCGCCGGATGCCGCATCGAGGAGCACGTAGGCGCCCTTGGCGACGCCGGTGGCCTTCGCGTGCTCGGTGCGGTCGACGATCGGCAGGTTCTGGCGCGACAGCGCCAGGCCGGCCGTGCGGCCCCGGCGCAGGATCTCGCCCCACGCCTGCGAGGTCTCGTTGGCGTCGGCCGGGCGCACGACGGCCAGGCCCGGCATGGCGCGCAGCGCGGCAAGGTGCTCGATCGGCTGGTGCGTCGGGCCGTCCTCACCCAGGCCGATGGAGTCGTGGGTCCACACGAAGGTGACCGGCAGCTGCTGGAGGGCGGCCAGCCGCACGGCCGGTCGCATGTAGTCGGAGAAGACGAGGAAGGTGCCGCCGTAGGGGCGGGTCAGGCCCTCGAGGGCGATGCCGTTGAGGATCATGCCCATGGCGTTCTCGCGGATGCCGAAGTGCAGGGTGCGCCCGTAGGGACCGCCCTTCCACTCGGCGGTCTGCCTGCTCTTCGGGATGAAGGAGTCGGCTCCGGCCATCGTGGTGTTGTTGGACTCGGCGAGGTCGGCCGAGCCGCCCCACAGCTCGGGCAGCTCGGCGGCGAGGGCACCGAGCACCTTGCCGGATGCCGCCCGCGTCGCCAGACCCTTGGCGTCGGCCGGGAAGACCGGGAGGGCCTTGTCGAAGCCGTCGGGCAGCCTGGCGTCGACGAGGCGGTCGAGCAGTGCAGCGCGCTCGGCATCCGCGGTGCGCCAGGCGGCGTAGCGCTTGTTCCACGCCTGGTGGGCGGCCTTGCCGCGCTTCTTGACCTGACGGGCGTGGGCGAGCACGTCGCGGCCGACGTCGAAGGTCTTGTTCGGGTCGAACCCGAGCAGCGTCTTCGTGGCGGCGATCTCGTCGGCACCGAGGGCCGACCCGTGCGACTTGCCGGTACCGCGGGCGGTCGGCGCCGGCCAGGCGATGACGGTGTGCAGCCGCACCAGGGTGGGCCGGGTGCGCGACTTCCTGCTGTTCTGCAGCGCTGCGAAGAGCGCGTCGACGTCCTCGGTGTAGTCAGGGGTGCCGGCGGGTTCGGTCGAGCGGCGCCAGTCGACGTCGACGACCTCCCAGCCGTAGGCCTCGTAGCGCGCGGCGACGTCCTCGCTGAACGAGATGTCGGTGTCGTCCTCGATGGAGATCTGGTTCGCGTCGTAGATCACGGTGAGGTTGCCGAGCTCCTGGTGGCCCGCGAGCGAGGAGGCCTCGGAGGCGACGCCTTCCATCATGTCGCCGTCGGACGCCATCACCCAGACGTGGTGGTCGAAGACGCTCTCGCCGGGTGTGGCGTCGGGGTCGAGCAGGCCGCGCTGGCGCCGCTGGGCCATCGCCATGCCCACCGCCGAAGCCAGGCCGGAGCCGAGCGGCCCGGTGGTGATCTCGACACCGGGGGTGTGGTGCACCTCGGGGTGACCGGGCGTCTGCGAGCCCCAGGTGCGCAGCGCCTGGAGGTCCTTCAGCTCCAGCCCGTAGCCGCTGAGGAAGAGCTGGATGTACTGGGTCAGCGAGGAGTGCCCGCAGGAGAGTACGAACCGGTCGCGGCCCAGCCAGGTCGGGTCGGAGGGGTCGTGCGTCATGACGTTCTGGAAGAGCAGGTAGGCGGCGGGAGCCAGGCTCATCGCGGTGCCCGGGTGGCCGTTGCCCGCCTTCTGCACCGCGTCGGCGGCGAGCAGCCGCCCGGTGTCAACGGCACGCACGTCGAGCTCGGTCCACCCGGCCTTCTTCGCCAGCGGCGCAGCGATCTCGGGGCTCCGTCCGGCGGGATTCCTCGTGGTGCGCTTGCTGGGGCTCTTCGTGCTCACAGGTGCCTCTCTCGGGGGGTCGTGCACACGGTGGACGGGTCCACCTTAGTGTCTCGACTACCCCGGAATTGGGGTCGGTCAACCCCCGCGGGGCTAGAATCGCCGGGCACCCCACCGGCCGACCCGAAGGACGACGTGGCCACCACCTCGATGACGACCGACCCGTCGGTCACGCGGCCCGGCCGACGCCGCACGGTGGCGAGCTACCTCGCCCTCACCAAGCCGCGCATCATCGAGCTGCTGCTCGTGACGACGGTGCCGGTGATGTTCCTGGCGCAGGGCGGGGTGCCCTCGCTGTGGCTGGTGGTCGCGACCCTGGTGGGCGGCACGCTGAGCGCCGGCGCCGCCAACACGTTCAACTCGGTCTACGACCGCGACATCGACCGCCTCATGCACCGCACGAGCACGCGTCCGATGGTCACCGGCGAGATCACCCCGCGCAACGCGCTGGTCTTCGGTGCGGTGCTCACCGTCGTGTCCACACTGTGGTTCGCCCTCGTGGTCAACGTGCTGTCCGCTGCCCTGTCCGTCGCCGCGATCGTGCTCTACGCCGTCGGCTACACGATCCTGCTCAAGCGTCGCACCTCGCAGAACATCGTCTGGGGCGGCGTCGCCGGGTGCATGCCCACGCTCATCGGGTGGTCGGCGGTCACCGGCACGGTGCAGTGGCCGGCCGTCGTCCTCTTCCTCCTCATCTTCTTCTGGACCCCGCCGCACTACTGGCCGCTGTCGATGGCGTTCCGCGACGACTACTCGGCCGCGGGGGTGCCGATGCTCCCCGTCGAGCAGGGCCCGGTCGCCGTCGGCCGGCAGATCGTCCTCTACTCGTGGGTCATGGTCGCCACGTCCCTCGCGCTGGTGCCCGTGGCGTCGATGGGGTGGATCTACGCCGTCGCCGCGGTGCTGGCGGGCGTGGTGTTCCTGCTCGAGGCGCACCGCCTGCTCCGCGTCGCCCGGGGCGGCGCCACCGGCCCCGCGCTCAAGCCGATGCGGCTGTTCCACTACTCGATCACCTACGTCACCGTCGTGTTCCTGGCGGTCGCCGTCGACCCGCTGCTGCACGTCGCCATCGGCTGACTCGGCAGCTCGCGGCCCCGACCGTAGGCCCCCACCAGCCCGGACCGTACTCCCCACCAGCCCGCGAAGTCAGGAGCACTTCGTCACGTCAGGGCCGTATGCGCCCCTGACTCCGCGAGAACCTCCTGACCCCGCGAAGTGCTCCTGACTTCGCGAGGTCGGCGGGCCTGCTCGGAGACGAGGACCAGAGCTAGGCGGTCAGGGGCCCACGACGTCGCAGCGCGAGGATGCCGTTGGTGAGCGCCACGACGAGCAGGCTGGCTCCGAGCATGTGGGCGATGACGAGCGCTTCGGGCAGGTCGGTGAAGTACTGCACGTAGCCGATCAGACCCTGGGCCAGCGAGACCCCGAGCACGACGAGCCAGGCGCGCGCCGGCCCGTGCTCGTCGTCGACCGCGGTGAGCCGGGCCGCGAGCCAGGTGGCGAGCACCAGGCCGAGAAAGACCATGACCAGGTCGGCGTGCAGCCATGACACGGTGCGTGCGTCGAAGCCGAAGCGGTTGGGCTCGTCGGCGTCGCCGGAGTGCGGACCGGAGCCGGTCACGACCGTTCCGAGCACGAGCACCGCGGCACCGGCGGCGACGGTGACCCACCCCAGCCGGGTGGCCAGGGGGGCGACGAGGGCTCGCGATGCCCCCGCCCCTTCGTGTCGGGCGAACCAGAGGTAGGACGACACCGCCACGAGCACCATCGAGACGAGGAAGTGCGCGGCCACGATCGCCGGGTGGAGACCGAGCAGCACGGTGATGCCGCCGAGCACGGCCTGCCCGATGACGCCCGCCAGCACCAGCCCGGCAGCGACCTTCATCGCCCTGCGCGGTGCTGCTCGCCAAACGACGACGACGGTGGCCAGCGCGAGGACCAGGAGCACCCCGGTCAGCATGCGGTTGCCGAACTCGATGTACTTGTGGAACCCCTCGGCCTGCTCGACCGTGGGGGTGATCGAGCCGTCGACGCACTCGGGCCAGGTCGGGCAGCCGAGGCCGCTACCGGTGACCCGCACCAGGCCGCCCGTCACGACGATGCCGACCTCGGCCACGAGGTTGGCGAGGAGGATCGGCGACAGCCACCGGGACCATCGGGAGGCGCTGACCGGGGGTGCGGAGGAGGTGGTGCGCATGCTCGTCACGCGACCAAGGTTACGGCTCGGCCGTCGACGCGGATCGGCGGGTCAGTCGCCCCAGCGGAAGAACCGACGGGCGAGCCAACCACCGGCGAGACCCCACCCGACGAGGACCGCCCACTGCGCCCAGGGCCACCCGCCGTCGACGAACGCCGTGCGCATCGCGTCACCGAGCGCCCCCGAGGGCAGCAGGGCCGCCACGGTGGCCAGGGCGCCCGGGAGCAGTGCGGTGGGGAAGAGCACGCCGAGCCCGAGCAGCAGCACCCACACCAGGTTGGCCACCGCGAGCACCGCCTCGGCGCGCAGCGTGCCCGCCAGCACCAGCGCGAGGGCCACGAACGCCGCGCTCCCGAGCACGAGGGTCACGAGCGTCGGCAGGATGCCGCCGGGTTCCGGTCGCGCCCCCAGCGCCAGACCGAGCACCACCAGCACGACCACCTGCACGACGAGCACCGAGAGCACGGCCAGCCCCTTGGCAGCCAGCAACCCGCCCCGGCCCAGGGGAGTGGTGCCGAGCAGGCGCAGCACCCCGGCGCGACGGTCGAAGCCCGTCGAGATCGCCTGACCGGTGAAGGCCGTCGAGACGACCGCGAGAGCCAGGGCCCCCGCGGTGGCCAGGGCGGCGCGGGAGTCGGGCCCGAGGTCGGGCACCGACGCCAGCGCCAGGCCGACCAGGGCCAGCGCGGGCAGCACGACGGAGACGAGCAGCTGCTCGCCGTTGGCGAGCAGCACCCGGGTCTCGAACGCCGCCCGGGCGAGCACCCGAGAACGCGCCGGGGCCGCTGTGCTCATCGGGCTGCCCCGGTCGTCAGGGCGAAGTAGACGTCCTCGAGCGTGCGTCCGCCGCGCACCTCGTCGAGGGTTCCGTCAGCCACGACCCGCCCGGCCGCCATGATGACGACCCGGTCGGCGAGCCGCTCGGCCTCCTCGAAGGAGTGGGTGGTCACGACGACGCAGGCGCCCCGCCCGGCCTCGGCCCGCACGAGGTCCCACACCTCGAGCCGGGCGTGCGGGTCGAGCCCCGCGGTCGGCTCGTCGAGGAAAAGCACGTCGGGGCGGGGGAGCAGCGCGGCGGCCAGGGCGACCCGCTGGCGCTGCCCGCCGGACATCCGGCGCACCGTCGTGCCCGCGAAGCCCGTGATGCCGAGCCGGTCGACCAGCTGGTCCAGTGGAGCCGGGTCGGCGTAGAGGGCAGCGAGATGGCGTAGCAGCGGCAGGGGCCGGCTCGTCGTCGGCAGCCCGCCCTCCTGGAGCATCACCCCCACCCGCGCCCGGTGGTCCGGGCCGGCCCGCCACGGGTCGGTCCCGAGCACCTGCACGGAGCCGGCATCCGGCCGTTGCAGCCCCTCGAGGCACTCGACGGTGGTGGTCTTGCCTGCGCCGTTGGGGCCGAGCAGCGCCGTGACCGTGCCCGCGGCGGCCGACCAGCTCGCGCCGTCGACGGCGGTGGTCGTCGCGAACGACCTGCTCAGCTCCCGCACCACGACTGCACCGGTCACGGCTCGACATCTTAGGCTGGCGCCCATGCCCCGCATCGACAGGGAGGCTGCGCCCGCCACCATGGTGGCCGCCGCGCCCGCCGCCCTCGCCCTCCTGCTCGGCCGTCCTCGGACGGCGGCTCTGCTGGGCGTCCTCCCGCTGGCGGTGGCGGCCTTCTTCCGCGACCCGGACCGCACCCCCGACGCCGCCACCGTCCCGGTCGACGACGTGCTCTCCCCGGCCGACGGCAAGGTCATGCACGCGGGCGCCGGCCAGGAGGGTGTGGCCCCGCAGGGGGAGTGGCAGCAGGTGAGCATCTTCCTGTCGGCCTTCGACGTGCACATCAACCGGGCGCCCTACGGCGGCCGGGTCGTCGAGGTGGTCGAGCGGCCCGGGCAGTGGCTGGCGGCCTACACACACGAGAGTGCCCACCTGAACGAGCGCAGCGACATCACCGTCGAACGCAAGGTCGGTGACGAGCTGCGCCGCGTTCACTTCCGCCAGATCGTCGGCCTGATGGCCCGCCGGGTGGTCACCCGCGTCTGCGAGGGCGACGATCTCACCACCGGGCAGCGGGTCGGCCTGATGAAGTTCGGCTCCCGGATGGACGTCTTCGTGCCGCCGGAGTGCGACCTGCTCGTCACGGCGGGCGACCGGGTCGTGGCCGGTGAGACCGTCATCGCCCGGTGGACCCGCCCGGCGCGGGTGGGCGCGTGAGCACCCCGACGACACCGGGCCGGCGAAGGATCCTCGACCGCTGGCGGCTCGTGTCGCCGACCGGTGCCCGCGTGGTCAGCCTGCGCCAGCTGCCCAAGCGCGAGCGCGCCCGGCTGCTCGCACCGAGCGCCTTCACGACGCTGAACATGATGAGCGGGCTGTCGTCGGTGATGCTCGCGTTCGACGGCCACTACACCATCGCCGCCACGCTCATCGCGGTCTCGATCGTCCTCGACATCGCCGACGGCTTCGTTGCGCGGCTCATCGGGGCCACCTCTCCGTTCGGCCTCCAGCTCGACTCCCTGGCCGACCTGATCTCCTTCGGCCTGGCACCGGCGATCCTCGTGCACACCTGGGCTCTCGAGGAGTGGCCGGTCCTCTCCTGGCTGGCGGCCTTCTTCTGGCTGGCCTGCGCCGCCTTCCGCCTCGCCCGCTTCAACGTGACGATCGACCCGCTGGCCGACAAGCGCTACTTCGTGGGGCTGCCCTCTCCCGGCGCGGCGGCCGTCATCCTCGCGACCATCCTCGCGCTCGACTCGCCGCACTTCGGCCCGGGCACCGGCCCCTGGCGGGCGTGGTTCCCGCTGCTGGTCAGCGTGGTGCCGGCGCTGCTCATGGTGATGACGGTGCGCTTCCGCTCCTTCCGTGCCCTGCTCTCGCCGCGCACCCGCAACGGCCGGCTCACCACCGCGGGCATCGCCCTGGCCATCGTCGCCGGCCTGCTCCTCGCCCCGGGGCTCACCGCCCTCGTGGTCGCCTACGGCTACGTGCTCACCGCCCCGCTCGGGGTGCTCACGGCACCGCTGCGCGAGCGGCTGCTGGGCCCCGAAGCCGTGGCACCACCGCGCCGCCGGATGCCGTCGGTCTTCCTCCCGCTCGACGACGACGAGGCCGATGCCATCAGCGAGGTCGACGACCCCGTCGAGGGTTAGGTGACCCTTGCTTGGACAGGCTCCCGGCAATTACCTAACATGGGTGTGTGGTTAATCCCGACACCGGCATCCTCGAGTCGCGCACACGCGACCGGGTCCTGCGTGTCGTGAGCCAGGAAGGACCGGTCAGCATCACCATCCTGGTCGAGCGGCTCGGCCTCACCGAGACCGCGGTGCGCCGTCAGGTCGACGCCCTGCACGCCGAGGGGTTGGTCGACTCCCGCGAGGCCACCGGCCCGCGGCGGCGCGGCCGCCCGGCCCGGTCCTGGGTGCTCACCGAGCACGGTCACCGTGCCCTGGTCAGCGACTACGACCACCTCGCGGGCGACGCCCTGCGCTTCCTGAGCGACACCGCAGGCCCCGACGCCGTGCACCAGTTCGCCGCGCACCGGGTCGCCTCGCTCGAACGGCGCTATGCCGACCGCATGGACGCCGCGGGCGACGACACCACCGCCCGCGCGGGGGCCCTCGTCGACGCCCTCAACGCCGACGGCTACGCCGCCTCCGCCCGGCCGCTGGGTGCGGCGGGCGCGGGCCAGCTGACCGGCATCCAGCTCTGCCAGGGCCACTGCCCCGTGCAGCACGTCGCCACCGAGTTCCCGCAGTTCTGCGAGGCCGAGACCGAGGCGTTCTCGCGCCTGCTCGGTGTCCACGTCCAGCGCCTGGCCACCCTGGCCCACGGCGACCACGTCTGCACCACGTTCGTCCCCACACCGACCACCGAGAGGCCCCCGTCATGACGAGCCACATCGAAGAGCTCAACCCCGGTCTGAAGGACCTCGGCACCTACGCGTTCGGCTGGGCCGACAGCGACACCGCCGGCGAGACCGCGCGCCGTGGACTCAACGACGAGGTCGTCAGCGACATCTCGGCGCGCAAGAGCGAACCGCAGTGGATGCTCGACCTGCGCCTGAAGTCGTTGCGGCTGTTCGGCAAGAAGCCGATGCCGACGTGGGGCTCGGACCTGTCCGGCATCGACTTCCAGAACATCAAGTACTTCGTGAAGTCCACCGAGAAGCAGGCCACCTCCTGGGAGGAGCTGCCCGAGGACATCAAGAACACCTACGACCGGCTCGGCATCCCCGAGGCCGAGAAGCAGCGCCTCGTGGCCGGTGTCGCCGCGCAGTACGAGTCGGAGGTCGTCTACCACCAGATCCGCGAGGACCTGGAGGAGAAGGGCGTCATCTTCGTCGACACCGACACCGGTCTGCGCGAGCACGAGGACCTCTTCCGCGAGTACTTCACCTCGGTGATCCCCGCCGGTGACAACAAGTTCGCTTCGCTGAACACCGCGGTGTGGTCGGGCGGTTCGTTCATCTACGTGCCGCCGGGCGTGCAGGTCGACATCCCGCTGCAGGCCTACTTCCGCATCAACACCGAGAACATGGGCCAGTTCGAGCGCACCCTGATCATCGCCGACGAGGGCTCCTACGTGCACTACGTCGAAGGCTGCACCGCGCCGATCTACAAGAGCGACTCGCTGCACTCGGCGGTCGTCGAGATCATCGTCAAGAAGAACGCCCGGGTGCGCTACACGACCATCCAGAACTGGTCGAACAACGTCTACAACCTCGTCACCAAGCGCGCGACCTGCGCCGAGGGCGCGACGATGGAGTGGATCGACGGCAACATCGGCTCCAAGGTCACGATGAAGTACCCCGCGGTGTTCCTGCTCGGAGAGCACGCCAGGGGCGAGACGCTCTCGATCGCCTTCGCGGGCGAGGGCCAGCACCAGGACGCCGGCTCCAAGATGGTGCACGCCGCCCCCAACACGAGCAGCTCGATCGTCAGCAAGTCGGTCGCCCGAGGCGGCGGTCGCACCTCGTACCGCGGCCTGGTGCAGATCCTCGAGGGCGCCCACGGCTCGCGCAGCTCGGTGGTCTGCGACGCCCTGCTCGTCGACACGATCAGCCGGTCCGACACCTACCCCTACGTCGACATCCGCGAGGACGACGTGCAGATGGGCCACGAGGCGACGGTCTCCAAGGTGTCCGAGGACCAGATGTTCTACCTGATGTCCCGCGGCATGTCCGAGGAGGAGGCGATGGCGATGATCGTGCGCGGCTTCGTCGAGCCGATCGCCAAGGAGCTGCCGATGGAGTACGCCCTCGAGCTGAACCGCCTCATCGAGCTCCAGATGGAAGGAGCAGTTGGCTGATATGAGCCTACTGACCCCCCAGCGCCCCACCGCGGGGGCGCACACCGACAGCGCGGCCACTCTGGTCCCGAACCAGTCGCGTGCCGAGCGCACGACCTCGTATGCCGTCGCCGACTTCCCGCAGCCCACGGGCCGCGAGGAGGAGTGGCGCTTCGCGCCGGTCGACCGGCTCGGCGCCCTGTTCCGCGACGAAGCCACCGGTGCGCGCCTGGAGTGGAGCGAGTCGCTGCCCGACGGCGTCACGCTCGGCACGGCATCCGTGCAGGAGTGGCGCACCAGCGGCGCCCCGGCGCCGGGTGACCGGGCCGCCGCCGTCGCCGCAGCGCACAGCGGTGGCGTCGCCGTGCTCGACGTGCCGGCCGAGGCCGAGCTCGACGAGCCCGTGCGCATCCGGCTCACCGGCACCACCCACGAGGTCGTCCACGGCCACCTGCTCGTGCGGGTCGGCCGCTTCGCTCGCGCGACGATCGTGCTCGAGCACGCCGGCACCTCCGAGTACAGCGAGGTCGTCTCGGTCGTGGCCGGCGACGGCGCCCAGGTCACCCTGGTCACCGTGCAGGAGTGGGACGACGACGCCCACCACCTTGCCCAGCACGACCTCGTCATCGGCCGCGACGCGTCGGTGCGGCACATCGCCGTCTCCATCGGCGGCGGCATCGTGCGGTTCAACACCAACGCGTCCTACACCGGCCCGGGCGGCTCGTTCGAGGGCCTCGGTGTCTACTTCGCGGATGCCGGGCAGCACCTCGAGCACCGCCTCTTCGTCGATCACGGTGCGCCGCACTGCCGTTCGAACGTCGAGTACAAGGGCGCGCTGCAGGGCGACACCGCGCACACCGTGTGGGTCGGCGACGTGCTCATCCGCGCCAGCGCCGAGGGCACCGACACCTACGAGCTCAACCGCAACCTCGTGCTCACCGAGGGAGCGCGCGCCGACTCGGTGCCCAACCTCGAGATCGAGACCGGTGAGATCAAGGGTGCCGGGCACGCCTCTGCCACAGGCCGGTTCGACGACCAGCAGCTCTTCTACCTGATGGCGCGCGGTATCCCCGAGGACGAGGCGCGCCGCCTCGTCGTGCGCGGGTTCTTTGCCAGCGTCGTCGGGCGGATCGGCGTCCCCGAGGTGCAGGACCGCCTCATGGAGGCCATCGAGCGCGAGCTCGCGGCAGGTGTCGCATGAGCGAACAGCTGACCGAGACGGGGTTCGTGCGGGTCTGCCGCCTCGACGAGCTGCCCCCCGTGGGCGCCGCCCTCGCCGAGATCGACGGCCGCCGGATCTCGCTGGTGCGCACCGCCGACGGCGAGGTGCACTGTGTCGACGACACCTGCACCCACGCCAACGTCTCGCTGTCCGAGGGCGAGCTCGACGGCTGCACCCTCGAGTGCTGGCTGCACGGCTCGCGCTTCGACCTGCGCACCGGTGCACCGACCGGCCCGCCCGCCATCGTCCCCATCGCCGTCCACACCGTCCGCATCGAGGGTGACGACGTCTTCGTCGCCCTGTCAGAGGAGAGCTGAGCCACCATGTCAACCCTTGAGGTCAAGGACCTTCACGTCTCCGTCGACACCGAGGAGGGTGCCAAGGAGATCCTCCGCGGCGTCACCCTGACCATCCGCTCCGGCGAGACCCACGCGATCATGGGCCCGAACGGGTCCGGCAAGTCCACGCTCGCCTACTCGATCGCGGGCCACCCGAAGTACACCGTGACCTCCGGGTCGGTCACCCTCGACGGCGAGGACGTGCTCGCGATGAAGGTCGACGAGCGTGCCCGCGCCGGCCTCTTCCTCGCGATGCAGTACCCCGTCGAGGTGCCCGGCGTCACCGTCTCGAACTTCCTGCGCACCGCCAAGACCGCGGTCGACGGCGAGGCCCCCAAGCTGCGCACCTGGGTCAAGGAGATGAAGGGGGCCATGGCGCAGCTGCGCATCGACCCCGCCTTCGCCGATCGCAACGTCAACGAGGGCTTCTCCGGCGGCGAGAAGAAGCGCCACGAGATCCTCCAGATGGAGCTGCTGCGACCCAAGTTCGCTGTGCTCGACGAGACCGACTCGGGCCTGGACGTCGACGCCCTGCGCGTTGTCTCCGAGGGGGTCAACCGCGCCAAGGAGAGCACCGGCGCCGGCGTGCTGCTCATCACGCACTACACGCGGATCCTGCGCTACATCGAGCCCGACTTCGTGCATGTGTTCGTCGACGGCCGGATCGCGGAGGAGGGCGGCAAGCAGCTCGCCGACCGCCTCGAGTCCGAGGGCTACGACCGCTTCCTTCCCGAGACCGCCGAGGCCTGAGTTGGCTGCCGCCCCCTTCACCGACGAGGAGCTGACCCGCATCCGGGCCGACTTCCCGATCCTGACGCGCACGGTGCGCGGGGGGCACCCTCTGGTCTACCTCGACTCGGGCGCCACCTCGCACAAGCCCCGCCAGGTGCTCGACGCCGAGCGCGGGTTCTACGAACGCACCAACGCCGCCGTGCACCGTGGCGCGCACCAGCTCTCCGAGGAGGGCACCGACGCCTACGAGTCGGCCCGCGAGACCGTCGCGCGCTTCCTCGGCGCCCAGCCCACTGAGGTCGTCTTCACCCGCAACGCCACCGAGGCCCTCAACCTGGTCGCCTACGCGTTCACCAACGGCACCCATGGTGGCGGCGGGGGCCACGGCGACCGGTTCGCGCTCGGCCCCGGCGACGAGGTGCTCGTCACCGAGATGGAGCACCACGCCAACCTCATCCCGTGGCAGGAGGCCTGCCGCCGCACCGGCGCCACCCTGCGTTGGGTCCCGGTCACCTCCGACGGCCGGCTCGACCTCACCGACCTCGACACCCTGCTCACCGAGCGCACCAAGGTGTTCGCGTTCACCCACGTGTCGAACGTGCTAGGCACGATCAACCCGGTGCGAGAGCTCACCGATCGCGCCCACGCGGTGGGCGCCCTCGTCGTGCTCGACGCCTGCCAGTCGGTGCCGCACCTGCCGGTCGACGTCCGCGACCTCGGGGTCGACCTCCTGGCGTTCTCGGGGCACAAGATGTTCGCGCCGCTCGGCATCGGCGTGCTCTGGGCCCGCGCCGAGCTGCTCGACGAGATGCCGGTGTTCCTCACCGGCGGCTCGATGATCGAGACGGTCACGATGGAGGGCTCCACCTACGCGCCGGCGCCGCAGAAGTTCGAGGCCGGGGTGCCGGTCGCGGCCCAGGCCGTCGGCCTGGCCGCCGCCTGCGACTACCTCTGCGCGCTCGGCATGGACCGCATCCACGCCCACGAGCAGGCGCTCACCCGCCGGCTGCTCGAGGGGCTCGCCCAGCGTCCCTGGGTGCGGGTGCTCGGACCCGACGACCTGCGCGAGCGCGGGGGAGCGGTGGCTTTCGTCGTAGACGGTGTGCACGCGCACGACGTCGGCCAGGTGCTCGACGACCGCGGCGTGGCCGTGCGCGTGGGGCACCACTGCGCGTGGCCGCTGCACCGCGCCCTGCACGCCCAGGCGAGCAGCCGGGCGAGCTTCGCCGCCCACACCACCCCGGCCGAGGTCGACGCCCTCCTCGAGGCACTCGACCGCGTGCCCGCGATGTTCGGGCTGGAGGTGCCCGCCTGATGGACCTCTACCAGGAGCTCATCCTCGAGCACTACAAGCGCCCCGTGCGGGCCGGTCTTCGTGACCCGTTCGAGGCCGAGGTGCACCATGTCAACCCCACCTGCGGCGATGAGGTCACCCTGCGCGTGCACCTCACCGGCACCGGCGACGACGCCGTCGTCGAGGACGTGTCCTACGACGCGATGGGCTGCTCGATCAGCGTGGCCTCGACCTCGATCCTCGCCGAGGAGATCACCGGGCAGTCCGTGGCCCACGCCCGCGACAAGGTCGAGGCGATGCGCTCGATGCTCACCAGCAAGGGCGAGGACCCCGGCGACGAGGAGCAGATCGGCGACGGCGTCGCCCTCTCCGGCGTCGCGAAGTACCCCGCCCGCGTGAAGTGCGCCCTCCTGTCATGGATGGCGTTCACCGATGCCCTGCACCAGGCCGAAGGAGCCCCGGCATGACCGAGACCACCACACCAGCGAACGTCGCCGACGTCGAGGAGGCCCTGCGCGACGTCGTCGACCCCGAGCTCGGCATCAACGTCGTCGACCTCGGCCTCGTCTACGGCATCACCGTCGACGGCCAGAACCACGCCGTCATCGACATGACGCTCACCTCGGCGGCGTGCCCGCTCACCGACGTCATCGAGGACCAGACCGAGCAGTCGCTCGAGGGGCTTGTCGCCTCCTACCGGGTCAACTGGGTCTGGATGCCGCCGTGGGGGCCCGACAAGATCACCGACGACGGCCGCGAGCAGCTGCGCGCCCTCGGCTTCAACATCTGACCCGCCTCCGGTGGGAATGAGAGTCGTCGAGGTCGCGCCCGCGCGCCTCGACGGCTGGCTGGAACGGTTCGCCGCCAACAACCCCGACGGCCCCCAGCGCGTCGCCGAGGTCGAGCGCTTCGACCACGACCCGCTGGCCGTCGTCCTCGTGCGTCGCGGTGGGTACGCCGTCGGGGTCGCAACCGGTGCTCGGCTCACCGCTCACAAGGTGGGCACCCGCTACGTCCAGTCGCGCACTGCTGCCGGCGGCTGGAGCCAGCAGCGCTTCGCGCGGCGCCGGGCCAACCAGGCCGAGGGGTTGGTCGGCGCGGCCGCGGAGCACGCCGTGCGACTGCTCGCCGGCATCCGGCCCGGGGGAGTGCTGCTCGGTGGCGACAAGGCACTCGTGGCCACCCTGCTCGAGGACCCCCGCCTGGCCGGCCTCCGCGACCTGCCCCGACGCGAGCTCTACGACCTGCCCGACCCGCGCCTCGACGTGCTCGAGCGTGCCCTCGAAAGGGGCCGCGCGGTGCGCGTCACGATCGAGGAGTGACCGCCTCGAGTGCGGCAACGGTGGCCGGGGCGACCGTTCGCGCACTCGCGGCCCGGCGGGCCTTGACGTCGCATGGTTTGTGCTGCAAACTTAACCATGGTTTGCAACACAAACATTGGAGGGGTCATGGTCCACGACGACACGTTCTCGGTCAGCGATGCAGCACTCGTGCTCGACGACAGCGAGCGGCGGACGGCGGCGGCCCTCGACGTGCCGACCGCAGGCCTGCTCGCGGTGTGGGGGGTGGCCCTCGCGGTCGGCCACCTCGCGATCTGGTGGGGGGTGCGCGGCCAGGACCCGTACACGGGTCCGCCCGGATGGTCGCTCGCGGTGCTCGGCGTGCTGCTCACGCTGGCCCTGCTCGCGACGATCGCGACGATCGCCCGGGCCGCGCACGGGGTGTCGGGTGCCAGCGCCGTCGCGGGCCGGGCCTACTCGCTCGCGTGGGTGTGCTCGTTCGCGGCGTACGGCGCGCTCGTCGCCGCAGTCGGCCGGCTGGGCGCGGCCCCGGAGGTCGTGTCGCTCGTGTCCTCCGTCGTGCCGCTCGTGCTCGTCGCGACGATCTACGTGGCCGCAGCGCCCCTGTGGGGTCGCGGCGCGACCGCCGGCCTGACCACGGGCGGCCTGCTGGCGGTCACCGCCGCCGCGGCGACCTGGTTCGACCCGACCCGGATGCCGCTCGTCATCGCCGTCGGCGCCGGTATCGCCTTCGCCGCCGGGGTCGTCATCGCCCGGCGCTCTCGGTGAGCGACGCACTCGACCCGGTCATCCACGCGCCGGCCCGGCTGCGCATCGTCGCGTCGCTCTCGGCGCTCGATCCCGGCGACGCGCTCACCTTCAGCCGGCTGCAGTCGATCCTCGACCTCACGGGTGGGAACCTCATCACCCACCTGCGCCGGCTCGAGGATGCCGGGTACGTGGCCGTGGCCAAGACGTCCGGCCCTCGTGGCGAGGTGACCTCGCTCTCCCTGACCGACGGCGGGCGGCGCGCCCTCGCGGACTACCGGCTCACGCTGGCCGAGATCCTCAACGGCCCCGACGTGCCGGCCCCGGACCCTCGCGTCAGCTGACCGAGGCCACCGCGAAGGTGTCGCACGAGTTGAGGTCGCCGGTCCGGAACCCCTGGAGGAACCAACGCTGACGGGCCTCAGCGGAGCCGTGCGTCCAGCTCTCGGGGGTGACCCGGCCCGAGGTGGCCTCCTGGATGCGGTCGTCACCGACGGCGGACGCGGCCGACAGGGCGTCCTTGATGTCCTGGTCGGTCAGCGTCTCGAGGAACGCGGTGCCGGTGTCCTCGTCCTTCACCGTGGACGCGTGCTTGGCCCAGACGCCCCCGAGGCAGTCGGCCATGAGCTCGATTCGCACCGACCCGGATTCGGGGCCCGACCCGCCCTGCTGCGCCCGGCCGAGCAGCCCGAGCTGGTCCTGCAGGGCGTGGCCGTACTCGTGGGCGACGACGTACTCCTGCGCCAGCGGCCCTCCGCTGGAACCGAACTGGTCCTGCAGGATCTGGAAGAAGCTCGCGTCGATGTACACCTTCTTGTCCAGCGGGCAGTAGAAGGGGCCGACCTGGTTGCTCGCGGTGCCGCACGCCGACTGGGTGGACCCGTTGTAGAGAACCGTCTTCGTCGGCTGCCACGTCGAGCCGAACCGGGGGAGCTCGCCGGCCCAGAACGCCTGTACCGAGTTGACGGTGCCGATGACCCGGCACTCCACGTCGGCGTCGGCGTCGGAGCCCTTCTTGCACCGCGCGAACGCCTGACCACTCTCCGCGCCCCCAGGCTGCACCTGGCTGGGGTCGATGGCGCCCGCGCCGGTCGGGTCCCCGCCACCACCGAAGATGCCGTTGAACAGGAGGGTGAGGATGAGGATGAGGATGCCTCCGAGGCCACCGCCGACCACGAGGCCGCCGGGCGCGCCGCCCCCGCCCCCGCCCCCGGACTCCACCTGCGAGGTGTCGAGGGTGACGTTGTCGTTGAAGCTCATGCGCGGGCCTCCGGGGCAGAGTGCGCACCCGGGCAGGCAACGCGGTGGAGGCCACCATATTTGACCCACCGCTCCGGCGGAGCGGAGACCGCACGCGAGCCGGTCCTACGATGTGTCGACCGACACAACCACCCTCCGGTAGAGCGAGCGGTGCGCCGGACTGTCGTCTGGCGCGGCCGGCGAGGACTCCCCGCGCGGACGCGTGCCGGCATCCGGCGAGCACGCCGTCATCATCACGGCCACGGCCGCAAATGCCCCGAGCGATACCGCCGATCGTGTCCTTTCCATGCCACCACTTTCGCGTCCTTGCGTCTGAGCTTCTGCTTCGGTTCAGGTCGAGGGCTGGTTGAGTTCTCTGCACGGAAAAGGCCCATGGGCCTGTCGGTCGTCGGTGATCGCGCAGGGGCGAGTCACCGATGACGCAGGGGAGTCCACCGACGTACGTCCATTCGAGCATGTCCGAACTCAGCACGAACACCTTCCCGACGTGGTTCTCGACCACGTTTCGACACCATCACCCAGCTGGGGTGGCGGGACGTCCGCGCACTCTTCCCGACCGCCCTTGCCGGGCTGATCGTCTGGTCGCTCTGGCTCTACCGCGGGGTCCTGTCGCGGCGGGCCGGACCATCGTGAGTGACCTCCGGACGACCACCTCGGTCATCGTCGTCCTCGGCGTCGCCCGCTGGTCACCACGGACCTCGCGACGGCCGAGCTCAGAGTCGCGGCGAACCCCGTCCTTGCGACGACGATCTCCTACCTCAACGCGATGGCGGAGATCTGCGAGCAGACCGGTGCCGACGTCCGGGACCTCGCTGCCGCGCTGTCGCACGACGGCCGGATCGGGCAGCAGTTCCGCGCCACCGACCCGGAGCTGCTTGGGGCACATCGCCGCCCGGCGCTGCGTGGTCGACGGTCGGCACGCCCTGTCCGCCGAGGCGTGGCGCGCAGCCGGGTGGGAGTACCGAGCCCTCGGTCGGAGGTGAGGCGCGGGGCGACTACTCTGGATGGTCGCGGCCGTCTCGGGCCGCCGCCCCCACCACCGAAGGTCCCACCGTGATCACCGCTGCCGCCGTCGAGCTGCGCGCAGGTTCCCGCCTGCTGCTCGACGCTGCGACCTTCCGGGTCGCCCCAGGGGACCGGGTGGGGCTGGTCGGGCGCAACGGTGCGGGCAAGACGACACTGACCAAGGCGCTGGCTGGGGTCACCCAGCCCGCGGCGGGCACGATCACCCGCAGCGGCCAGGTGGGCTACCTTCCCCAGGACCCGCGCACCGGAGACCTGCACGTCACGGCGCGCGACCGGGTGCTCTCGGCTCGTGGGCTCGACACGATCGTGCGCGACCTGCGCGCCGTCGAGCAGTCGATGGCCGACGAGACCGGCGAGAAGCAGGACCGGGCGATGCACCGCTACGGCCGGCTCGAGTCGGAGTTCACGGCCGCGGGTGGGTACGCCGCGGAGTCCGAGGCCGCGCAGATCGCCGGCGCGCTCGGCCTCGACGAGCGGGTGCTCGGGCAGGCGCTGGGCACCCTCTCCGGCGGCCAGCGCCGCCGTATCGAGCTGACCCGCATCCTGTTCTCCGGTGCCGAGACGCTGCTCCTCGACGAGCCCACCAACCACCTCGACGCCGACTCCATCACGTGGCTGCGCGACCACCTCAAGGGCTACCGCGGTGGGCTCGTGGTCATCTCGCACGACGTCGAGCTGCTCGACGCCGTGGTCAACAAGGTCTTCCACCTCGACGCCAACCGCGGTGAGCTCGACCAGTACAACCTGGGCTGGAAGGCCTACCTGCTGCAGCGCGAGACCGACGAGCGGCGGCGCAAGCGCGAGCGGGCCAACGCCGAGAAGAAGGCCTCGGTGCTGATGGCCCAGGCCGACAAGATGCGGGCCAAGGCCACCAAGACCGTCGCCGCCCAGAACATGGCCCGCCGGGCCGAGCGGCTGCTGTCCGGGCTCGAGACCGAGCGGGCCCACGACAAGGTGGCCAGGCTGCGCTTCCCGAAGCCCGCACCGTGCGGCAAGACCCCGCTGCGGGCGAGCGGGCTGTCGCGCTCCTACGGGTCGCAGGAGGTCTTCACCGACGTCGACCTCGCCATCGACCGAGGCTCCCGGGTCGTGGTGCTCGGCCTCAACGGGGCCGGGAAGACGACACTGCTGCGGATGCTGGCCGGCGTCGACACCCCCGACACCGGCCAGGTCGAGCCGGGCCACGGGCTCAAGATCGGCTACTACGCCCAGGAGCACGAGAACCTCGAGGTCGAGCGCAGCGTGCTCGAGAACATGAAGTCGGCCGCGCCCGACCTCGGCGAGACCGACGTGCGCAAGGTGCTCGGCTCGTTCCTCTTCAGCGGCGACGACGTCACCAAGCCGGCCGGGGTGCTCTCCGGTGGCGAGAAGACCCGGCTCTCGCTGGCTCTGCTCGTCGTGTCGTCGGCCAACGTGCTGCTGCTCGACGAGCCCACCAACAACCTCGACCCGGCCTCGCGCGAGGAGATCCTCGGTGCGCTGCGCACCTACGAGGGTGCGGTCGTGCTGGTGACGCACGACGAGGGCGCCGTCGACGCGCTCGAGCCCGAGCGCATCCTGCTGCTGCCCGACGGCGTCGAGGACCTGTTCAGCGCCGACTACCGCGACCTGGTCAACCTCGCCTGAGCGCGCTGTCCCGTCGGGGATACTTCGGGCATGACCCGTCGGCGCTCGCCCGCACTGGTGCTCGCCTCCCTCGCGGTGCTGCTCTGCCCGGTGACGGCGTGCAGCAGCCCGGATGCCGGTGACGGCGCCTTCCCGTCGACCTCACCGAGGGCGACCGCGCCCGGGTTGTCGCCGAGTGCACCGACCGGTGCGACCTCCGCCATGCCCACGCCCACGCCCACCGCCTCCCCGAGCCCTTCAGCACCTGCGGCGGGCGGCTCCGTGCGCTTCTCGGTGCTCGCAGACATCGACTCCACCGACGCCTCCGATGCGGTGCTGCGCTCGATCGGCGACCGGCACGACGACTTCACCCTCGCCGTCGGCGACCTGTCGTACGGAGCGGACGGCCAGGAGCGGGCCTGGTGCCGGTTCGTGACCCGTCGGGTCGGCGAAAAGCACCCGTTCGAGCTGGTCTCGGGCAACCACGAGTCCGACGGCGCGGACGGCGACATCGACCGCTTCGTGCGCTGCCTGCCCAACCGGCTTCCCGGTCTGGTGGGCACCTACGGCCGGCAGTGGTACGTCGACCAGCCGGCGGCCGACCCGCTGGTGCGGGTCGTCATGATCTCGCCGGCCCTCGACTTCGGCCATGGCTCCTGGTCCTACGACGACGGCACCACCTCCCAGGCCTGGCTGAAGGCGGCGGTCACCGGGGCACGTGCGGCCGGCATCCCCTGGGTCGTCGTCGGCATGCACAAGCCGTGCCTGTCGGTCGGCAACTACGACTGCGACCCCGGCTCGGAGGTCGTCGACCTGCTGCTCGAGACCGGGGTCGACCTGGTCGTGACGGGGCACGAGCACCTCTACCAGCGCACGAGGCCGCTCGCCCTGGGTGCCGGCTGCGGGTCGATCCGCCCCGGCCGCTTCACGCCCGAGTGCCTGGCGAGCGACGGCGGCACCACGTTCGTCACGGTCGGCACCGGGGGCACGGCCCTGCGCGACGTGCACGAGTCGGACTCGGAGCGTCGCTACTTCGCGACGCTGAGCGGAAAGGACCGCGACCCGTCGTACGGCTCGCTCGACGTCGTGGTGCTCCCGGACCGGCTCACGGCCACCTTCGTCCCGGTGGCCGGTGGCACCTTCACCGACCGCCTCGT
>JBBQWX010000060.1:0-23218 GCA_038210185.1 Actinomycetales bacterium
GGATGCGGTCGTTGATGCGTGGCTCGCTGATGTGCTTCTCCGTTCGTCACGTCAATGTCGTGACCAGCGGGCACGAGAAAGGCTCCTCGTGCCGCGTGCGCGAGGAGCCTTGAACATCCGTTTCCGTACCGACCCACCACGGGATGCCGTCGCCACACCCTCACGGGTGTCAGCACGACATCGCGCCGCAGACCTGTTCGGACCCGGCGACCTGACGGTCGACGCGGGTGGAAGCTGGGCTTCTCTTGCACACCGCCGGTGAGGGCGGTCGGTCAACACGCAAGATTACCAGCGCGACGGCATCCACCGAAATCGTCCCAACTTTCTCGCCCGATGCCGGAACCTTCACCTTCGCACCGGAACAGTTCCCCGGCGAAGGGGCAGCTTCCGGTGCGATCCTCGACCGGTACGGTCAGCGCAGCCGGAAGGCGAGGCCGTCGATCCGGGCGCGCAGCTCGCCGTCGGTCGCGAGCCGCTCCCCCACCCGGGTGGCGACCTCGCGCACCTGCTCGGGGGGAAGCCCGGGCCGCAGGTCGAGCACGACACCGAGCACGCCTTCGCCGCGTGGGGTGCCCTCCTCGAGCTCGTGACCGGTGACGGAGTCCTCGACGCGCACCGCGGCCGCCACGCTCGAGGCGACGAAGGGGTCGGTGTGGGGGGCCTGCCAGGGGCGCTGCTGGGCGAGGGCCCAGACCATCGAGGGCCGCAGCACGCGGGTGGCGGGGCCCGCGACGTCGACGACGATCACGTCGCAGCCCTCGGAGACCGCGGCCTGGCCGGCTCGGGACGGGGTGACGGGCACCGGACGGGCAGCCGGGTCCCAGGCCGCGAGGGCGTCGGTGCCGGTGAAGACCGGCAGGGCGCGCTGGCCGTCCGGGGCGACGAGCGTCACGGCAGCCAGGTCGACCTGCTTCTCGACCGTGTGCTCGCCGGTGCGGTCGGCCTCGGTGAGGTCGGCCACCACCGGCACGACGAACCGGCTCGCCTCGACCGCCCGCATCAGCGCGAGGTCGTCACCGGGGCCGGCGAGCGCGGCCAGCAGCGCGGGGTCGGCCACACCCGTGTCAGCCTCGAACCCACTCGGCGACAGGCCTCGCCCGGCCCAGGGCACCTGGGCCGAGTCGGTGGGTCCGTCGTGCGAGCGGTGGTCGTGCTCGCAGCTCATGGTCGGCCCGCCGCGTCGAGCGCCTCGGGCAGGGTGAACGCTCCCCGGTAGAGCGCCGAGCCGATGATCGCGCCCTCCACCCCGTCACCCACCAGGCCCCGGATGGCGACGACGTCGTCGAGCGTCGACACCCCGCCGGATGCGACGACCGGTCGGTCGGTGCGCGCGCAGACGTCGCGCAGCAGCGCGAGGTTCGGGCCCTGGAGCATGCCGTCCTTCGCGACGTCGGTGACGACGTACCGGGCGCACCCCTCCGCGTCGAGGCGGGCGAGCGTCTCGTAGAGGTCGCCGCCCTCGCGGGTCCAGCCGCGCGCCGCCAGGGTCGTGCCGCGCACGTCGAGCCCGACCGCGACCCGGTCGCCGTGCTCGGCGATCGCGCGGGCGGTCCACCGCGGGTCCTCGAGCGCGGCGGTGCCGAGGTTGACCCGGCGGCATCCGGTGGCCAGCGCCCGCTCGAGCGTCTCGGCGTCGCGGATGCCGCCGCTCATCTCCACGTCGATGTCGAGGGTGCCGACGATGCGGGCGAGCAGCTCGGCGTTGGAGCCGCGCCCGAAGGCGGCGTCGAGATCGACCAGGTGCAGCCACTGCGAGCCCTGCTCCTGCCAGGCGAGCGCGGCCTCCACCGGGTCACCGAACTCCCCGCCGGTGCCGGCCACGCCCTGCACCAGCTGCACGGCGCGGCCCTCGACGACGTCGACGGCGGGCAGGAGCTCCAGCCGGGGCTGCTCTGACGCGGTCTGGCTCACGGCTGGGCCCTTCGGGGTCGGTGTTCTAGCAGTTGGGTGCTCAGTTGGTCGCCCGGGCAGCCGTTTCAGCACCCAACTCGGGTCGGGGACAGTCTGCCCGGCCCCGAGCAGGTCCGGTCACCCGGTCCACCCGTACCCCGATCGACCAATAGGTCACGACAGGTACACCGGACCCGTACCCCGATCGACCAATAGGTCACAGCAGGTACGGCGTGGGTGGGCCCCGGTCGGGTCAGAGGGAGCGGACCCAGTTGCGCAGCAGCGCCAGACCCGCGTCGCCGGACTTCTCGGGGTGGAACTGGGTGGCTGACAGCGGGCCGCTCTCGACCGCGGCGACGAAGCGCTCGCCGTGGGTGGCCCAGGTGACCTGCGGCTCGACCGCGGCGAAGGGCCCCTCGGGGGGCGGCAGCTCCCAGGTGTGCGCGGCGTAGGAGTGCACGAAGTAGAACCGCTCCGCGGCGATGCCCTCGAACAGCACCGAGCGCTCGGGAGCCTCGACGGTGGACCACCCCATGTGCGGCACGACGGGAGCAACCAGGCGCGAGACGGTGCCCGGCCACTCCCCCACGCCGACGACCGGCGACTCGCTCGGCTCGGTGGAACCGTCGAACATCACCTGCATGCCCACGCAGACCCCGAGCACGGGCCGCCCATCGGCGAGGCGGAGGTCGATGATCCGCGGGCCGTCGGCGGCGGCGAGGCCGGCCATGCACGCATGGAAGTTGCCCACACCGGGCACGAACAGCCCGTCGGCGCCCAGCGCGGCACCGGGGTCCGCCGTCAGCGTGACGTCGGCCCCGACGTGCTCGAGCGCGCGCACCGCACTTCGGATGTTGCCGCTGCCGTAGTCGAGGACGACGACCGACGCGCTCACCGGTGACGCCTGCGCTCGGCAGCGGTCTCGGCGCGGTGCGCCTCCTCCTCCGCCATCAGCCGGTCGAAGGCCAGCACGCCGCGCAGCGACGGCTCGACGTCGGTCGCTCCCTCGCAGTCGCCACGCACGAGGAGGTCGCGCCCGGGCAGCCCGAGCAGCCCCAGCACGGTGACGAGGAGGTCGAGCGGCGTTCCCTGGCCCGAGCGGAGCACGTCGGCGAGCGCCTCCTCGCGGACCCGGCCCGCAGCCCCCGCCGCGGCCAGCAGCATCGGCAGATGCAGCGGGGCGAGCTGCGGGGTGTCGACGACGCCGCGGCGCGGTTCCCAGATCGTCCAGCGGATGGGCGCACGCGGCCCGGTGGGCTGCACGGTCAGGGCCGCCCGGCCGTGCACGTCGAAGAAGCCGATCGTGGGACGGGCCCGCCAGGGGGCGGGGCGCGCCGCCAGCACCTCGATGCCGACGTCGTAGGGAGCCGCGCTGCGGGCCCGGTCGTCAGCGAGGGTGATGCCGGTCCACGGACCGAGCGGCGCAACCGTGACCGCGACGAGCCCGCGGCGCAACCAGCGGGTGACAGCACCCGGCGACCTGCGCACGAGCACGAGTCCGTGCCCGGATCCGGCCGAGCGCACGTCGGCAGCCACGGGCTAGAGCGCCCCCTTCGCGCTCGGGATCCCCTCGACCCGGGGGTCACGGGCCACCGCCGCTCGCAGCGCCCTCGCGAGCGCCTTGAACTGGGCCTCGACCACGTGGTGGGGGTCGCGGCCGGCGAGAACGCGCACGTGCAGGGCGATCTGGGCGTGGAAGGCGAAGGACTCGAGCACGTGCCGGGTCAACGAGCCGACGTAGGACCCACCGATGACCACGTACTCCTGACCGGCGGGCTCGCCCTCGTGCACGCAGTACGGCCGCCCGGCGACGTCGACGACGGCGAGCACCAGCGCCTCGTCGAGCGGCACGGTGGCGTCGCCGAAGCGCGCGATGCCGCTCTTGTCGCCCAGGGCCTGGCGCACGGCCTGGCCGAGGACGATCGCGACGTCCTCGACGGTGTGGTGGGCGTCGACGTCGGTGTCGCCCTGCGCCCGAACGGTGAGGTCGACCAGCGAGTGCTTGGCGAGCGAGAGCAGCATGTGGTCGTAGAACCGCACCCCGGTGCTGACCTCGCCGCGGCCGGTGCCGTCGAGGTCGACGCTCACCTCCACGGTGCTCTCGGAGGTGGCCCGGCGCACGGTGGCGGTGCGGGGACCTGCGGCGCTGCTCACGGGACGGCTCCTGTGCGGTGGGTCTGGACGAGGCCGGCGACGGCCTCAAGGAACCGGGTGGTCTCCTGGGGAGTCCCGGCCGTGACACGAAGATAGTGGGGAATGCCCACGTCCCGGACGAGGACGCCCCGATCGAGCAGTGCCGACCACGTCTCGTGGGCGTCGGTGAGCCCTCCGAACAGCACGAAGTTGGCGTCGCTGGGCACCGGTTCCAGGGCCAGGGCGGCGAGTCCCTCGACGATCCGGTCGCGCTGTCCCTTGATCGCGTCCACGCTCTCGAGCATGAGGTCGGCGTGCGCCAGGGCGGCCAGCGCGACGGCCTGGGTCTGGGTCGAGAGGTGGTACGGCATCCGCACCAGCCGCAGCGCCTCGACGAGGGCGGGGTCGGCGGCCAGGTAGCCGACGCGGCCGCCGGCCAGGGCGAACGCCTTGCTCATCGTGCGGGTGACGACCAGCCGCGGTCGGCCGGCGAGCAGGCTCAGCGCGCTCGGGGTGCCTGGCCGGGCGAACTCGGCGTAGGCCTCGTCGACCACCACCAGCGCGCCCTCCGCGGCGTCGTGCACGGACTCGACGACGTCGAGGCCGAGGGCGGTGCCGGTGGGGTTGTTCGGCGAGCAGAGGAAGACCACGTCGGGCCGGTGCCGCCGCACCTGGTCGATGGCGGATGCCGGGTCGAGGTCGAACGCTCCCCCACCGGCCACGCCGCGCGTCCCGTCGACCCACGCCGTGCCGGTCGTGGTCGTGATGATCGGGTGCATCGAGTAGGCCGGGGTGAAGCCGAGCGCGGTGCGGCCGGGCCCGCCGAACGCCTGCAGCAGGTGCAGCAGAACCTCGTTCGAGCCGTTGCCGGCCCAGACCTGCTCGCTCCCGACGTCGGTGCCGTTGCGCGAGAGGTAGGCGGCCAGCGCCTCGCGCAGGGCGGTGAACTCACGGTCGGGGTAGCGGTTGAGCCCGGCGGCCACGGCAGCCACGGAGTCGGTGATCGCCGCGACGACGGCCGGCGGCACGGCGTAGGAGCTCTCGTTGGTGTTGAGCGCCACCGCGACGTCGAGCTGCGGGGCGCCGTAGGCCGTGCGCCCTCGCAGGTCGGGGCGCAGCATGGCCGCGATCACCGGGCGGGGGTCCACGGTCGGGGAGTCCACCGTCGGGGAGTCCACGCGGCTCAGGAGGCCGGGTCGAGGTCGGCGTGGCGGGCGAGCACGGCCTCGCCGTGCGCGGGAAGGTCCTCCGCGCGGGCCAGGGTGACCACGTGGCCCCCGACCTCGCGCAGGGCGTCGGCCGAGTACGTGACGACGTGGATGCCGCGCAGGAACGACTGCACCGACAGCCCGCTACTGTGGCACGCGCACCCGCCGGTGGGCAGCACGTGGTTCGAACCGGCGCAGTAGTCACCCAGGCTCACCGGCGACCACGGGCCCACGAAGACGGCCCCGGCGTTGCGCACCCGGGCCGCGACGGCTGCGGCGTCGCGGGTCTGGATCTCGAGGTGCTCGGCGGCGTAGGCGTTGACCAGGTCGAGCCCGGCGTCGAGGTCGTCGACGAGCACGATGGCCGACTGGGCGCCGGCCAGGGCGGTGCCCACCCGCTCGGTGTGCTTGGTCGCGGCGACGCGGCGCACCAGGGCCGCGTCGACGGCATCCGCCAGCGCGGCCGAGTCGGTGACGAGCACCGCCGCCGCGAGCGGGTCGTGCTCGGCCTGCGAGACGAGGTCGGAGGCGACGTGCTCGGCATCCGCGGAGTCGTCGGCCAGCACGGCGATCTCGGTGGGTCCTGCCTCGGCGTCGATGCCGATCACGCCCTTGAGCAGCCGCTTGGCCGCGGCGACGTAGATGTTGCCGGGGCCGGTGACCAGGCTCACCGGGTCGCAGACGTCGGTGCCGTCCTCGATGCCGAGCGCGAATGCGGCCACGGCCTGCGCGCCACCCATCGCCCACACCTCGTCGATGCCCAGCAGGGCGCACGCGGCGAGGACGGTGGGGTGCGGCCAGCCGCCGAAGTCGGCCTGCGGCGGGCTCGCGACGGCCAGGCTCGGCACCTCGGCGAGCTGGGCCGGCACGACGTTCATCACGACGCTGCTCGGGTAGACGGCCAGGCCGCCGGGCACGTACAGCCCGACCCGGTCCACGGGCACCCAGCGCTCGGTGACCGTGCCGCCGTCGGTGACGGTGCTCGTGATGTCGGTGCGGCGCTGGTCGGCGTGCACGAGGCGGGCTCGGCGGATCGACTCCTCGAGGGCGGCCCGCACGGCCGGGTCGAGGGACTCCATGGCCGAGGCGATGACGTGGGTGGGCACCCGCAGCCGGGGCGGGGCGATGCCGTCGAAGCGCTCCGCTGCGGCGTAGAGGGCGGGCGCGCCCTGCTCACGCACGGCGGCGACGATGGGGCGCACGACCTCCAGGGCGGCCTCGACGTCGAACTCGGCACGCGGCAGGGCGGCACGCAGCTCGCGCAGGGTCAGGTGGCGCCCGCGCAGGTCGACCCGGGCGATGACGCCGGAAGCCGGGGAGGAGGCGGTGCTGAGAGCCATGCCCGCCAGTCTAGGTTCGCGCTCGCGGCCTCGACGACCGCCGCCCAGCACCCGGGCCGACCATTCGCTCAGGCGTCGTAGAGCTCGGCCTCGTGGGCGGCTCGGGCTCGCCGGGCCACCCTGCGGTAGCGCTCCCCCAGCTCCTGCCCGGAGCCGCCGGGCAGGCCGAGGATGCGCGCGATGCCGTCGGCGTCGCGCGGGTCGGAGGGCAGTGCCTCGAGGGTCTTGGCGCGAAAGAGCACCCCGGCGTTGCGCATCGACGACGCGAGCCGCCAGGCCGCGGCGAGGTCGGCCGCGTGCTCCGGCGTCACCAGACCGAGCCGCTCGGCCGCCGTGAGCGCCCCCATCGTCGACGTGGTGCGCAGCCCGGGGTGGGCGTGGGCATGCCGCAGCTGCACGAGCTGCACGACCCACTCGACGTCCGAGAGCCCGCCGTGGCCGAGCTTGAAGTGGGTCTTGCGGTCGGCACCGCGAGGCAGCCGCTCGGACTCCATCCGGGCCTTGAGCGTGCGGATCTCACGGATCTGGCCGTCGTCGAGACCTCTGTCGGGCCACCGGATCGGCGCGATGAGCGTCAGATAGCGCTCCGCGAGCTGCGGGTCGCCGGCCACCGGCGCCGCACGCAGCAGCGCCTGCGACTCCCAGACGAGCGACCACCGGCCGTAGTACTGACGGAACGACTCCAAGGACCGCACCAGGGGCCCGCTCTTGCCCTCGGGCCGCAGCGACGCGTCGACGTCGAGGTTGGGGTCGGGGCCGCGCAGTCCGAGCAGCCGGATCAGCTCCTTGACCACGTCGTTCGCCTGGGCCTGGGCCTCCCCCTCGTCGGCGCCCTCGACCGGGTCGTGGACGAAGACGACGTCGGCGTCGGAGCCGTACCCCTGCTCCGCTCCTCCCAGGCGGCCCAGGCCGACGACCAGCAGCCGGGTGACCAGCGGCGCGCCCGTGCGCTGCTCCAGGTCGCGCAGGCACACCTCGAGAGTGACCTCGATGAGGGCTGCGGTGAGGTCGGTCATCGCCCGGCCGAGGTCGTCCAGGGTGAGGCCGCCGGTGAGGTCGGCCACGGCGACGCGGAACAGCTCAGAGCGACGGATGGTGCGCGCTGCCAGCACGGCGGACGCGGGGTCGTCCTTGCGACCGGCCGCCGAGCGCATGCGGCGCAGCACGTCCTCGCGCGGGCGGGGCCGCAGCCCCGAGGAGTCACCGAGGAACTGCACGCACTCGGGCGCCTGTTCGAGCAGGTCGGCAGCGAACCGGCTACGGGCCAGGGTGTGCGCGAGCCGCTCCGCCGCCGACCCCTCGTCGCGCAGCAGTCGCAGGTACCAGTGGGTCGTGCCGAGCTGGTCGCTGATCTTGCGGAAGGCGAGCAGCCCGGCATCCGGGTCGGCCTCGTCGGCGAACCAGCCGAGCATCACCGGCAACAGCTGGCGCTGGATGGCTGCCCTGCGGCTGAGTCCTTCGGTGAGGGCCTCGAGGTGCCGCAGCGCCCCGCGTGGATCGCGGAAACCCAACGCCGACAACCGCTCCCGCGCTGCTTCCGGCGTCAGTCGCACGTCGGAGTCGGACAGCCGAGCCACCGCCGACAGCAGTGGCCGGTAGAAGATGCGCTCGTGCAGCCGACGCACCTCACGCTGCTGGGCCCGCCACTGAGCCACGACGGCCTCGGCGGGTGAGGAACGGTGCCCCAGCGCCCGACCCAGCCGTCTCAGGTCGCTCTCGGAGGTGGGCATCAGGTGGGTGCGGCGCAGCCGGAAGAGCTGGATGCGGTGCTCGAGGGTGCGCAGCAACCGGTAGGCCGTGCCGAGCGTCGCCGCGTCGTCGCGCCCCACGTAGCCCCCGGCCGACAGGGCGTCGAGCCCGTCGAGCGTGGTGCCGGTGCGCAGCGACTCGTCGGCCCGGCCGTGCACGAGCTGGAGCAGCTGCACCGAGAACTCCACGTCGCGAAGGCCTCCGGGACCCAGCTTGAGCTGCCGGTCGGCCTCGACCGCCGGAATGTGCTGCTCGACCCGGCGCCGCATCGCCTGGACGTCGTCGACGAAGTTCGCACGGCTCGAGGCATGCCACACCATCGGTTGCACCGCGTCGCAGTAGGCCTGTCCCACACCGGGGTCGCCGGCGACGGGGCGTGCCTTGAGCAGGGCCTGGAACTCCCAGGTCTTGGCCCAGCGCTCGTAGTAGGCGCGGTGGCTCGCCACGGTGCGCACGAGGGGACCGTTCTTCCCCTCCGGCCGCAACGCTGGGTCGACCTGCCACAGCGACCCGGTCGGTGTCGACGCCGAGCAGATCCGCATCACCCTGCTGGAGAGCTCCGTGGCGACCGACGTCGACTCCTCCTCGGGCACCCCGTCGGCCGGCTCGGCGACGAAGATGACGTCGACGTCGGAGACGTAGTTCAGCTCGCAGCCGCCGGTCTTGCCCATCGCGATGACGGCGAGGCGGGTGCGGTCGGCATCGGGCCCGACCTCGGCGCGGGCGATGGCCAGAGCGGCCTCGAGCGCGGCCTGCGCGAGGTCTGCCAGCGCGCCGGCCGTCTCGGAGAGGGTGAGCGTGGGGTCGGGTGCGGTGAGGTCGAGGACCGCGATGCCGAGCAGCTGCTCGCGGTAGGCCGTGCGCAGGACGTCGGTGGCCGGTACCGGTCCCGGGGTGGTCACAGCGTGCACCAGGCGGCGCACCCGATCCTCGACGGCCAGCGGTGCCGCCTCGGTGACGGCGGCCCACTGCTCAGGGTGGGCGCACAGGTGGTCCCCGAGCGCCGCCGAGTTGCCGAGGACCGCGAGCATCCGCTGACGCGCCGGCCCCGGGGCGCCCAGCGCCGAGGTGACCGGCCCGAGCAGCACGGGGTCCTTCCTCACCGACTCCATGAACCGCACGAGCCCCAGCAGGGCGCCGTCGGGGTCGGGCACCTCGGCAAGGGCCGCCGCGAGCCCGGCGGCCTCGATGTGCTCCCGGCTCTTGATGAGGTCGGCGAGCGCGGGGTCCTCGAGCAGGCTCCGGGCCCGGGCCGGGTCCGAGAACCCGAGCCGGGCGATGGCGACCGGGATCGACCCCGGTCCGCGTGAGCTCACCACCGTCCGCCCGTCACAGGCGCGGCAGGTAGCGCTCGAGCTCGAAGGCGGTGACCTGGTTGCGGTAGTCGTGCCACTCGGCGCGCTTGTTGCGCAGGAAGAACTCGAAGGTGTGCTCGCCCAGGGTCTCGGCGACGAGCTCGCTGCCCTCCATGATCGCGATCGCCTCGCTGAGACTGGCCGGAAGCGGCTTGATGCCCATCGCCTTGCGCTCGGCGTCGGTGAGGCTCCAGACGTCGTCCTCGGTCTCGGGCGGCAGGTCGTAGCCCTCCTCGATGCCCTTGAGGCCGGCGGCGAGCAGCACCGCGAAGGCCAGGTAGGGGTTGCACGCCGCGTCCAGGCTGCGCACCTCGACCCGGCTGCTGTTCCCCTTGGTCGGCTTGTACATCGGCACCCGCACCATCGCGGAGCGGTTGTTGTGGCCCCAGGTGAGGTGGGCCGGGGCCTCCCCACCGCCCCAGAGGCGCTTGTAGGAGTTGACCCACTGGTTGGTGACAGCGGTGATCTCGCCACCATGGTGCAGCAGGCCGGCGATGAACTGCCGGCCGGTCCTGGACAGCTGGTAGGGCGCGCCCGGCTCGTGGAACGCGTTCGTGTCGCCCTCGAAGAGCGAGAGGTGGGTGTGCATGCCGGACCCGGGGTGCTCGGCGAACGGCTTGGGCATGAACGAGGCGAAGATGCCCTGCTCGAGCGCCACCTCCTTGATCACGGCCCGGAAGGTCATGATGTTGTCGGCGGTCGAGAGCGCGTCGGCGTAGCGCAGGTCGATCTCGTTCTGGCCCGGAGCGCCCTCGTGATGGCTGAACTCCACCGAGATGCCCATCGTCTCCAGCATGGCGATGGCGGCGCGCCGGAAGTCGTGGCTGTTGCCGTGGGGCACGTGGTCGAAGTAGCCCGACTGGTCGATCGGCTCGGGACGCTGGCCGGGGGTCCACCCCTGCTCGAGCAGGAAGAACTCGATCTCGGGGTGGGTGTAGAACGTGAATCCCTGGTCCGCGGCCTTGGTCAGCGCCCGCTGGAGCACGTGTCGGGGGTCGGCGACGCTCGGCGTGCCGTCGGGCAGGGTCAGGTCGCAGAACATCCGGGCCGTGCCGGGGCTCTCGCCGCGCCAGGGCAGCACCTGGAACGTGGCGGGGTCGGGCTTGGCCAGCATGTCGGCCTCGTACACCCGGGCGAAACCCTCGATGACCGAGCCGTCGAAGCCGATGCCCTCGGCGAAGGCCCCCTCGAGCTCGGCGGGTGCGATCGCGACGGACTTCAAGGTGCCGAGCACGTCGGTGAACCAGAGCCGGACGAAGCGGATGTCGCGTTCTTCGATGGTGCGGAGGACGAACTCCTGCTGGCGATCCATGTGACGATCCTGCCGCACGCGTGTTTCGCGTGGGTTACCCCGCGCGGAACGGGACGTCGTGCGCGCGGGTGTGGGGTCCGACGGTCCTCGGCCGGCCCGACTACGATCCGGTCATGAGCTCGCAGCCACCCGCGTCGGAGAGCACACCCCCCTACGGCACCGGGGCGCAGGCGGCACCGCAGCGCCGGGTCCGCATCCCGCACCTGCTACAGATGAAGGAACGCCGCGAGAAGTGGGCGATGCTCACCGCCTACGACATGTACACCGCCGAGATCTTCGACGAGGCCGGCATCCCGGTGCTCCTCGTCGGTGACAGCGCAGGCAACAACGTCTACGGCTTCGAGACCACCGTGCCCGTCACCGTCGACCACCTGGTGCCGTTGTGCCGCGCGGTGACCAGCTCGGCCAAGCACGCGATGGTCGTGGCCGACCTGCCCTTCGGCTCCTACCAGGCCAGCCCGCAGCAGGCCCTCGCCACCGCCACCCGGTTCATGAAGGAGGGCATGGCCCACGCGGTCAAGCTCGAGGGCGGCAAGGCGATGGTGCCGGAGGTCGAGCTGCTCGTGCGTGCCGGCATCCCGGTCATGGGCCACATCGGCTTCACCCCGCAGAGCGAGCACGTCCTCGGCGGTTACAAGGTGCAGGGCCGCGGTTCGGGCGCCGACAAGCTGCTGGACGACGCCCTCGCGCTGGAGGCAGCCGGCTGCTTCGCGGTCGTCATGGAGATGGTGCCGGCCCCCGTGGCGGCCAAGGTCACCGAGGCGCTGCGGATCCCCACGATCGGCATCGGCGCCGGCCCGGGCTGCGACGCGCAGGTGCTGGTGTGGCAGGACATGGCCGGGTTGCGTGGCGGCCGAGCCCCACGGTTCGTGAAGAAGTACGCCGACCTGCGCACCGACCTCAAGGATGCCGCCAGCGCGTATGCCGCGGAGGTCGCCTCGGGCGCGTTCCCGGCCGCCGAGCACTCCTTCGACGCCTGAAACCACCGGCACAAGGGAGACGTCGAACCGCCATGTGGCCCATGGACACCCCGAACGCACCGTCGCCGACCCGCTGGTCGGCCCTGCAGAGCGGGCCGGAGGCAGCGCACGCCTACCGCAGGCGGTTCCTCGACCTCGAGGCCTCGGGCGAGGACATCCACGGGGAGGCCCGGTTCATCACCGAGCTCGTGCCCCCTCCCTCACGGGTCCTCGACGCCGGCTGCGGCTACGGCCGGGTTGCCAGCAAGCTGACCCGGCTGGGGCACACCGCGATCGGCGTCGACGCCGACGAGCACCTCGTCGCCCTGGCGCGCGAGGACACCCAGACCCGGTTCTTCGTCGCCGACCTGTCCACCCTCAACCTGCGCACCGAGCAGGAGTTCGCGTGCGTCGTGATGGCAGGCAACGTCGTGCCCTACCTCGCCGACGGCACGCTCCACCGGGTCCTCGAGCGCCTCGCCGCCCATCTGGCCCCGGGCGGCTACCTCGTCGCCGGGTTCGGGCTGGCGGGGTCGCTGCCCGAGAAGGCGGCACCGGTCGACCTGCGCCTCTATGACCGGCTCGCCGAGGCGGCCGGGCTGTCGTTCATCGCGCGCCACTGCACCTGGGAGGGCCGGCCCTTCGTCCCGGGCGATACCTTCGCGGTCTCGGTGCACCGCCGGCTCGGGGCCTGAGTCAGCGCTCTGACCCCTCGGCCCACTCCTTGTCCTCGCGGTCCCACCGCTCGGTGTTGTCCCGGGCGTGCTGCAGCGCGCTCGCCGCGGCATCGTGCGTGTCGTAGGGGCCCATGACGTTGGCGTCCTGGCTACGGTCGTCGTCGGTCTCCACCTGGCCGGTGTCGACGTTGAACCAGTAGGGCATCGGTGTCCTCCTCGGTCGCCGTGGGGTGCCTAGACTCCACCGTATGCCGTTGACGTACGCAACCGTCGCCCCCGGCGTGCTCTCTGTGCGCCGGGCCGTCCCGCCGAGCATCGCGCGTCCCGAGTACGTGGACCGCCCCGCGCCGACGCCGTACACCGGTCCGGAGGTCAAGGACGCCGAGACCATCGAGCGGATGCGCGTCGCCGGGCGGGTGGCCGCGAACGCGATGGCCGCCGCCGCGGCCGTCATCGCCCCCGGGGTCACCACAGACGAGATCGACCGGGTCGGGCACGAGTACCTCCTCGACCACGGTGCGTACCCGTCCACGCTGGGCTACAAGCGTTTTCCGAAGTCGTTGTGCACCTCCGTCAACGAAGTGGTGTGCCACGGCATCCCCGACAGCCGACGCCTCGAGGACGGCGACATCGTCAACATCGACATCACGGCGTTCCTCGACGGCGTGCACGGTGACACCGACGCCACCTACCTCGTCGGCGACGTCGACGAGGAGTCACGGTTGCTGGTCGAGCGCACGCACGAGGCGATGATGCGCGGGATCCGGGCGGCCGTCCCTGGGCGGGAGATCAACATCATCGGCAGGGTGATCCAGTCGTACGCACGCCGCTTCGGCTACGGGGTGGTGCGCGACTTCACCGGCCACGGGATCGGCTCGTCGTTCCACAGCGGCCTGGTCATCCCGCACTACGACGCCGCCCCGGCCTACAGCACGGTCATCGAGGCCGGCATGACGTTCACCGTCGAGCCGATGCTCAACCTCGGCACCCACGAATGGGAGATGTGGGACGACGGCTGGACCGTCGTCACCAAGGACCGCCGTCGGTCGGCCCAGTTCGAGCACACCATCCTCGTCACGGACTCAGGTCCGCAGATCCTCACCCAGGGAGACTCCGCATGAGCAGAGCACGGCCTCTTGGCATCGACGTCGGCGGCAGCGGTATCAAGGGCGCGCCGGTCGACCTGGACAAGGGCGGGTTCGCCCAGGAGCGCTTCAAGATCGAGACCCCCGAGGTGTCGACGCCCGAGGCGGTGTGCGACGTGATCGCGCAGATCGTCGACCGCTTCGACGAGGTGCACGACGGCTCACCGATCGGGGTGACGATTCCGGGGGTCGTGCAACACGGTGTGGTCAAGACGGCTGCGAACATCGACAAGTCGTGGATCGACTGCGAGATCGAGAAGCTGCTCGAGGACCGCCTCCGGCACGATGTCGTCGTCGTCAACGACGCCGACGCCGCGGGCGTCGGCGAGCTGCACTTCGGGGCGGCCAAGGGGCAGAAGGGGCTGGTCATCCTCACGACGCTCGGCACCGGCATCGGCACGGCCGTCATCAACCGGGGCGTGCTCGTGCCGAACTCCGAGCTCGGGCACCTCGAGCTCGGCGGCATCGACGCCGAGACGGTGACCGCGAGCTCGGCCAAGACCCGCGAGGGGCTCAGCTACGAGCAGTGGGCCGAGCGGCTGCAGCGCTACTACCGCCACCTCGAGGACCTGATGTGGCCCGACCTGTTCGTGGTCGGTGGCGGGGTGTCGCGCAAGGCGGAGAAGTTCCTGCCGCTGCTGGACCTGCGCACCCCGATCGTGCCGGCGGTGCTCGAGAACGCCGCCGGCATCATCGGTGCGGCGGTGCTGGCGACCCAGATCCAGGAGGCACGCGGCCGACACCTGGACTGAGGCCCGGGCCGGCTCAGCTCTCGCTGTCGAAGCGCGTCGGGCCGGCGCCGGCGAGGTCGTGGATGCGCGTGCTCGGCGACCCGAGCCGCGCCGCCTGGTCGAGGTAGAGGGTTCGGCCTCGCGGTCGGAGCAGCCCGTCGTGCACGGGGACCGCGTGCGGCGCGGCGTGACGACGCAGGAAGGCCGTCATCTCGCGGCTGCGCTGCCACGGCGCCTGGAGGGGAAACGCCAGCACGTCGACCCGGCCGGGCTCGGCGTCGAGGGCGTCGCCGGGGTGGAAGAACGACGGCTCGCCCGGCGCGTCGAGGCGCACCCCGACGTTGTCGATGCGGGGGATGTCGTCGTGGATCAGGGCGTGCTGCTCGCCGAAGGGGGTCACCGTGACGCCGCCGACGGTGCTCGGGGCCCCGTCGTGGGAACGCGCGTCGACCCCGAGGCCGGCGAGCACCTCGACACTGCCGGGGTCGCACAGGACCAGGGCCTGCGGGTTCGCCGCCACCAGCGCCGGCAGGCGCTCGGGGTCGAGGTGGTCGGGGTGCTGGTGGGTGACGATGATGCCGGCCAGGTCACGGACGCCGGTCAGGTCGTCGGCGAAGGTGCCCGGGTCGATGAGCACTCGGGTGTCGGCCATCTCGACGAGCAGGCAGGCGTGTCCGAGGTGGCTGAGTCGCATGGGCTCACCGTATGCCCGGGGGCGGCATCGTGGGCGAGCCGCGGTCACCTGGCATGGGGCCCTCGCAAGGCCGGGAAGCAGGGCAACGGAAACCCACACGGGGCAAACCCGTTCAGGGCCCTCACAACCTTGGACAGGCGATTGTTCCCCAGCGCACAGATGTCGAACTGGGAGTAGAAGGAGGCATTCGACACCGACTGGCGTGCAGAGCACGAGTCGATGCCTTGACTCACCCCCCACTGCGAGGAGTACTGGCGTGGACACCGTCAGGGCGCGCGGCACCGTACCCGACCTGAGCCTCGAGGCCCAGGAGCGGCTGGGCCAGATCCGCGAGATGGAGGCCCGCAACAGCGTGCGATTCGCCGCGCACGAGATCAGCGACGAGGAGTTCTGGGCCACGATCGACGTCGTCCGTGACGCCTACGAGGCCTTCGAGTCGGGTCTCAGCGCACCGAGCGACTGCCCGCCGTGGTGCAACGCCCACCGCTACAACGCGAGCATCGCCGGCGCCGGGCAGGTGGAGAGCACGCATCTGTACGAGGTGAGGGTCGGTGAGGCGTTGTTGTCGATCGCCGAGGACGACGACGGAGCACTCGAGGTCGACCTCCACGGCGCCTCCGGGATGACGCACGAACAGGTCCGGGAGCTCGCCGCCGATCTGCTGGCCGCGTGTGACGCCGCAGCGGCCCGCTGACGGCTCAACGAACCTTCTGACGCGTAGATTCACTGGGGTGTCTTCGCGTCAGGGGGCCTTCAGGAGGCGCTGTCGAGGGTGACGCGGAAGCCCATGGCCTGGAGCTGGTGGATGGCTCGGTTCTTGGCGCGTTCTGGGTGCAGGCGGGTGAAGGAGTCGGCTCCTGGGTCGTCGTACACGGCTCCGGTGGTGCCCATGTGCCAGATGGCGGTGAGCATGGCGCGTTGGGTCGCGACGTTGGCCTTCTGCGGGCCGCGGCGGGTGGCGATGCGTCGGTAGCGGGATCCGAGGTAGGTACTCGGGTTCTCTGCGCAGGCCATCGCGGCTGCGCCGAGGGCACCTTGCAGGTAGGGGTTGCCGGGCCTGGTCGTGGCGGACCTGACCTTCCCGGCGGACTCGTTGTGCCTGGGCTGCTCACCGATCAGGTGATCGCGCAGCGCCAGGATCTGGCCGGTCATCGAGGACCACGTCGTGACCGTCTCCACCGTCGTGGGCCGCCCCGCGCCGGCGACCCGCACGCAGACCTTGGCGTCCTTCGTCGAGATGTCGATCCCGGCACACCGGGGGTGAATGACTTCCATCGGCTGGTCTCCTTCCCACACGAACGGTCTTGGCTCGTTCGTCGCGGGGAGGGCAGGGAAGTATCGGAAGTCTGACGCTCGGGCTCACTGGCACCAATCCACGGTTCCCGTGGAAGCCCTCCGCCACCATGCTGACCTACGGGCTCACTGACACCACACAGGCATCGGGGTCGACCACGACGAACCCCCTCAGGATCCGCCCCGCCACCGCGCGAACACAACCAGCCAGCCCCACCGAATCTTCGCGCACCACGGTGCGCCTCGAAGACGGCGCAGGAATGCTGACCTGCGCTTTGCTGGACCGACCGTTGATGGGCGGTGACTACTTGCGGACGTTGTGAGGACAATCTGAGGGCAACGAGGAGGGCGGAAGGACCGGCCACAGCGGGACCGGCGTACCCCTCGGACGTCCCCCGGCTGGACCTCAAGACACATATCAGCGTGGTCGTGAGCGGACCACTGGCGTTGGCAGGAACGCCCCAGCGCCCAACCTCGAACGCACCGGCTCGACCGTGACCCACGCCTCCCGACGCGTGCCAGGTGGCCATCCTTGGAGCGCGACGGCACGCGCCCGCGCCTCTTCGTCGCCGTGAGTGGCGGGGCCATAGCCCAGTGTCGAGTGCTGCGATCGGGCGTCCATGCCGTGAGGCTAGGCGCCCACTGTGACGTCGCCCCGTCGCCCGGCGACCTCCCCGTCGCGGTGTCGCAAGCGTGGCCGCGCAGACCGGCCGAGCGGGGCGGCGGGCGAACTCGTCGCTCAGCCCCAGCCGGGGGCGTCACGGTCGCCAGCGACAGGGCCAGACGAGCTGCCACACTCGCGGCAGGGCCCACGCCAGGGAAGGGGCCCAGCGTCTCAGGTCGAGGCCCGGCCGGTCTCCGCGGGAAGCGCTTTACCCCGGCGCGGGGGCGGTTCTGCGCGTCACAATCGCCACCGATGGGGCCAGGCGCGGTGGTCGGCGGGCTTTGCTGGCGGCGGACCAGGCGAGGCAGCGGCGTCGATGCTACGGGGCATGGTGCGAGTGACTTTCGCCCTCGCGGTGAGCCTTGCCGGTGGCACGTCGATCCCGTAGGTGGCCTTGGTCACCTGGCCGATGCTCGACGCCCAGGCCGAGCAAGCCTGCCTGACCGCGTTAGAGGTTGGCTACCGACATGCCGACACCGCCGAGAACTACCACAACGAGGTGGGGGTCGGACGCGCCGTGAGGGCCAGCGGCATCCCTGGAGAGGACCTGTTCGTCACCACCAAGCTGAACCGGCAGTGGCACGGCGCGCGGGGTCAGGCCCACCGCCCGACCAGTGCTCCTCCTCTACTCGCCAATCATGGTGTGGCCGTGATGGGCAGCCTGCCACGCCCGCATCGCAAGATCCCACTCCTCACCGTTCAGTGCCGTCAAGGACGCGGGAAACAGGCCGTCCTCCTCTTTGGCGATGTGCTTGCGCAGCTCCAGGGCTGCAGTGCGGATCAGGTCCTGGTCGGCCGGGTCCGAGAGATCAACAGAGCCGAGAAGCTCCTCGAGCTCGCGGTGCTCCTGAACGAGTGGGTCGATGTGCTCAGCGAAGAGCGGGTCCTGCCGCATCACGGCGAACAGGCCGTTCTCCTCGCCCGCCCAGTGCGAGCGCAGTTCGGCCGCCATCGCGCGGACCAGGTCGCGGGCCTTGTGCAGATCGCCTGCGTCGATCGCACGGACCGCCCCGCCCCCCAAGTTGATCGCCCGCTCGTGCTCGGCGATGTAGTCCCTGATCAGCGGCATGTCTCGACATCCGCAGTAGTGGCACATGGTGCTGCCCCCTTCCTTGGCCGAGCGACTCGAGCCACGACCCTAGGCCTCAGGAGCCCCGAGATGCCCAGTAGGTATCTCGGTGATGCCGCTGGTGGTGCGCGCGGGTCGAGCGCTACGCCGACCTGCACCAGCGCATACTCCTGGTCGTCGGCAGCCATGACCTGGACGCCGTCCACCTCGCTGCCGATCGGCTCGAAGCCGAAGCCCCAGCGTCCGCCGCGCTCGCCATGAGCGCCTGAGTGCTATGGCGTGGTGAAGCCGTGCTCCAGTCGGGTGAGGACGTGCTCGAGGTGCGGCGGCGCGGCGGAGACCTCATCGTCGCCATTGCCCGAGGTGGAGAGGAACGAGCTGGTCACCACGCCGAACACGGCCCCCATGACAGCGGTGAGCTCGGCCCGTCTCCTGGCGTCGGTCTCGCCCAGCTCGTCGAGCACTCTGGCACCGGCGACGGTCCACAGCGACCATTGCGCCTCGCGCAGGTACGGGACGAGTTGATGGTGGTCGCGCGCGAGCCGTGACACGGCGGCCATGGTTGCGAACGTCCCGGAGCGCCTCTGGTGCGCGATGAGGGAGCGCACCACGGGGACCAGGCCGTCGTGCGGCGGTGCGGCCCGCCAGCTCTCGAGCGCGTCGCTCGCGCGGTGCAGGACGACCGCCGCGACGGCATCCTCCTTGCAGGCGAAGTAGTTCGAGAACGTTCGTCTGGACACGCCCGTCATCGCGACGATGTCGTCGACCGTGACCGACGAGAACCCACGCGACTCGACGAGCGTCAGAGCAGCACTCGCCAGGTCGCGCTCGAGCGCGGCGCGCTTGCGCTCCCGCAGCCCCTGGCCCATGTCAGGCACTATGTCACGACCCGCCGACGCCCACGGTGGACTCCACCGGGGGGTCCGCAGCGGGCGCTGCAGCGGCACGTGTCGTCGGGTCCGCAGGCGTGGATCGGCCCTGACGGAGCCGGTTCCCCTCGATGTCGAGCGTGGGGAGGATGTCGTCGAGCCACCGCGGCAGCCACCAGGCCCGCTCGCCGGCGATGTGCAGCAGTGCGGGGATGAGCATCATGCGGATGAGGAACGCGTCGATGAGGATGCCCGCTGACAGGGCGAAGCCGAACTGCCGGATCGTCGTGTCGCTGCTGAGGACGAATCCACCGAACACGGAGACCATGATGATCGCCGCGGCGACCACGACTCGTCCCGCGTGGACGAACCCACTGCGGATCGAAGCCCGGGCGTCGGCGCCCCGGACGTAGTCCTCCCGGATCGACGTCCCGAGGAAGAGCTGGTAGTCGTTCGCGAGCCCGTAGAGGATGCCGGTGGCCATGATCGGCAGGAAGGGCAGGATCGGCCCCGGCCGGTCCACCCCCACGAGCCAGGTCCAGTCCGGGTTGCCGAACACGGTCACGACGAGGCCGGCGACCGCCGCCATGGTCAGGAGGAACCCGAACGTCGCGGCGAGCGGGACGAGCAGCGATCGGAAGACGACGAGGAGGACGAGGAGGGAGAGCACGACGACGAGGACCACGTAGACGGGGATCGCGTCGGCGAGGGTCTCGGAAAGGTCGATGTTCATCGCCGTCTGCCCGGTCACACCGAGGAGACCGACCTCGGGGAGGGGGACCGACCGCAGTCGCGTCACGAGTTCGGTCGTGGACTCGCCGTTCGGCCCACCCTCGGGCGTCACCTGGTAGATGGCGAGCTCGCTGTCGGGTGAGGCACCCACGAGCGCGACGTCGACGACTCCGTCGATGTCGGCCAGGGACTGCTGGGTGGAGAGCAGCTGTGCCTGGTCGAAGGGGGTTTCCTCGCGCTCGCGCGCCAGGACGATCAGAGGAGCGTTGGTCCCCTCGCCGAAGGCCTGCGTGATGGCGTCATAGGACGTGCGCTGCGGGGAGCCGGCCTGGGCCACCGCCCCCGACGGCATCCCGAGGTCGAGGCCCGGGGCGGGCAGGGCGACCAGCCCGAGGAGCGCGACGACCCCGAGCATCGTGAGCCAGGGGCGTCGAGTGACACCCGAGACCCACCCATTGGCGATCCGGTGCCGGCCGGGCCGCTGCGCCGCCTGCCGGGCTCGGGTGCTCGCGATGCGCTCGCCGACGAGCCCGAGCAGAGCGGGAAGGGCGGTCAGGGCGATGAGCACGGCCAGTGTGACGGTCGTCGCGGCCGTGAGCGCCATCGTGTTGACGAAGGCGATGCCGAGGGTGAGCAGCCCGAGGAGGGCGATGACCACCGTGAGCCCGGCGAACAGCACGGCCCTGCCCGCGGTGCCGACCGCCTCTCCCACGACGTCCTGCGCTGACCGCGCGGTGCTCACGATCAGGGTGCGGTGCTTGTGCACGACGAAGAGCGCGTAGTCGATGCCGACCGCGAGGCCGATCATCAGCCCGAGCGCCGGGGTCGAGGTCGTCATGTGGAAGTTGGCCGACAGCGCGAAGGCCCCGCCCACCCCGATGAACACGCCCGCGAGTGCGGTCAGGAGCGGCAGGCCGGCGGCTACGAGCGACCCGAGGGCGAGGATGAGAACGATTGCCGCGATCCCGAGGCCGAGGGCCTCGTGTCCCCCGAGCGGGGGCTCGGCCGGCAGCAGTGACGTGGTCGCCGACATCTCCACGCCTGCCGCCCCGGCGGCGGCTTCTGCGGCCTCCAGCATCGAGTCGACAGCCCCGTCCGGCAGGTCGGAGACCTGCCCGGTGAGCTGCACCGACGCAACCGCGGTGCGTCCATCGTTGGAGACGAGGACGCTGCGGTGTGCCCTTTCTCCCACGACGAGCGGCTCACCTCGAGGGCTGGTCCCGGACGTGAGCCGATCGAGGTCGGCGAGAGCTGTGGTCGTTGCCTTCGCGACGGCCACGTCCACCCTGGCCCGCGGATCCGACATCTCACCGGACGGGGTCGGCAGCGTCAGTGCCTGGGTCGCGCCAGCAGCCTCGGGACGGACTGTCAGTGCCTCGAGATCGGCGAATAGTGCTGTCGATCCGGCGATCTTGTCGCTCGGCATGTCGGTGGACAGAGCCCGCGCCCGGGCTGCCAGCTTTTCGAGCTGCGTGAGGAGGGAGGATGCCTCCGGCTGGTCAGGGGACACCGCTGCAGCGGCGGCGTCGAGCGAGGACCTCAACGCGGCCAGCTGCGGGGTGAGCTCCCCGGCCACCTTGATCTCGACCTGCTCCCGGATGCGGTCGTCGACCTCGGCGCGCTGCTCCTCGAGCTTGCCCTCCCGGTCCACGACGAAGCCCGTGCCCTGAATGGCGCCCAGGGCGGCGGCGATGGCGGCAGCACGCTCGGTGGTGTCGACCCGACCGCCGTCAGCGCTCGTGAACACCAGGCTCCCCTGGGTCCCCTGGGCCTGCGGCATCGTCGCGCTGATCGAGTCCATCACCCGCTGAGAGGGGGTGTCGTCGAGCGTCAGTCCACTGGAGATGACCCGCGGTTGCGTGACCAACAGGGCGACCACCGCCGCGACGACGAGCAGCCACGCACCGAGGACGCGGAGCGGGTGATCGAAGGAGTACCGCCCGAGGCGGAAGAGCACAGAGGACACGACGCGGACTCCCGGGGCTGGGCGGATAGGTGTGCCCACGGTAGAGGAATCCTGCCTAATGGGCAAGATTGCCCGTTAGGCAGACTTACAGGCCTGTCCTTGGGGGGACCACGCCGGGACGGGTGATTGCCGGCGGCACCAACCGGCACCGATGGCCGGTGAAGCTCGAGGCCGGGCGCGCAGGTGGACCACCAGTGGCAACCGCCGGGCCCCTCCAGTGTTGACGGCCGCATCTATTGAGGATGTGGGCGTCGTGTTCGGTGAGGACGTGGTGGGGGTGTGACGAAGGCCCCGCCGGGGGTCCGGCGGGGCCTTTGGTGGTCGGGGTGTCGCGGTGGTGCTCACGGTGTCGTGGTGCTTAGAGCGACCGGCAATTGGTGCGGGTGAGGCTGTTGTTACGGGTGTGTCGATGAGGTAGGGCACGGACCCTGGAGCAGACGATTGGAGTGTCTACGTCCGGTCGCTGCATCGGGAGGGTCCGTGCCCTTGGTTCCAGCATCCCTGATCGAGCCGTTGTGGGTCGAGTGCGCCGCGCTGATCGGCAGCGACGAGCGTCCTGAGTACGACCCGGGCCACCCGTTGGGCTGTCACCGACATCGCGTTGATGACCGGCTCGTGTTCGACTGCCTGGTCGCGGCACTGGTCCACGGCAGCGGCTACGAGCGGGTCGCGGTGCCGGGCTGCTCGGACCGCACCATCCGCCGCCGGCTCGTGGAATGGTCTGAGCGAGGCATCACCAAGGACCTGCTGCGCACCGCGCTGGCCGGGTACGACCGCATCCTCGGGCTGGACCTGGAAGACCTGTCGGTCGACGGCTGCATCACCAAGTCTCCCTGCGGCGGTGAGGTTTCGGGTCGTTCCCCGGTCGATCGCGGCAAGCAGGGCACCAAACGATCGGTGGTCACTGACGCGTTCGGGATCCCGCTGTTCGTCGTTTCGGCCCCGGCCAACGCGCACGACTCACCCCTGCTCGCACCCACCTTGGCTGGCGTCCCCGACGCGGTCGGGCCCTTACCGGACGGGGCGCGCGTGCACCTGGACGCCGGGTACGACTCGACCAAGACCCGGGACCTTCTTGACATCTTGGGCTACCAGCACCGCATCGCCTCCAAGGGCACACCCTCACCCATCCAGGTCGGCAAACGATGGGTCGTCGAGCGCACCCACTCCTGGATGAACGGGTTCGGCAAGCTGCGCCGAAGCACCGACAAACGACGCATCATCGTGGAGTTCTTCCTCTTCCTGGCCGCCGCGATCACCGTCACCCGACGCCTCATCAACACCGCCAAAACCCGGAATCTGTCAAGTCAACTGAGACAGGTGCGGTCAGTTCATCTGGGGTTCGATCTCGGGCTGGTTGATCCAGGACTGGGTGGGCATCATCGGCGGGTGTGGTCGTCGGCCGAACCGCTCGGGGTGGGCGTGGTAGGCG
>JBBQWX010000061.1:0-22805 GCA_038210185.1 Actinomycetales bacterium
GCTGAAGCTGTCGCCGCAGGCGCAGGAGCTGCCCGCGTTGGGGTTGTCGATGGTGAAGCCCTGCTTCTCGATGGTGTCGGCGAAGTCGATCGTCGCGCCGTCGAGGTAGGGGGCGCTCATCCGGTCGATGACGACCTCGACACCGTCGAAGTCACGCACGAGGTCACCGTCGAGGGTGCGCTCGTCGAAGTAGAGCTGGTAGATCAGGCCCGAGCAGCCCCCGGGCTGCACCCCCACGCGCAGGCGCAGGTCGTCACGCCCCTCCTGCGCGAGCAGGGACTGCACCTTGCCCGCGGCGACGTCGGTGAGGACGACTCCGTGCGCAGGTGCCTCGGTCTCCGGGGCTGCGGTGGCGGGTGCCTCGGTGGTCTTGAGCTGGTCGCTCATGGATGCACTCCTCGTGCTGGCGTTGGCCTGGACGACGGCCCGGTCGAGGTGGTCAACCCGAAGTGGGTCGCCCCGATTCCCGGACTCCACCACAGGATACGTCGCCGCGGGCAGGACGCCCACCTCCGCCGGCCCGGACCGGGCCTTTCAGGGTGCCGGTGCCGGTGACCAGGTGCGCGCCACCCGCGCCGTTCGGGCGGCCAGCGTCTCGACCGGGTCGGCCACCATCGCCTCGAGCTCGACCCGGGTCTCGGCGACGGCGTAGGTTCCGGCCAGACCCAGGGTCATCCTCTCCCGCCGACCGACGAGGCACTCCCCCGCCACCAGCACGGTCGGTCGCCCCGTCTCGAGCATGGCGGCCGCGACGCCCGCGACCACCGAGCCCCGCAACGTGCTCCAGTCGACCCGGGCGGTGCCGGTGACCACGAGGTCGCTGCGTGCGGCCGCGATCCCGAACCCGCACTCGCGCAGCACCCGCGCGACGGCCCCGACCCGACGCGCGCCCAGGGCCAGCAGCCCGTAGCCGAGCCCCCCCGCCGCTCCCGCCCCGGCCTCGCGGTCGAGCCGGCGCAGCATCCCGCTGAGCAGCTCGACGGGCGGCGAGGGCAGGGCACGGCCGAGCAGGTCGGTGAAGTGGCCGAGCGCCCCCTCGAGGGCCTGGGCCTGTTCGGGCGAGGCACCCTTGCGCGGCGCCTCGACGGCACTGGTGCTCTGCAGGCCGAGCAACGGGGTGTCGTCATCGGTGGCGAGCACGATCTCGACGCCGGTGAGGCGCGCGATCACGTCCGCCAGCCCCGGAAGGGCGTCGTCGGTCGCCGAGGCCAGGGCGAGGCCGCCGCGGGCGAGGGCGGAGGCCGGGCCCGCGCCCAGGGCAGCGAGCATGCCGGCCCCCGCGTCGTTCGTGGCACTGCCACCTACGCCGAGCACCACCGTGGTGGCGCCCTCCTCGACCGCGGCCTCGAGCAGCTGGCCGACCCCCCACGTGCTCGTCAGGCCGGGGTCGCGCTCGTCTGCGGCGAGCAGGTGCAGCCCGGTCGCCTGCGACGCCTCGACGTAGGCCGTGCGCCTGCCCGCACGCTCGACCACCAGCACCGCGGCCGGCACCTCGCGGCCGAGCGGGTCGCTGACCGTGGTCGCCACCGTCGTGCCACCGAGCGCCCGGGAGAGCACGTCGAGAAAGCCGGGGCCACCGTCGGACAGAGGCAGCAGATCCACCTCGTCGTGCGGCGCACCGCGGGCCCAGCCCTGCGCCATGGCCGTCGCCGCCTGTACGGGGCCGAGCGCCCAGCCGAAGGAGTCCGGGGCGAGAAGGACGCGCACGCGGTGAGGTTACCGCTGCCCGGCTCCTGGTTCGACCTCGAGGCACCGCACCACGGCCCGGATGCCGCACGCCCGCCGAGGTCGGACGGCATACGATCTTGGCGTGATGACGACCACCGACGGCCCGGCGCGCGCGCCCCTGCCGCTCCTCGTGCTCGGCCGGGGGCGCGACCTCGCCAGCGAGCGCGGCGTGGAGTGCCCGGGCGAGCTGCCCGCGCCCTCCGACCCCGGCCTCGTGGAGCGCGCCCGAGCCGCCAGGGCGGCACTGGGCGACCGCGTCTTCGTGCTGGGCCACCACTACCAGCGCGACGAGGTCATCGAGTTCGCCGACGTCACCGGTGACTCCTTCAAGCTCGCCAAGGAGGCGGCCGCCCGGCCGGATGCCGAGTGGGTGGTGTTCTGCGGTGTGCACTTCATGGCCGAGTCGGCCGACATCCTCACCGCCGACACCCAGACCGTGGTGCTGCCCGACCTCGCCGCCGGGTGCTCGATGGCCGACATGGCTGCCATCGACCAGGTCGAGGAGTGCTGGGACGAGCTGGTCGAGGCCGGCGTCGCCGACGCCACGGTGCCGGTGACCTACATGAACTCCTCCGCGGCGATCAAGGCGTTCACCGGGCGTCACGGCGGCACGATCTGCACCTCCTCGAACGCGAAGACGGCGCTGACCTGGGCGCTCGACCAGGCCGGCGACGGCGGCAAGGTGCTCTTCCTTCCCGACCAGCACCTCGGGCGCAACACCTACGCCCGCGACCTCGCCCGACCGCTGCAGGACTGCGTCGTCTGGGACCCGCACCGCCCCATGGGTGGCCTGACCCCGGAGCACCTGCGGAACGCCACGATGATCCTGTGGCGCGGGCACTGCTCGGTGCACGGGCGCTTCTCGGTCGAGGCCGTCGAGGCGGCGCGGCGCGAGATCCCCGGCGTCAAGGTGATCGTTCACCCCGAGTGCCGCCACGAGGTGGTCGAGCTCGCCGACGAGGTCGGGTCCACCGAGAGAATCATCGCGACGATCGCGGCGGCACCCCCCGGCACCGCCTGGGCGGTCGGCACCGAGCTCAACCTGGTGCAGCGGCTGGCGGCGCAGTTCCCCGACCAGCGCATCGCCTTCCTCGAGAAGAACGTCTGCTACTGCTCGACGATGAACCGCATCGACCTGCCCCACCTCGTCTGGGCGCTCGAGTCGCTGGTCGACGGCCGGGTCGTGAACCCGATCCGGGTCGAGGAGCAGGTCGCCGCGCAGGCCCGGGTCGCGCTCGACCAGATGCTCGCCCTTCCCGGCGAGACCGCCAAGGACTGACTCCCGCACCGGTTGCGGGGTGACACGCCGGCGGAGTCAGGAGCACTTCGCCTGCTCCGGAGGTTCTTGCCGAGTCAGGGCCGTATACGACCATGACTTCGCGAAGTGCTCCTGACTTCGCGAGGTCCCCGGAGGGGGGTGCGGCTCCTCCCCCACAGGCCAGGCCGGGTGCGGTCAGCGCGGGAGGGCGCCCAGGCGCGCGAGCAGCACGGCCTCGGCGAGGCAGACCTTCTCGAACTCGCCGAGGTGCAGCGACTCGTTGGCGCCGTGCGCCCGCGCGTCGGGGTCCTCGACGCCCGTGACGAGGATGGCGGCATCCGGGAACTCCTCGGCGAACGCCGCGACGAACGGGATCGACCCACCGACCCCGATGTCGACCGGCTCGACGCCCCACGCGTCGTGGAACGCCGCCCGCGCCTGGTCGTAGACCGGCCCCTGCGCGTCGGCGGCGAAGCCGAGCCCGCGGTCGTCGAGGGTGACCTCGACCCTGGCGCCCCACGGGGTGTGCTCGACGAGGTGGGCGCGCAGCAGCTCGAAGGCCTCCAGGTCGTCCTCGTCGGGCGCGAGCCGCATCGAGATCTTCGCGGCCGCGCTGGGCACCAGGGTGTTCGAGGACGTCGCCACCGAGGGCGCGTCGATGCCGATGGTCGTGATCGACGGCTTGGTCCAGATCCGCGACAGCAGCGAGCCGGTGCCGATCGTCGACACCCCTTCGAGCAGGCCCGACTCCTCGCGCAGGCGGGCGTCGTCGTAGTCGAGGTCGGCGGCCACCCCGGCCTTGAGCCCGGCCACTGCCACCTCGCCCTCGTCGTCGTGCAGGCTGGCGAGCACCCGCACCAGCGCGGTGAGAGCGTCGGGCACGGCTCCGCCGAACATGCCCGAGTGGATGCCGTGGTCGAGCGTGGTCACCGTGACCACCACCCGGATCATGCCGCGCAGGGTGGTGGTGAGCGCCGGCTCGCCGATGGCCCAGTTGGTGGAGTCGGCGAGCACGATCGCGTCGGCCCGCAGCTTCTCGCCGTGCTTGTGGAGGATGGTCGGCAACGAGTCGGAGCCGATCTCCTTCTCGCCCTCGACGAACACGGTCACCCCGACCGGCAGCGAACCGGCGTGCGCGCGCAGCGCGGCGACGTGCGCCATGATGCCGGCCTTGTCGTCGGCAACCCCCCGCCCGTAGAGCCGCCCGTCCCGCTCGGTGGGTTCGAACGGCGCACTGTCCCACAGCGCCTCGTCACCGGGTGGCTGCACGTCGTGGTGTGCGTAGAGCATCACCGTGCGCGAGCCGGGAGGCCCGTCGACGTGCCCGATCACCGCAGGTCGACCGCCCTCGCGGACGATCTCGACCGCCAGGCCCTCCGCGCGCAGCAGTGCGGCGGTGGCCTCGGCGCTGGCCTCGACCTGGGCCTGGTCGAACGCGGCGAGGCTGACGCTCGGGATGCGGGCCAGCGCGTCGAGGTCGGCGCGCAGGCCCGGCACGAGGCCGGCCACCCGGTCGCGCAGGGCGGAGATCTGGTTCGGGGAGAGCATGTCGGTCACGCGCCTGACTTTACCCACGCGCGGCGGACGAGGGCAGGGAGCGCGTGCACGGCATCCGGCTCCGAGCACCTACCATGGGGGCGTGTTCGGACGCAGCAAGACCACCAACGAGCAGCTCGAGGGCGAGCTCCACCCGCAGCGCGACGGGGCCAAGAACCGGCCCACACCCAGGCGCCGCGACCAGGAGGCCGCCCGCCGCCAGCCGCTGGTCGTCGCCGACCGCAAGCGGGCCAAGCAGATCGACCGGGCCAAGCGCGGCGAGCAGATGGCGAAGACCCGCCAGGCGATGCTCACGGGTGACGACTCCGGTCTCCCGACCCGCGACAAGGGCCCGGTGCGCCGTTACATGCGCGACTACATCGACGCGCGCTTCAACCTCGCGGAGTTCATGCTCCCGGTGATGCTCATCGTGCTGGCGCTGAGCTTCATCCGCACGGAGGGTGGCGTCATCCTCTTCTTCGTCACGATCCTCACCTACACCGTGCTGCTCACCGCCGTGGTCGACACCTTCCTCATGTGGCGCCGGCTGCGCAAGAAGCTCGCCGAGAAGTTCGGCGACGACGCCGCGAGGGCCAAGGGCAACGGCATGTACGCCACGATGCGGGCCTTCCAGCTGCGTCGCTCCCGGATGCCGCGCGCGCTCGTCAAGCGTGGCGAGCGCCCGGTCTGACTGGGAGCACTGACCGCCCAGGGGTGCCAAGCGCGCGGTCGGTCGCGCCTATGGCACCCCCCGGGCCGGAGCCCTGCGGTCCCGGGGTGGGGCTCGCTGCGCCCGCCCCGGCTGACGACCGTCGGCTCAGCCGGAACCTTCCAGGCTCATCGGCCCGTAGACCTTCTGCCCGTCGCGGTGCAGTGTGACCGCCGCCACCCCCGCCGCAGACAGGTCCTGCCACACCTCGCCGAACCACGACTCGGCGTCGGACTGGGTCGGGAACGCCGACTCGCCGAGCGCCTCCCCGGTCATGACGGCGCCCACGGCGTCCTCGTAGGTCCACGTCCACTGCTCGCTCACTTCTCGCGCACCCCCACCTCGACGAACGGTGGCTTCGAGACCGTCGCCGCCACCTCGCGGCCGCGCACGTCGACGACGACCTCGTCGCCCAGGGTCACCGACCGGTCGAGCAGCGCGAGGGCGATGCCCTGGCGGCGGGTCGGCGAGAAGGTGCCCGAGGTGACCTCGCCGACGACCGCACCGGTGGAGTCCTTGACCGCGCAGTGCGACCGGGGGATGCCGCGGCCGGTCACCACGAGCCCGCGCGTCAGCCGGGACTGCCTGGCCGCGCGCTCGGCCGTCAGGGCCTCGCGGCCCCAGAACTGCGGCTTGTCCCACCCGACGGCCCAGGCCGCACCGGCCATGACCGGGGTGATGTCGAGCGAGAGGTCGTTGCCGTGCAGCGGGTAGCCCATCTCGGTGCGCAGCGTGTCGCGGGCGCCGAGTCCGGCCGGCAGCCCTCCCTCGGTCGCGACGGCGGCGGCGAGGGCGTCCCAGACCGAGCCGGCGACGTCCCACGGCGGCACGATCTCGTAGCCGCGCTCGCCGGTGTACCCGGTGCGGCAGACGATGACCGGCAGCCCCTCCCAGTCGGTCTCGACGAAGCTCATGTAGTCGTGGTCGACGGGGAAGCCGAGCCCGCGCAGCACCTCGTCGGAACGCGGGCCCTGCACCGCGATGACCCCGTAGCGGTCGTGGAGGTTGTCGACCGTGATGCCCTCGGGTGCGGCGGCCGCGAGCAGCTCGACGACCTTGGCCGTGTTTGCGGCGTTGGGGATGAGGAAGACGTCGTCGTCCGAGCGCAGGTACTGGATCAGGTCGTCGACGACCCCGCCGGTCTCGGTGCAGCACATCGTGTACTGCGCCTGACCGGGGCCGATCCGGCGCAGGTCGTTGGTGAGGCAGGAGTTGACGAAGTCGGCCGCGCCGGGGCCGGAGACCCGCGCCTTGCCCAGGTGCGACACGTCGAAGATGCCGACCCGCTCGCGCACCGCGGCGTGCTCCGCCACGACCCCGCCACCGGGGTACTCGATCGGCATCGACCAGCCGCCGAAGTCGGCCACCTTGGCGCCCAGGGCGACGTGCCGGTCGTGGAGCGGTGAGTGCAGCAGCTCGGTCATGGTGGGCACGTTACCGCCTGCTGCCCCCTCCCTCGCCGGTCGCTAGTCTGCCCGCATGACATCCCTCGCCCTCACCACCCGAAGCCCTGCCGAGCTCGCCGTCGACACCCTGGTCGTCGGCTCGGTGCGAACCCCTGACGGCGCCGACCTCGCCACCGGGCACCACCTGCCCCGCAAGGCCGTGGTGCACCTCCAGGCCGTCCTGTCCGACGTCGAGGCCACCGGCAAGGCCGACGAGGTGGTGCGGGTCGTCGCGGTGCCGGGTGTCAAGGCCACCTCGGTCGTCGTCACCGGGTTGGGCGAGGGCACCTCGCGGCGCTCCACCTACCCGCATCCCGCGCTGCGCGCCGCCGCGGGGGCCGCCCTGCGCAGCGTGCGCGGCAAACGCACCGTCGCCGTGGCGCTTCCGACACCCGACCTCGAGAGCCTGTCAGCCGTCGCCGACGGGGCCTGGGCCGGGTGCTACACCTACGACAAGGCCGCTCCCCTGGGCACCCGCCGCGGCACGGGCCTGCGCTCGGCGAAGGTGCCCGCCGGCGGCGCCGGCCCGCGCGTGATGGTCGTCTCGGGCGCGGGGCAGGGCAAGGCCGCCAGGGATGCCGTCGCACGCGCCGCGGTGCTCGGCTCGGCTCGCGACTGGGCCCGCGACCTGGTCAACACGCCCCCGAACTTCCTCTTCCCGCAGTCCTTCGCCGACAACGTGAAGAAGCGGGTGGCAGCGTCCCCGACCAAGGTCACCGTCTCGGTGCTCGACGACAAGGCGCTCGTCAAGGGCGGCTTCGGCGGCATCGTGGGCGTCGGCCAGGGGTCGGTCAACCCGCCCCGGATCGTCACCATGGTCTACGCCCCCGCAGATGCCAAGGCCTCGGTGGCCCTGGTGGGCAAGGGCATCACGTTCGACTCCGGTGGCCTGAACATCAAGCCGGCGACCGGCATGGTGACGATGAAGTGCGACATGGCCGGCGCCGCCGCGGTCGCTGCCACCGTGCTGGCCGCGGCCGAGCTCGGGCTGCCGGTGGCGGTCACCGGTTACCTCTGCCTCGCCGAGAACATGCCGAGCGGCACGGCCCAGCGGCCCAGCGACGTCGTGGTCATGCGCAACGGGACGAGCGTCGAGATCCTCGACACCGACGCCGAGGGTCGCATGGTGCTGGGCGACGGCCTCTGCCTGGCCAGTGAGAAGAACCCCGACTGGGTCGTCGACATTGCCACCCTCACCGGCGCGCAGGTCGTGGCGCTGGGTACCGACATCGCCGGGGTCATGGCCAACGACGACACCTTCCGCACCCGGGTCGTCGGTGCGGCCGACGCGGCCGGCGAGGGCGCCTGGCCGATGCCGCTGCCGGTGGAGCTGCGGGCCAAGCTCGACACCCCCACGGCCGACATCGCCCACAAGGGTGACCGCGACGGCGGCATGCTCACTGCGGGCCTGTTCCTCCAGGAGTTCGTGGGCGAGGGCATCCCGTGGGCCCACGTCGACATCGCCGGCCCGGCCTTCAACGACAAGGGCCCCAAGGGGCAGCACCCCAAGGGCGGCACCGGTTTCGGTGTCGGCACCCTGCTCACCCTCGTGGAGTCCTCCGCCACCTGACCGCACCCCGACGCACGGATACCGCTCCTCCCCCGCTCGGGGTGGCGCGGCATCCGTCGTCGCGGGGTGCAGCGGTGTCGCTCAGCCGCCGCTCTTGCGGCGGAACATCTGCTGCGTCGCGGTGGCCTCGGGCCCGTGGGCGGAGTCGACCTTGGTGTGCTCGGAGTGGTCGGACACATCGGCACCGCCGTGCGACTTCTTCGCGTCCAGGGCCGCGCGGAACTTCGCCTTCACCTCGTCGTCGACCGCGGGGCGCGGCTTCTTCGGGGCTGACATGGTGGGTCCTTCCGTCGGCTGGCAGGTCACACACACCTTCGCAGACGCGGCCGGGTCGCTCCAACCGTTTCGCCGCCCGGAGCCGGGGTGGGGTCGCTCACGGCGTGCACCGCGAGGAGGTCAGCGGCCCTTGGGCTTGCGCTGGCGCGAGGTCCACTGGCGCATCCGCGCCGGGTAGCCGGTGAGGTTGACGTCGTAGACCGGGATGTCGAACGAGCGCGCGACGTCGAAGGCGACGGGCCGCGACGGCAGGGCACGGCGGGTCCACTCGCCGTCGTGCGCGATCAGCACCACGGTGGTCGCCGTGATGTTCGTGGCCGGCTCGACGTAGGCCTCCACACCGCGCCGGGTGGCGATGAAGTCCTCGAAGTGCGCCCGAGCGCTCGCCGGGTCTCCACCGCCGTGCGGTGCCTGCTTCGTGCGACCGCGTCTCCACCACGCCATGCGCACACGATAAGGCGTCGACCTCGGCGACATCGCCGAGCCTGCTCGTGCCGGTGTGTGCGCGGCGACCAGAGCAGCCCGCCCGGGGTGACAGGATGCTGGGCAGCGTCCGGTCGGCACACCCCGCCGTCGGCGCCGACCGACCCGCCACAGCAAGGGAGCAGTTCGGATGCCGGCCACCGCCGAGACCACCCATGACGTCGTCGTCCTCGGAGCAGGCAGCGGCGGCTATGCCTGCGCGCTGCGCGCCGCCGAGCTGGGTCTGAGCGTCGCCCTCGTCGAGAAGGACCTCCTCGGGGGCACCTGCCTGCACCGCGGCTGCATCCCCACCAAGGCGCTGCTGCACGCGGCGGAGGTGGCCGACTCGGCCCGCGAGGCCTCCCGGTTCGGCGTGCGCGCCACCCTCGATGGCGTCGACCTGCCGGCGGTCACCGCCTACCGCGAGGGTGTGGTCGGCCGGCTGCACAAAGGGCTGAAGGGGCTGGTGTCCTCCCGCAAGGTCGACTACGTCGAGGGCGAGGGCCGCCTCGAGGGTGACCACACGGTGGTCGTCGGCGACCGCCGGCTGGTCGGCCGACACGTCGTGCTCGCCACCGGCTCCTACGCCCGCACCCTGCCCGGCCTGGAGATCGGCGGCCCGGTGGTGACGAGCGACGGGGCCCTGGCGCTCGAGGCCGTGCCCGAGCGCGTGGTCGTGCTGGGCGGTGGTGTCATCGGTGTCGAGTTCGCTTCCGTGATGCGCTCGTTCGGCGCCGAGGTCACCGTCGTCGAAGCGCTGCCGAGGCTCGTCGCGGCCGAGGACCCCGCCGTGAGCACCGCGCTGGAGCGGGCGTTCCGCAAGCGCGGCATCGTCTTCCGCACCGGGGTGCGGTTCGAGTCGGCCGAGCACGACGGCACGACCGTGACCGTGCGCCTCGAGGGTGGTGACGAGCTCGTGGCCGACCTGCTCCTCGTCGCGGTCGGCCGCGGTCCGGTCACCGACGGCCTGGGCTACGAGGAGGCGGGCGTCACGCTCGAGCGCGGGTTCGTGATCACCGACGAGCGCTGCCGCACCTCGGCCGACGGCGTGTACGCCGTGGGTGACATCGTGCCCGGCCTGCAGCTGGCGCACCGCGGCTTCGCACAGGGCATCTTCGTCGCCGAGGACATCGCCGGGCTGAACCCGGCACCGATCGTCGAGTCGGGCATCCCGAGGGTCACCTACTGCGAGCCCGAGGTCGCGTCGGTGGGGCTCACCGAGGAGCAGGCCCGCGCCGTCCACGACGAGGTCGAGACCTACGAGTACAACCTCGCAGGCAACGGCAAGTCGCAGATCCTGCGCACCGCGGGGTTCGTGAAGCTCGTGCGGGTCAAGGACGGGCCGGTCGTCGGCATCCACCTGGTGGGCTCGCGGATGGGCGAGCAGATCGGCGAGGCGCAGCTGATCGTGGGCTGGGAGGCTCACGCCGAGGACGTCGCGGCCCTCGTGCACGCCCACCCGACACAGAACGAGGCGCTCGGTGAAGCTCACCTGGCGCTCGCCGGGAAACCCCTCCACGCACACAACTAGAGTGATGTCCGCCACTGCCCACGAAGGAGAGCTGTCCCGATGTCAGAACGCGTGAAGATGCCTGCGCTCGGCGAGTCCGTCACCGAAGGGACCGTGACGCGCTGGCTGAAGGGGGTCGGCGACAGCGTCGAGGTCGACGAGCCGCTGCTCGAGGTCTCGACCGACAAGGTCGACACCGAGATCCCCTCGCCGGTGGCCGGCACGCTGCAGGAGATCCTCGTGCAGGAGGACGACACGGTGCCGGTGGGCGCCGACCTCGCGGTGATCGGTGACGGCGCGGCGCCCTCGGGTGGCGACTCCAGCGGCGAGCAGTCCGGTTCGCAGGGCTCCGGCCCGAGCGACGAGGTGTCCGACCAGTCCGACGGTGACGCGGTGGCGCGGGCCGGCGACGAGGGTGGCCAGGAGCCGGCCGAGCCCCAGGTGGAGACCCCCCAGGAGTCAGCGCCGCAGGCCGAGGCGCCGCAGGCCGAGCCCGAGCAGCCGGCCGCCGCGCCGGCCCCCACGGCATCCGCTGACACAGGGGGTTCCGGCGAGGGCAGCACCGTGACGATGCCGGCCCTGGGCGAGTCCGTGACCGAGGGCACCGTCACGCGGTGGCTGAAGCAGGAGGGCGACGAGGTCGCCGTCGACGAGCCGCTGCTCGAGGTCTCGACCGACAAGGTCGACACCGAGATCCCCTCCCCCGTGGCGGGCACGCTCACCACGATCCTCGTCCAGGAGGACGACACCGTTCCGGTCGGCGCCGACCTGGCGGTCATCGGTGGTTCCGGCGGCGGCAGCCAGTCGGCTCCCGAGCCCGTCGCCGAGCCGCAGCAGGAGCAGGCGGGTGCCGCCCCCGACTCCGGGCCCGACTCCGGCCCCGAGGCCGCTGAGCCGCAGGCCGCCTCGCTCTCGCAGGAGGACTCCGCACCGGAGTCCGCTCCCCCGTCCGGGTCGGCCGCCTCAGCCTCGCCAGACGCGGCCGCACCCCGCAGCGAGTCGGCTCCCGCCCAGCAGGAGGGTTCAGCCCCGGCCGGCGCGCCGGCGCAGCAGGAGGCTCCGGCCCAGGCCGTGCCGGACGGCGCCGCGTCGGAGGCCGACGGTGCCGGGCCTGCACCTTCGCAGGGCAGCGCGTCCTCGGGTCCCGCCGAGCGTGACGCGGCCGCCTACGTGACCCCGCTGGTGCGCAAGCTGGCGGCCGACCACGGCATCGACCTGTCGTCGGTGACCGGCACCGGCATCGGTGGCCGCATCCGAAAGCAGGACGTGCTCGACGCGGCCGAGGCCGCGAAGGCGCCCGAGCCGGAGCCGGCCGCCCCGGCCGCCCCGGCCGCCCCGGCCCGGACGGCCGCCGCACCCGCGCCGGCAGCGGCCTCCAAGCGCGGCACGACCGAGAAGATGTCGCGCCTGCGCAAGACGATCGCCCGCCGGATGGTCGAGTCCCTTCAGGTCTCGGCCCAGCTCACCACGGTGGTCGAGGTCGACGTCACCCGCATCTCACGACTGCGCGACCGCGCCAAGACCGACTTCGCCCAGCGCGAGGGCACCAAGCTCAGCTTCCTGCCGTTCTTCGCGCTCGCCGCCGTCGAGGCCCTCAAGGCCCACCCGACGGTCAACGCGAGCATCGAGGACGACCAGGTGACCTACCACGGCGCCGAGCACCTCGGCATCGCGGTCGACACCGAGAAGGGCCTGCTGGTGCCGGTGCTGAAGAACGCCGGCGACCTGAACATCGCCGGCCTGGCTCGCGGCATCGCCGACGTCGCGGACCGCACCCGCAACAACAAGATCGTGCCCGACGACCTTGCCGGCGGGACGTTCACGATCACCAACACCGGCTCGCGTGGTGCGCTGTTCGACACCCCCATCATCAACCAGCCGCAGGTCGCCATCCTGGGCACCGGCGCGGTCGTCAAGCGGCCGATCGTCGTCGCCGCCGAGGACAGCGAGACCATCGCGATCCGCTCGATGGTCTACCTCGCGCTGTCCTACGACCACCGGATCGTCGACGGTGCGGAGGCCGCCCGCTTCCTCACGACGATGAAGCAGCGACTCGAGGAAGGCGCCTTCGAGGCCGACCTCGGTCTCTGACCGGTCGGCCACGGAGCACCCCCATGAGCCGCATCGTCGTCACCGGATCGTCGGGTCTGATCGGAACCGCCCTCGTCGCAGCGCTGCGCGAACGCGGTGACGAGGTCGTGCGCTTGGTCCGTCGTGCCCCGCGCACGGTGGACGAGGTGCAGTGGGACCCCTCGAGCCGCACTCTCGACCCGCACGTGCTCGACGGGGTCGACGGCGTCGTCGGCCTCGCCGGTGCCGGCGTCGGGGACCACCGGTGGACTCCGTCGCACAAGCACGAGATCCTGGCCTCGCGCACCGACTCCACCTCTGCCGTCGCAGCAGCGGTCGCCACGGCCGACCACCCGGTGCGCTTCGTCTCGGGCTCGGCCGTCGGCTACTACGGCGACCGGGGCGAGGAGGAGATCACCGAGGCCAGCCCACCGGGCACCGGCTTCCTCAGCGACGTCACCTGTGCGTGGGAGGACGCCGCCCAGCCGGCCGTCGAGGCCGGGGCGTCGGTCGCGCTGATCCGCACCGGCATCGTGATGGCCCGCGAGGGTGGCGCCATGAAGCCCTTGCTCCGGTTGGGGCGGCTCGGGCTGGGGGGTCCGCTTGGCTCGGGTCGGCAGTTCCTGCCGTGGATCACCCTGCCCGACGAGGTCGGTGCGATCCTGCACCTGCTCGACCACCCCGACGTCACCGGGCCGGTCAACCTGTCCGCGCTCGTACCGGCCCGCCAGCGCGACATCGCCAAGGCACTCGGTCGGGCGCTGAACCGGCCGGCCGTGCTGCCGGCACCCTCGATCGCGCTGCACGCCGTGCTCGGTGAGTTCGCCGGCGAGATCCTCGGCGGCCAGCGCATCGTCGGCGACGCCCTGCGCGACAGTGGCTACTCCTTCATCCACGCCGACCTCGACGCGGCCGTCCGCTGGCTGGTGGCCTGACCCCCGAGGGTGCGGGACACCGGCACCGCGCCCACGTCCTTGCTCACGGCACGGACCGTACGTCGCTGACCCGCCAGCCGACGTCGGTGAACACCAGGTCGACCAGCACCGGTTCGCCGGGTACCGCGGGCCGGGTCGTCGAGCCCGCCGCGCCCCTGACGGTGTAGGGGCCGGCGTCGACCCGACCACGCAGCACGGCGCGGCGCGGGGTCGCCGAGACCGCGGTCACGTCGGCCACGGTGTAGCGCAGACCGGTGTAGCGCACCCCGGCCCGAGCGACCTCGGCGACAGCCGCGGCGTCACGCACCGCAGCGGCCGACCCGTTGGCATCGGCCGCGTGCAGCAGGGCAGGAGTCGCCTCTCGCCAGGCCGCGGCGCGTGCGTCGGCGAGCACCGCCAGCAGCTCGGCGGGTCGGGTGCGCGGCGCCTGCACGTCCGTTCGCGGGTCGCCGCCCTCGGCGGTGCGGTGACCACTCGACGCCGGCACGGCATCGGTCGCCCCGGCCGAGGAGGTGCCCTCGGCCCGGCCGAGCACGGCCACCGTGGGCACGAGCAGGACCACGCACGCGAGGCCGACCAATGCCACGACGACCCCGGGGCGCGAGGCGCCGCTGCGCCCCCGGACGCTTCCCCAGCCACGGAGCACCACGGTGCCGGCGTGCCGGCCACTCTCGAGACCGTCCCGAGCCGGATGTCGACGCGGCCGCCACCGCGCCCGCCACCGCCACGACGGCCGCAACTGCTCCCGCCACCGCCACGACGGCTGCCACGGCCTCTGCGGTTGCCACGGCGGCTGCCGCCGACCCTGCCCTTGCCACGTCCGCCGCCACGGCCGGAGTCGTCGGCGGAACGCGGGCACCGACGGCGGGTGGCCGGCTGCCGCGCGCAGCCGGTAGGTCACCGCGCTCACCTCGTCGTCACCGTGCGCGAGGTGCAGCGGCTCGGCCGCGGCCGCGGCGAACAGCTGCCAGGCCAGCTCGTGGGCGCCGGGCCGGTCAGCCGGGTCGGCGGACACCGCCGCCGCGAGGGCGGCCACGACCGGCTCGGAACCCTCGCCTGCGCGGGACACCTCGGCCAGCTCGGGCCGCAGGCCCGGTGGGCCGGGAACGGTGCCGGACAGGCACAGCCAGCCCAGCGCGCCCAGGGCGTAGACGTCGGATGCCGGGGACGGGTCGGCGCCAAGCAGCACCTCGGGCGCGACGTAGCCGTCGGTGCCCCAGACGCCCGGCGAGACCTCGCCGAGGACATGGCCGAGGCCGAGGTCGCCGAGCACCGGTCGGCCGTCGAGCTCGAGCAGCACGTTGCCCGGTGAGACGTCGCCGTGCACCACCCCGAGGTCGTGCAGCCGCCCCAGGGCCGACGCCACCGGAGTGAGGACGGTGACGACCTCGCCGGGTGACAGGTGCCCGCGCGCGCGGACCAGCGCGTCGAGGGCGCCGCCGAGCAGGTGGGGCATGACGACGGCAATCCGGCCGTCGGGCAGCTCGACGCAGGCCTCGACGGCCACCACGTGGGCGCTGGCCGACCGGGCCGACACGGCGGCCTCGCGCGCGGCGGCCTCGACCGACCCGAGCTCGGCGTGCACCACCTTGACCGCCACCCGGCGTCCGCCGTCGATGGCCACCCCGGCCCACACCTCGCTCGTGCCACCACGCGCGAGCAACCGGCCCAGCTCGTAGCCGGGCACCTCGGGCACCGGCGGTCCGTTCGGCACCGGCGGTCCGTCCGGCACCGGCAGTCTGTCCGGCACCGGCGGTCCGTCCGGCACCGGAAGCGCGTCCGGCACCGGCGCCGGCCCGGGCACCCACCGCGCCGCATCCAGCTCGTCGTCCCCCATCACCCCACCATGCCGTGCCGGGCGTCCTGCGCCGCGGAGTTGTCCACAGGACCCTAGGGTTGGCCTCATGCCCGCCGACACCCCGACGATCCTGGCCACCTCGGGTGGTTACCGCTACGGACGCCGCACCCAGCTCGAGTTCGACGCCCTGGCCCACCACGCCGTCGAGCTGTCCGGTGCTCACGGCCGCCGACCGCGCGTCACGTTCGTCGGCACGGCATCCGGCGACCCGCGGTACATGAACTACTGGGCGCACGAAGCCGGCCGCGTCGCCGGCTTCGACGTCACCTGCCTCGACCTGTTCCCGATGCCCAACCTCGACGACGTGCCCGATCACCTGCTCGAGGCCGACGTCGTGTGGGTCAACGGCGGGTCGGTGGCCAACCTGCTGGCCGTCTGGGACGTCCACGAGCTGCGCCCGGCGATGCGGGCCGCCTGGGAGGCCGGGGTGGTGCTGGGTGGCGTGTCGGCCGGCTCGATCTGCTGGTTCGTCGGCGGCTGCACCGACTCCTTCGGGCCGGACCTGCGCGCCGTGACCAACGGGCTGGGGCTGCTCCCCTACGGCAACGGCGTCCACTACGACAGCGAGCAGACCCGGCGACCGACGGTGCACGCGCTCGTGGCAGACGGCACGTTCCCCGAGACCCACTGCACCGACGACGGTGTCGGCCTGGTCTATCGCGGTACCGAGCTCGTCGAGGCGGTCAGTGAGGTCGACGGCAAGGCGGCCTATGTCGTCACCCGAGACGGCGACGGCGACGGCGTGCGCGAGGAACGCCTCGAGCCGCGCCTCCTCCCCACCCCCTGACCCCGGCTGCTGTCGACTTCGTGCGACTCGCCTTCGGTTCTGGGTGCCCCGACCATGCGAGACCGTGTGGAAGCCGCACGCAGTCGGGGTTGTCGCTCAGGGGGTCGGGGTGCGCACGACGACGACCGACTCGGAGGCCGCGGAGGCGCGGGCCGCGTCGATGACGGCGAGGGTGTGCACGGCATCCCACGGGTCGACCGGCATGGCGCCCTGGGGGTCGGGCGACGCGAGCGCCGCGGCGACCGCCCGGTAGAGATCGGCCTGGCAACTGCCGGCCCGCGCCACCGGCTCGCGGGTGTCGCCACGGTAGAGCCAGCCGCTGTGCCCGGCATCGGCGTCGACCTGACCGCTCCACACGTGCGACTCCCCCGTGAAGTCGGCCATCACGTAGGCCGCCTCCGTGCCGAGCAGGCGCACCCGCGGGCCCGGCGCCCCCGACAGCGAGACCGCCCCGAGGTGCGACACCACCCCGTTCGCGTGCCGGCACACGAGGAAGGCGTCGTCCTCCGCAGTCGTCGTGCGTGCGGCCACCGTCGCGAAGACCGTCTTGACCGGCCCGAACAGCTGCACCGCGGCGTCGACGAGGTGGCTGTGCAGGTCGAGCAGAAGGCCGCCGCCCTCGCTCGCGTGAGCCTGCTCCCGCCAGCGCTCCTTGGGCACCGGGCGCCACCGTTCCCACCGCATCTCGTACCGGAACGGGGTGCCCACCAGCCCGTCGGCCACCACCTGCGCGACGGTCGCCTGCTCGGCGTCGAAGCGCCGGTTCTGGAAGACGGTCAGGGGCACCCCGGATGCCGTGGCGTGCCTCACGACGGCCGCCGCCGACTCGGCGTCGACCGCCAGCGGCTTGTCGACGACACACGGCAGCCCGGCATCCACGACCGAACGCACCTGTGCGGCATGTCCGCCGCTGGGGGTCGCGAGCACCACGAGGTCGAGCCCCGGCATCGCAATCAGCTCGGCGAGGTCCGCGACCACCTGCACGCCCGGGACGTCGGCCCGAGCGGCGGCCGACCGCTCGGGGTCGCTCGTCGACACCGCCACGACCTCGCACCCCGCCTCGGCCAGCAGGGGTGCGTGGATGGTTCGCCCGGCGAACCCGTAGCCGGCCAGTGCGACGCGTGTCATGCGCGACAGCCTAGGTCCGGGGCCGGCGCGGTCACCCTCAGGGAGCGTAGGTCCGCAGCTTCTCGCCGTCGGCCTTGTCCTCGTCGGCCTTCTCGCCATCGGCGGGGAGGTGGCGCGGCCACCAGATCGGCGGGCCGATGTCGTACGCCGCCGCCGGCACGAGCAGCGAGCGCACCACGAAGGTGTCGAGCAGCACGCCGAACGCCACGATGAAGGCGATCTGCACCAGGAACACCAGGGGCAGCACGGCCAGCGCCGAGAAGGTTGCGGCCAGAACGATGCCCGCGCTGGTGATGACCCCACCGGTGACCGCGAGACCGAGCAGGATGCCGGGTCTGGTGCCGTGGTCCTTGGCCTCCTCGCGCACCCGGGTCATGAGGAAGATCGAGTAGTCGATGCCCAGCGCGACGAGGAACACGAACCCGTAGAGCACGATCGACGGGTCGCTGCTGCTGAAGCCGAAGACGTGCTGGAAGACCAGCGACGAGATGCCTATGGTCGCGGCGAACGAGACCACGTTGGCGGCCACGAGCAGCAGCGGCGCCACGATCGACCGCAGCAGCAGCGAGAGCACGACGAAGATGACGAACAGGATGGTCGGCACGATGACCCGCAGGTCGCGCCCACTGGCCTCGTGCACGTCGAGGTTGGTCGCGGCGTTGCCGCCCACCAGGGCGTCGGTGCTCACGGCGTCGAGGTCGGCGCGCAGCCGCCGGACGGTTTCCTCGGCCTCCTGGCTGTCCGACGCCGCCTTGGTCGTGGCCTGCACCAGTACGGTGCCGTCGACGACCTTGGGGGGCAGCGGCGGCTGGCCGGGCTGAGGGGGCGCGAGCCCGATGAAGGCGCTGTCGACGCCCGGGTCCTTGGTGGCGAGGGCGAGGGCAGCCTCGGCGTCGGCCTGGGGCACGACGATCTGGACGGGTGTGGCCGAACCGGCCGGGAAGTGCTCGCCGATGACCCGCTGCGCCACGATCGAGTCGGTGTCGTCGAGGAAGGTCTCGTCGAGGGTGGCGCCGTCGGCCTTGAAGGTCGGCGCGAAGGCGGCCGCGGCGAGCAGCACGACGAGGGTGATGACCCAGGTGCGCCGGGGGTGCCGGCCGACGAGGTCGGCGACCCGACCCCACAGACCCTTGGTGCCCACGACGTCCTCGGCGTGCACGTGGTCGAGCTTGGGCGCGAACGGCCAGAACGCCTGGCGACCGAACAGCAGCAGGACCGCGGGCAGGAAGGTCAGCGACGCCAGGAGCGCACCGGCGATGCCGAGCGCGCCGACCGGGCCCAGCCCGGAGGTGCTGCGCAGCTCGGCGAGCAGGAGGCAGAGCAGCCCGAGGATGACGGTCGCGGCCGAGGCGACGATCGGTTCGACGGTGCCGCGCCAGGCCCGCTTCAGGGCCACCCATGAGTTCGGCTGGTCGTGCAGCTCTTCCTTGAAGCGGCTGACGAGCAGCAGGGCGTAGTCGGTCGAGGCGCCCACGACGAGGATGAACAGGATGCCCTGCGACTGCCCCGAGAGCGTGATCACGTCGTTCAGGGCGAGCTGGTAGACCACCAGTGAGGCCGCGCTCAGCCCGAAGACGGCGCTGAGCAGCACCGCGAACGGCAGGATCGGGCTGCGGTAGACGATGAGCAGGATGACCAGGACGACCAGCAGGGCGACGCCGAGCAGGATGCCGTCGATGCCCGCGAACGCCGACGCGAAGTCGGCGATCAGCCCACCGGGCCCGCCGACGTAGCCCTGCAGCCCGGCGGGCACGAGGGTGCGCTCGATCTCGTCGCGCATCGCGGTTGCACCCTCGACGAGCGCCGAGGTGTCACCGCTGGCCTCGGTGCCCGTGGTGGCGTCGAGCGGCACCGAGACGAGCACGGCCTTGCCGTCCTGCGACGGGATCGGGACGACCTGGGCCCCCGCCACGAGGTAGTCGCCCAGCGTCCTTCCCTCGCCCATCTCGGGGAGGGCCAGCCCGGGCACCCCCTGCGCGAACATCGTGACGGCCTGGAGGTCCTGCGGGCTCAGCGCCCCGCCGTCCTCGCGCTCGACCACCACCAGGTAGGGCAGCGTGTCACTGTCGTTGAAGGCCGCGACCGCGTTGCTGACGAGGGTGGACTCGGCGCCCTTGGGCAGGAAGGTGGAGTTGTCGTTGGACTGGACGCCGGCCAGCTTGCCCTGTGCGCTCCCGCCCAGACCGGCGACGACCAGCCAGGCGAGGACGACGAGGAGTGCCCCCCACAGGGCGATGCGGGGGCGGCGCGCACTGGCGCGGGTGTCGTCAAGCTCCTGGCTCATGGGCCAGAGCCTAGGGTTCGGGACCGACGCCGCGCAGCAAGGTCTCGCCACGGGGCGGCGTACCGTGAAGCCCATGCGTTTCGTGCACCTCGGCTTCGCGCCCACCCTCGTCGACTACGAGCAGGGCTGGCAGACCCAGCGAGACGTGCACGCCCAGGTCGTCGCGGGCACCCTTCCCGACACCACGCTCCTGCTCGAGCACGCCGCGGTGTACACGGCTGGCAAGCGCACCGAGCCGCACGAGCGTCCCGTCGACGGCACGCCCGTGGTCGACGTCGACCGCGGCGGCAAGATCACCTGGCACGGTCCGGGTCAGCTCGTCGGCTACCCCATCGTGCGCCTGACCCAGGTGCCCATCGACGTCGTCGCCCACGTGCGCCGGCTCGAAGAGGTCATGATCCGGGCGTGCCGCGACTTCGGGGTCCAGACCGTGCGGGTCGACGGCCGGAGCGGGGTGTGGGTGCTCGCCGACGACCGCGGGCCCGACCGCAAGCTCGGCGCGATCGGGGTGCGGGTGAGCCGGCGAGTCACGATGCACGGGTTCGCCCTCAACTGCGACGCCGACCTGTCGTGGGCCGACGCCATCATCCCGTGCGGCATCGCGGATGCCGGGGTCTCGTCGCTGTCCCTCGAGTCCGGTCGCGCGCTGGGCGTGCAGGACGTCCTGCCGTATGTCGAGAAGCACCTCGCCGACGTCCTGGGCTGAGCCTGTCGCAGGATTCGGGGCCCGTCGTGGGCCCGGCGTAGGCTGGCCCGTGTGACTGTCGCACCCGAGGGACGCCGCATGCTGCGGGTGGAGGCGCGCAACGCCGAGACCCCCATCGAGCGCAAGCCGGAGTGGATCCGCACCACCGCGAAGATGGGTCCGGAGTTCACCCAGATCAGCTCCATGGTCAAGGGGCAGGGCCTGCACACGGTGTGCCAGGAGGCCGCCTGCCCCAACATCTTCGAGTGCTGGGAGGACCGCGAGGCGACCTTCCTCATCGGCGGCGACACCTGCACGCGGCGTTGCGACTTCTGCGACATCGCGACCGGCCGCCCCCAGCCGCTCGACCTCGACGAGCCCCGACGGGTCGCCGAGTCGGTGCGCACCATGGGGCTGCGCTACTCCACCGTCACCGGAGTCGCTCGCGACGACCGGCCCGATGGTGCCGCCGGCCTCTACGCCGACACGATCCGCCAGATCCACGCCCTCAATCCCAACACCGGGGTCGAGATCCTCCCGCCCGACTTCGGTGCGGTGCCCGAGCTGGTCGGCCAGGTCTTCGACGCCCGGCCCGAGGTGTTCGCCCACAACCTCGAGACGGTGCCGCGCATCTTCAAGCGGATCCGCCCGGCCTTCACCTACGACAAGTCGCTGCGGGTGCTCACGATGGCCCGTGCGGCCGAGCTCGTCACCAAGTCCAACCTCATCCTGGGCATGGGCGAGGAGGACGTCGAGATCGAGTCCGCGATCGTCGACCTGCACGACGCGGGCTGCGACATCCTCACCATCACCCAGTACCTGCGGCCCTCCCCCAAGCACCACCCCATCGACCGCTGGGTCAGACCGGAGGAGTTCGTGCACTGGTCGCGGGTCGCGCACGACATCGGCTTCAAGGGCGTCATGGCCGGCCCGCTGGTGCGCAGCTCGTACCGCGCCGGGCGGCTCTGGGCCACGGCCATGAGCCGGTGGGGTCGCCCCATCCCCGAGCACCTGTCCCACCTGGCGGCCGCCACGGCCGACCCGGCCCGCCAGGAGGCGGCGTCGTTGGTGGCCCGCGCGGCGCGCACCGTATCCTGAGGGCCCCAGCCCGCGGCATCCCCCGGGCACTGCCCCACTGATCCAGGAGCTCGACCTCCGTGTCCGACCAGCCCCAGGCCAAGACCGGCCGCATCGCCCAGATCCGCCAGGCCTACAAGGCCATCAAGAACCTCGACCCCCGACTGGGGTGGTGGATGCTGGCCGCCGCGCTCGGCACCGCGGCCGTCATAGTCGGCATCGGTTTCCTCGTCGGCGGGTGGTGGGTCTGGTACGCCGCGATCGTGGCGCTCCCGTCGGCCCTGCTGGCGGCCGTCATCGTCATGAACCGCCGCGGCAACACCGCGATGTACCGCGCGCTCGAGGGCCAGCCCGGTGCCACCGGGGCGACCCTCACCGGGCTGGGCAAGCGAGGCTGGTACGCGGCCCAGGAGCCGGTTGCCATCGAGGGTGCCCGAGGCACCCGCCCCAGCGACATGGCCGGTGCGGCCATGGTCTTCCGGGCGCTGGGCCGCCCCGGCGTCGTGCTCATCGGTGAAGGGCCCGGGCCGCGCGTCACCAAGCTGCTCAAGGCCGAGGAGAAGAAGGTCGCCCGCGTGGCCCCGGGCGTGCCGGTGCACCTCTGGGTCGTCGGCGACGCCGAGGGCCAGGTGCCGGTGAAGAAGATCTCGGCGCGTCTCACCCGCATGCGGCCCGTCCTCACCAAGCAGGAGACCTCGGTCGTCAACAAGCGGCTGAAGTCCCTCGGCGGGATGAAGCCCCCGATCCCCAAGGGCGTCGACCCCACGCGGGCCCGCGTCGACCGCAAGGCGATGCGCGGGAAGTGACCGAACGCGAACTGACCGAACGCGAACACCCCCGGCTCTTGCGAGCCGGGGGTGTCGTGTGTTCGAACGGGGTGCGTCAGAACCGCGCCCCGGCCAGCTTGCGCATCGAGATCCCGAGCAGGATCTGGACCAGGCCCAGGCCCATCGCCATGGCGCTGACGCCGAAGGCGAGGACGCTGGTGAAGAGCGAGGCGCGCAGGAACGAGCCGTTCATGACGGAGGCGCGCGCGGGGTCCTCGCGGTCGAGCTCGGCGTAGGTCTTGCCGTCGGAGCCCTCGAGGGCGTGCTTCTCGATGATCATGGCCTCGGAGTAGGCGGTGAAGGGGCCGTTGACCTGCTGGCCGGCGAACCAGTCGGCGTCCTCGGCGACGGTGATGCGCTCGTCGGCGAGCGATGACTGGACGAGGACCCAGGTGCCGGCACCGCCGACCAGCATGATCGCGCCGATGATCGCGACGATGAGTCCGGAGATCCTGACGAAACCGTGCCCGTGCGTGGTCTCGGCCGGCACAGCCGGCGCCGTGGTGGTGTCGCTCATGTCCGCTCCTGCCCTGATGGTGGTGCCGAGTTCTCCCGGCACGACCTACTGTCCTACAGCGTGTAGTAGTTGAGCAATTCACAACACCGTCTCGTGTGTCACACCAGCCCCATCGAGCGCGCACCGGAACGATCGGGCGACGG
>JBBQWX010000062.1:0-22668 GCA_038210185.1 Actinomycetales bacterium
GCCGACCTGCTCGACCCCGAGCTCGACCTCGAGGCCGACCTCGGCGTCGACACCGTCAAGCAGGCCGAGGTCTTCGCCGCCGTCCGCACCCAGTGGAACCTCGAGCGCGACGACACCCTCCAGCTGCGCGAGTTCCCCACCGTGAACCACGTCGCCGGCTGGGTCCGCGACAAGCTCGGTACGTCGATGGCCGCCGACTCGGCCCCGACACCCGACCGTGCGCACGCCGAGACCACCTCAGCCGACCAGGTAGGACCGCACACCGTGGCCGGCGACCTCGACGCGGTCGACGCGCTCCCCCGGCGCGTTCCCGTACCGTCGCTGCGCCCGGCCGCCGACCGGTGCCTGCCCACCGGCATCTCGCTCGCCGATGCCCGCATCGTCGTCATGCGCGACGAGGGCGGCGTCGGTGACGCGCTCGTCAAGCGCCTGCGCAAGGCCGGCGCCACGGCGCTGGTGCTCGACCCCGGCACGCCCACCGACGAGCTGCTCGCCCACCTCGCCGAGTGGACCGCAGACGGCCCGATCTCCGGCGTCTACTGGCTCGCGGCGCTCGACGACGAGGGCGACCTCGCGGCCTACGACCTGACCACCTGGCACGAGGCGCTCCGCCGCCGGGTCAAGGCGCTCTACGCGACGATGCGCCACCTCTGGGACGACGGTGCGTTCCTCGTGTCCGCGACCCGACTCGGGGGCTACCACGGCTACTCGGCCGCCGGCGCGACGTCGGCGCTCGGCGGCGCGGTGACCGGCTTCACCAAGTCCTACAAGAAGGAGCGGCCGGACGCCCTGGTCAAGGCGGTCGACCTGCCGGTGGACCGCAGGACCGCCGCCGTCGCCGACCTGCTCATCGAGGAGACCCTGCGCGACCCGGGATGCGTCGAGATCGGCCGGGTCGACGGTCGGCGCTTCGGCATCGCCCTGCTCGAGCAGCCGTTCCCGGCCCGCGGGGGCGACGGCGCCCCCGACTCCGACGGCGGGATGCCGCTGACGTCCGACTCCGTCGTGCTCGTCACGGGCGCGGCGGGCAGCATCGTCTCCGCGATCACCGCCGACCTCGCTGTCGCCTCGGGAGGAACCTTCCACCTGCTCGACCTCACGGCGGCGCCCGACGACGCCGACCCCGACATCACCGCGTTCCGCACGGACCCGACGTCGCTCAAGGGCACCATCGCGGCACGGCTGAAGGAGCACGGCGAGAAGCCGACCCCGGTGCTGATCGACCGCGAGCTCGCCCACATCGAGCGACTCGAGGCGGCCCTGACCTGCATCGAGGCGGTCGAGGCGGCCGGCGGCACGGCGCACTACTACTCGGTCGATCTCACCGACGCCGCCGCCGTCGGCTCGGTGATGGACCAGGTCCGCGAGCGCAGCGGGCGGGTCGACGTGCTGCTGCACGCCGCCGGCGTGGAGATCAGCCGGAACCTACCGGAGAAGGAGCCACGGGAGTTCGACCTGGTCTTCGACGTGAAGACCACCGGATGGTTCAACGTCTGGCAGGCCGCACGCACGATGGAGGTCGGCGCCGTCGTCGCGTTCTCGTCCGTCGCGGGCCGGTTCGGCAACAACGGCCAGACCGACTACGCCGCGGCGAACGACCTGCTCTGCAAGGTCGTCTCCTCCCTGCGGGCCAGCCGCCCGCAGACCCGGGGCCTGGCCCTGGACTGGACGGCGTGGGGTGGCATCGGCATGGCCACGCGCGGCTCGATCCCGAAGATCATGGAGATGGCGGGGGTGCAGGTACTCCCGCCGGAGGCCGGCGTCGCCTGGATCCGGCGCGAGCTCACGTCCTCGCCCTTCAGCGGCGAAGTGGTCGTCGCCGGCGCGCTCGGGATGATGGCGGCCGAGTACCACGCGACCGGCGGCATCGACGCCGACGCAGTCCGCGAGCAGCACCCGTTCGGACCCATGGTCGGCGAGCTCACGGTGTCAGTGCACGACGGAGTCGTCTCCCGGGTGACCCTCGACCCGGCCGAGCAGGGTTTCCTCTCCGACCACCGGATCGACGGCATCCCCGTCCTCCCCGGGGTCATGGGGATGGAGGCCTTCGCGGAGGTCGCCGGGCTGGCCGCCCCGGCCGGCTACCGGGTCAGTGGCGTCGAGGACGTGGGCTTCCTCGCGCCGGTGAAGTTCTACCGCGACGAGCCGCGGACCCTCACGGTCTCGGCCGTGACGGCACCGGACCCGCACGGTGGTGACGACCTGGTCGCCGACTGCACCCTCACCGCGGAACGCCTGCTGCCCGGGTCGGACGACCCCGTGCGCACCACGCACTTCACCGGCCGGGTGCGGCTCACGGCCGTCCCCGTCCAGGGGGAGCACAGTGACCTCGACCTCGCCCCGCACGAGCCGGTGGTCGACGCGGAGCAGGTCTACCGCTTCTACTTCCACGGCCCCGCCTACCAGGTCGTCGAGACGGCTTGGCGCGAGGGGGACGGGGCGACGGCGCGCCTGCCCGAGTCCATGCCCGACGACCGAACGCCTGCCACCGCCCCGCTCACCCTGGCGCCACGGCTCGTGGAACTGTGCTTCCAGACCGCGGGCCTGTGGGAAGCCGCCCAGGAGGACCGGTTGGCCCTGCCCATGGGCGTCGGTCGGGTCTGCGTCCTGCTCGATCCCGCGACCGCCACCGGGCGGCTCGTGGCCCATTCTGTGGCGCACGACGGGCACGTCGACGCCCTGGTCGTCGACGACGAGGGCCGGGTCGTGGTGCGGCTCGACGGCTACACGACGGTGCCCTTGCCCGGCGGGGTCCCGGACGACGTGCGCGACCCACTGCAGGCCGCGTTCGGCTCCGGGACGCCGGCGTGAGAAGTGTGCGACGGCTCGCCGTCGTCGAACGTGGCGAGCCCGCGCTGCGGGTCCTCGCCACGGCGGGCTCACTTCTGGACCCCGACGGCGGCGAGCGGCTGCGCACCATCTCGGTGAGCACCGTGTCGCGGGCCCGAGCCTGGTGGGCTCGCGAGGCCGGCGAGACCCTGGCCCTCACCCTGCCCGAGGACGGTGACGTGCCTGTCGCCGACCTCGTCGCCGCCCTCGTGGCGGCGCGGGCCGACGGGGTGTGGCTGGGTATGGTGCCCTGCAGCGACCGGGCCGACCTCGCCGACGCCTGCACCGGTGCCGGCCTGGTCGTCCTCGGCCCGGATGCGGCCGCGATCCGCGCCCTCTGCACGCCGTCGGGGCTGGCCGAGGTCGCTTCCGCCGCCAACGTCCCTGTCCGGCCGGCCGGATCCTTCCCCGAGGGTCCCCGCCGGCTCGAGGTCGACGCCGTGCGCGACGCGCACGGCACGGTGTGGACCCTCGGACTGCGTGAGGTGACCGTCGTGCGGGACAGCTGGGCGATCCTCGCGGAGATGCCTGCCACCGGCATACCCGACGGCGTCGTCGCGGCCATGGATGCCGCGGCGGTCTCGCTCCTGGAGCACGCGGCGTTCCGGGGCGGTGCGGTCGTCCACTTCGCGCTCGAGCAGGACGGCTCCTTCGCCGTCACCCAGGTCGACACAGACGGCCGGGCCACCCACGTGGCGGCCGAGGAGCGCACCGGCGCCGGCATCCTCGGCATGCGCCTGCGTGCCGCCCTGGGGGACGCCCTTCCCCCGACAGCACCGCATGGCGAGGGCTGGACCGTCGCGGCGCGGTTGCTCGCCCATGACCCGGACCGCGGGTACGCCCCCACCGGCGGGCGCGTCGAGGTCATCTCGCTGCCCGTCGGGACCGGGGTCCGGGTCGACGCTGGCCTACGGGCTGGGGATGTCGTCGACGCCGACCTCGACCCCGTCCTGGCGACCTTCACGTCGTGGGGGCGCGACCGTGCCCAAGCCGTCCAGCGGCTCCGCCGGGCCCTCAAGCACACCAGCATCGTGCTCTCGGGCGGGGCCACGAACCGCACCAGCCTGATCGCCATCCTCGGGTCGTCGACCGTCCTCGACGGCCCGCCGCCGCCGCTCTGGTATGCGGCGCAGCGTGCCTCGGGGGTCCTCGACCCTAACCCCGACCCGGTCGCCGTCATCATCGCCGCGATCGAGGTCTACGAGGCCGACCTGGCCCTGGCCCAGCGGTCGTTCCGCGCCAGCGCCGAGCGAGGCCGCCCCGAGCACCCGGAGCGCGTCGGCGTGGCCATCCATCTCGGATACCGCGGCGGTCGGCACCGCCTGCGCGTGGACCGGACCGGGCCGGACCGATACCGGGTGCACGGCGAAGCGCGGTTCGACGCCGTCGTGGACACCCAGAGCCCGTACGAGCGGCGGGTCCTCGTGGGCGGACGGACCCGACGCGTCCTCGCGGTGACCGATGACGAGGTGATCCGCCTCGAGATCGACGGCGTCGCCCACACCGTGACCCGGGAGGACGGTGTCGTCGTTCGCGCTCCGGCGCCGGCCCTGGTCAGCTCTCTGCTCGTGGTCGCCGGTGACCCGGTGACCGCCGGCCAGCCGGTCGCGACCCTCGAGTCGATGAAGATGGTGAGCACGCTCACCGCACCCCTGGACGGTCACGTGACCGCGGTGGTGGTGCTGCCCAACCAGCAGGTCGAGCAAGGCGACCCGCTGCTACGGATCAAGTCCACCGAGGCGTCCCACCTGCTGCCGGACCCGCCCCGCGGCACCGAGAGCGCCAGCGTCGATCTCGCTGCCTTCGTCGTCGAGAACGAGGCGCCGCCGCCCGACGTCTTCGACGACCTCACGGCCTACCTGCTCGGCTTCGACCTGGACCCCGCCGCCGTCAAGGACCTGCGCACCGCCTACCGGCACCGGGTCCAGGGCAGCGACCCGGCCGACCACGACCTCCTCGCACGTGAGGACGCCTTCCTCGACCTGTTCGCGGACATCGGATCCCTCTACCGCCCACGCACCGAGGCGGAGGTGCTGGAGGACGCGGACGTGGCGGACCAGACCAGCACCCAGGAGTTCGTCCTCGAGTACCTTCGGTGGCTCGACCCCGACCGGGGCGGCCTGCCCGAGAAGTTCCGGCGGCGGCTCGGGCGAGTGCTCGCGAGGTACGGCGTCGAGGGCCCGCAGGACCGGGCCTTGTTGGAGCGGGCGACGTTCTGGCTGTTCCGCTCGTTCTCCCGGGTCCCCGAGCTCGCCGACCTCGTCAGCGAGGTGCTGGGACGCAGGCTGGAGTTCGCTGGGAAGCTGCTGACCAGGGCGACCGTGGCCGACCGGACCCGGCTGGAGCGGCTGGTCAGGGCGACCCAGGGGCGGCAGCCCGCGGTGGCCGACGCGGCCCGCGACGTGCTCTACCACTGGTTCGACGAGCCGGTCCTCAGCCGGGTCGTCGCCGAGACCGAGGCGGAGATGCGCGGCCACCTCGCCGAGCTGGCCGCCGATCCGACCGGCCCCGAACGGGCCGACCGGATCAGCCGGCTCGTGCTGTGCCCCCAGCCCATGCGCTCGCTGTTGCTGGGCGCCTGGCTCGGGGCACAGACCGACGTGGCCACCAGCGGGACGGCGTTCCGCCGGGCGGTGCTCGAGACCTACCTGCGGCGGTTCTACCGGATGCGCGACCTGCACGGGCTGGACTTCGACACCCGCGACGGGATCGACCTGGTCTCCGCCCGCTACGAGCTCGACGACCTGCAGGTCCACGTCGTCGTCGGCTACCTGCCGCTGTCGGACCTCACGACGGTATCCCGCGTCATCGCGCGGCACCTCGCCGAGAACGCCGGCGACCGTGAGGTCGTCGTCGACCTCGTCACCTGGCACGAGGGCCCTCGACCCGACGTGGCGGTCGCGGCCGAGCAGGCGGCCGACCTGCTCGCCGAGTGCGCCTTCGGTCGGATCCTGCACCGCATCGACCTCACCATCACCTCCCTGGAGGGCGGGGGGCCGGATCGGGGCCGCACCCAGCACGTCACCTTCCGCTCGGATCCCGGCGGGGCCGGCTTCGTCGAGGACACCATCTACCGCAACCTCCACCCGATGCTCGGCAAGCGCCTCGACCTGTGGCGGCTGTCGAACTTCGAGCTCGCCCGGCTCCCCTCCCCCGAGGACGTCTACGTCTTCGACGGCGTGGCCAAGGACAACCCTCGTGACCACCGGCTCTTCGCCCTGGTCGAGGTCCGTGACCTCACCCCGGTGCGGGACCCCGACACCGGCCGCGTCACCTACCCGCGGCTCGGGCGGAGCGGCCTCGCGGCCCTCGCGTCGATGCGCAGCGCCATGGCCCGCTACCCCGCCCGCGAGCGGCCGGCCGCCAACCGGCTCGTCGTCTGGGTGCGACCGACGTGGAACGTTCCTCGCGAGGAGTGGTACGACCTCGCGATGGCCTACGAGGGCCTGGCCCGCGGCGCCAGCCTCGAGAAGGTCGTCCTGCACGTCACCGTCGCGGACACCGGCAGCGACGGTCGGCAGGTGTTCGCGGACCGGATCGTCGTCCTCGAGGGGCTCGGCGCCGGCGGGCCGACGATCCGGATGGAGGAGCCCGGGCCGAACCCGGTCCGGCCTCTCACGCCGTACGCGCAGAAGGTCCTCACCGCGGCCCGCTTCGGCAGCCCCTACCCCTACGAGATCATCCGGATGCTCACCCCGGCCGAGGGCGACGCCTCGCCCTTCCCCCCGGGGAGCTTCCAGGAGCTCGACCTCGGCGCCGGCGACGACCTCGTCCCCGTCGACCGGGAGCCGGGGGGCAACACCGCTCACGTCGTCGTCGGGCTGCTCACCAACCGCACCGGCGTACACCCCGACGGGATGACGCGGGTGGCCATCCTGTCGGACCCCACCCAGGGCCTGGGCAACCTCGCCGAGCCTGAGTGCCGGCGGATCAACGCCGCGCTCGCGCTCGCGCTCGAGCGCGGCATCCCGCTGGAGTGGTATGCGGTCTCGTCCGGTGCGCTCATCGCCCTGGACTCCGGTACGGAGAACATGGACTGGATATCGCTGACCCTTCGCCGGCTCATCGAGTACACCCAGGCCGGCGGTGAGGTGAACATCATCATCACCGGGATCACCGTCGGCGGGCAGCCGTACTGGAACGCCGAGGCGACGATGCTCATGCACACCAAGGGCATCCTCGTCATGACCCCGGCCAGCACGATGGTGCTCACCGGCAAGCAGGCGCTCGACTACTCCGGCGCGGTGTCCGCGGACGACAACCAGGGCATCGGCGGCTTCGACCGGATCATGGGGCCGAACGGACAGGCTCAGTACTGGGCGCCCAGCTTCCCGGAGGCGTGCACGCTGCTGCTTCGGCACTACGACTTCACCTACGCCGTGCCGGGCGAGCGCTTCCCACGGCGCAGACCCACGGACGACCCGGTGGACCGCGACGTCCGCACCTCCCCGCACACGCGCCTGCCCGAGTCTGCGTTCACGACGGTCGGCGACGTCTTCGACCCCAACACCAACCCCGAGCGCAAGCTGCCGTTCGACATGCGGTCGGTGATGCGCGCCGTCGCCGACCGGGACGTCGACCCCCTCGAGCGATGGCGCCGGTGGCAGGACGCCGACACGGCGATCGTCTGGGACGCCACCGTCGGCGGCATCCCGGTGTGCATGATCGGCATCGAGTCGCACAAGGTGCGGCGCACCGGCTTCGTCCCCTCCTACGGGCCCCCGGCATGGACGTCGGGGACGCTGTTCCCGCAGGCCTCGCGCAAGATCGCCCGAGCCGTCAACGCAGTGAGCGGCAACCGCCCGCTCGTCGTCCTCGCCAACCTGTCCGGGTTCGACGGGTCGCCGGAGTCGATGCGCCAGTGGCAGCTCGAGTACGGCGCAGAGATCGGCCGGGCGGTGACGAACTTCGAGGGCCCCATCGTCTTCGTCGTCGTCTCGAGGTACCACGGCGGTGCGTTCGTCGTGTTCTCCAAGGCCCTGACCGAGACGATGGAGATCGCCGCGGTGGAGGGGTCGTTCGCCTCGGTGATCGGTGGTGCCCCCGCCGCGGCGACCGTGTTCGCGCGTGAGGTCAAACGCCGTGTCGAGCGCGACCCGGCGGTCGAGAGCGCCCGGGCGCAGGCTGCATCGGCAAGCGGCCCCGACGCGGCGGCGCTCCGGGCCCGGGCGGCCAGGGTCGTCGAGGAGGTGCGCTCGCAGAAGCTGCACGACGTCGCCGACGAGTTCGACGCCATGCACACCATCGAGCGCGCCCTGCGAGTGGGGTCGGTCGACCGCATCATCCCGGCCGCGACACTACGGCCGTACGTGGTCGACGCGCTCGAACGGGGCATGTCGCGCACGCCCGAGAGGGGCGTCGCGGCTACTCCCCCGGGGTGACGAGCGGTCTGTCGACCCAGCTGTGCACCGGCGTCGCCAGGGCCACGTCGGTGGCCCCCGGGAGCACGCTCGGGGGGTCGAGGTTCCCCTGGGCGGCGACGGTCAGGAGGTAGGCCCCGTCGCGGCGCCACCACCCCGGCATGACCGGGCCGCCGCGCCGAATCGCGGTGAACCTCGCCCACCCGTCGGCGCGTGGGTCGGACGCCACGGTGATCTCCACCGAGCGAGTGTCAGCGCGCAGCCCCACGCGCAGCACCTTGAGCGCTGCCTCCTTGGCCGACCACACCAGGTTCGCCGCGGCGTCCCGGCCGAGCTGTGCGTCTGCCGCAGCCGGGCCCCTGACCCAGTCCTGCTCGGCTTGCGTCAGGAAGTCGGTCACGAACCCCTCGCTGCGTGGTTCCACGACCTCGAGGTCGATGCCCAACGCCGCGGCCACACCCGCGTCGGAGGCACCGATGACCGCCACGGCGCACCCTGCCCGGTCCGACAGCGAGATGTCCCACGGCGCCACCCCGCCCCCGATCGCGACGTAGGGGGCGCCGGACACCGCGTTGAGCAGCTCGATCCGGGCGAGCGCGGCCGGGTCGGTGTCCACCCCGACCCGGGCGGCCACGGTGCGCTTGCCCACCCACCGACACAGCACGTACGCGTTGCGCCGCTTGGTGAAACGCATGGCGTCGAGCCGAGCCCGCTCACGGGCCGACAACCACTGCAGTCCTTCGGGGAGGGCGTCCTCGTGGCCCGCCCACCAGTGCCGCTGCGCCGCCGGCTCCCCGGGGCGCCGTGGCCCGGATGCCGTACCCGCGCCGGTGACGTCCACCGCACCATCGTAGTGATTCGCGAAAGGACGGCCAGTCCTCACCGGTGCCGGTGCCGGTGCCGGTGCCGGTGTCGGTGCCGGTGTCCAACCTCGGACAAGGGTTGATCCCGCGGCGCCCTACGGACGTATCGTGAGGCGATGAGTGAGAGTCCCCGCCCCACCACCGTCGGCGAGCTGCGCTCCTGCGGGCACGTCGCCCGGTCGGTGCGCGTCGAGATCCGCGACAACCTGCTCGCCGCCCTCGCGGCCGGCCACGACCCCTGGCCCGGGCTGCACGGCTTCGGTGGCAGCGTCATCCCCCAGCTCGAACGGGCCCTGTTGGCCGGCCACGACGTCGTGCTGCTCGGGGAGCGGGGGCAGGGCAAGACCCGGCTGCTGCGCAGCCTGGTCGGCCTGCTCGACCAGTGGTCGCCGGTGATCGCCGGGTCCGAGCTCGGCGAGCACCCGTTCGAGCCGATCACCGTCGAGTCCCGGCGCCGGGCCGCCGAGCTCGGCGAGAACCTGCCGGTCCAGTGGCGGCACCGCGACGAGCGGTATGCCGAGAAGCTCGCCACCCCTGACACCAGCGTCGCCGACCTGATCGGCGACGTCGACCCGATGCGGGTGGCCGAGGGCCGCCGACTCGGTGACCCGGAGACCATCCACTTCGGCCTCATCCCCCGCAGCCACCGGGGCATCGTCGCCATCAACGAGCTGCCCGACCTCGCCGAGCGCATCCAGGTGGCGATGCTCAACGTCATGGAGGAGCGCGACATCCAGATCCGCGGCTACGTGCTGCGCCTGCCGCTCGACGTGCTCGTCGTCGCGAGCGCCAACCCCGAGGACTACACCAACCGCGGCCGCATCATCACCCCGCTCAAGGACCGCTTCGGGGCCGAGATCCGCACGCACTACCCGCGCGAGCTCGACGACGAGGTGGCCGTCATCCGGCAGGAGGCCCACCTCGTCGCGATGGTGCCCGACGCGCTGGTCGAGATCGTGGCCCGGTTAACCCGGGCGCTGCGCTCCTCGCCCGCCGTCGACCAGCGCTCCGGTGTCTCGGCCCGGTTCGCCATCGCCGGAACCGAGACGGTGGCGGCGGCGGCACTGCACCGGGCGACGACACGGGGCGAGGAGCAGGCCGTGGCCCGGGTCGTCGACCTCGAGGCGGCGCTCGACGTGCTGCGCGGCAAGATCGAGTTCGAGTCGGGCGAGGAGGGGCGTGAGCGCGAGGTGCTCGCCCATCTGCTGCGCACCTCCACCGCCGAGGCCTGCCGCACGTGGCTCGGGGGCATCGACCTGCACCTGCTCGTCGACGCCATCGAGGGCGGCGCCCTGGTCACCACCGGTGAGCGCGTCAGCGCGCACGAGTTCCTCGAGGGCCTGCCGGTGCTGGGTGAGTCCGACGTCTACGACGCCGTCTGCGAGCGGCTCGCCGCGACCTCCGACGGCGAGCGGGCCAGCGCCGTCGAGCTGGCACTCGAGGGGCTCTACCTCGCCCGGCGCATCGCGAAGGACAGCGCCGACGGGGAGACGGTCTACAGGTGAGCGGGGGAAGCGGCTCGGGTCGCACGTCGCGGTACGCCCGGTATGCCGGGGGCCACGACCCGCTCGCGCCACCCGTCGACCTGCGCGAGGCGCTCGACGCCATCGGCGAGGAGGTCATGGCTGGGGTCTCGCCCGAGCGGGCGATGCGCGAGCTGCTGCGTCAGGGCACGGCATCCCGGGTCGGTCTCGACGAGCTGGCCCGCCAGGTGGCACAGCGCCGGCGCGAGCTGCTCCAGAAGCACCAGCTCGGCGGCACCCTCGACGAGATTCGCCAGCTGCTCGACGACGCGGTGCTCGCCGAGCGCAAGCAGCTGGCCCGCGACCTCGACGACGACGCGCGGTTCGCCGAGATGCGCATGGAGGGGCTGCCGCGGTCCCCGGCCGCTGCCGTCACCGAGCTCGCCGACTACGAGTGGCGCAGCAGCGACGCCCGCGGGAAGTACGAGCAGATCAAGGACCTCCTCGGCCGCGAGCTGCTCGACCAGCGCTTCGCCGGCATGAAGCAGGCGCTCGAGAGCGCCACTCCCCAGGACCGCGAGCGGGTCGAGAAGATGCTGCGTGACCTCGGTGACCTGCTCGCCGCCCACGCCCGTGGTGACGACACGACCGAGCAGTTCCGCGACTTTCTGGACCAGCACGGCGAGTTCTTCCCCGAGGGTCCGCAGACCGTCGACGAGCTGATCGACTCCCTGGCGGCCCGGGCCGCGGCCGCCCAGCGGATGCTCGCGTCGATGACGCCAGAGCAGCGGGCCGAGCTGGCCGAGCTGTCGCAGCAGGCCTTCGGCTCGCCCGGTCTGATGGACCAGCTCGACCGGCTCGACGACCTGCTGCGCGGCCTGCGCCCGGGCGAGGACTGGGACGGCGCGGAGCAGTTCGGCGGGCAGCAGGGGCTCGGCCTCGGCGACGGCACCGGCGTGCTGCAGGACATCGCGCAGCTCGACGCGCTCTCCGACCAGCTCGCCCAGGCCCACCCCGGTGCGCGGCTCGACGACGTCGACCTCGACTCGCTGGCGCGCCAGCTCGGCGACGAGGCCGCCGTCGACGCCCGAGCGCTGGCCCGGCTCGAGAAGGCGCTGCGCGAGAGCGGCTACCTCACCCGCGCCACCGACGGCACCCTGCGCCTCTCGCCGCAGGCCATGCGTGAGCTCGGCAAGTCGCTGCTGCGCGACGTCGCCGGCCGGTTGTCGAACCGGTCGGGTGCGCGCGAGGTGCGGGCCGCCGGCGCGGCCGGGGAACCGAGCGGCGCCACTCGCCAGTGGGAGTTCGGCGACACCGAGGCGTGGGACGTCACCCGCACGATGACCAATGCGCTGACCCGCACCGCCGACGAGGGGACGGCAGCCCGCGACGGCATCCGGCTCGACATCCGCGACGTCGAGGTGGTCGAGACCGAGGCTCGCACTCGTGCCGCGGTGGCGCTGCTCGTCGACACGTCGTTCTCGATGGCGATGGACGGCCGCTGGGTGCCGATGAAGCGCACCGCGCTCGCGCTGCACCAGCTCATCTCGTCGCGCTTCCGCGGCGACTCCCTCGAGCTGATCGGGTTCGGTCGGCATGCCGAGGTGATGCAGATCGAGCAGCTCACCGCCCTGGACGCGATGTGGGCGAAGGGCACCAACCTGCACCACGCGCTGCTGCTGGCGAACCGCCACTTCCGGCGGCACCCCCACGAGCAGCCGGTGCTGCTCGTCGTGACCGACGGCGAGCCGACGTCGCACCTCGAGCCCGGTGGCGAGGTGTTCTTCGACTACCCGCCGCACTCGCGCACCATCGCGCTCGCCGTGCGCGAGCTGGATGCCGCCGCGCGGCTCGGCGCCCAGACCACCTTCTTCCGGCTCGGTGAGGATGCCGGGCTGGCGCGGTTCGTCGACTCGATGGCCCGGCGGGCCGGCGGCCGGGTCGTGGCGCCAGAGCTCGGCGACCTCGGCGCTGCCGTGGTCGGCTCGTACCTCGGGTCGCGTTCTTCTGCAACGCCGTTCGGTTCGTACCGTGACCTGTTCGGCACCCGAGGCTTCTGGGCCGAGTGACTCCGGCCAGCGGGCCGCGGGCTCTGGCGGCAAGGGGCCGGGGCCGGGGCCGCGGAGGCGGCTTGGCGCCGACGGCTCAGGCCGGGATGGAGAGGCCGTGCAGCCAGGCCTGCCAGGCCGGCTCCTCGCGCCGCACGTAGTCCGCCGCGTCGGGGGAGAACAGGTAGGCCCGCACGCCCGCGGTCGCCTTGCCGTCGCCCCAGTCGTGGGCGAAGACGCTGAGCATTCCGGGCACCGGTGCGGTGAGCCGGACCAGTGCCTGCCGCCGGCCGACCCGCGCGACCGTGCCGGTGGTGCCGCGCGCGGACTCGACGAGAGGACGCGATCCTCGTCAGGGTCGCGCCTCTGACACCCCCGACGGCAGCGCTACTCGCTCGAGGGGTGCCAGGCGCGCGGTAGGTCGCGGCCCTGACACCCCCAGGGCAGCGCTGATCGCTCGGCATCCTCACCGTAGGTCGGGACCGGGGGGTTCGACGACGATCGCCCGCCGACCCAGCGCGATGTTCTCGTCGTAGCCCCCCAGCACCAGCAGCCGGCCACCGAGCAGTCGGGTGACGGTGGCGAACGAGGCTCGCGAACCGAGGTCGGCGATGGTCCTGCTGGTCCCGTCGACGACGTCGAGCACCTCGACGCTGCTGCCACCGGCGGCGAAGAGCACGCGGCGGCCGTCGACCGCCAGTGCACCCCCCGGCAGCTTGTAGCGGCCCTCGCGCATCCGGGGACCCGGGGTGAAGGTGCCGGTCCGTGGGTCGAAGAGCTCCGTCGTCGCCAGCAGGGTCTCGTCGTCGGTGGTGCCGCCGGCGACGAGGACCCGGCCGTCGGGCAGGGGGACGGCGACGTGCTTGCGCCGTGGCGTCCCCATCGGGGCCACGTCGGTCCACGCGCCCTCGTCCGGGTCGAAGGTGGCCGCGCGCGCCGTTGCCCGCCCGGAAGCGACCTGCCCCCCGGTCACCAGGACCCGCCCGTCCTGCAGCGGGGTCGCCTCGAGGGCGTCCGCAGCCCAGGGCAGCGCAACACCCGGCTCGACGGCAGCGGTGAGCGGGTCGATGACCTCCAGGGCGCCGGTGTAGGTGCGCGGTGCCACCCATCCGCCGATCACGAGCACTCGTCCGTCCGCGAGCGCCACGCAGGCATGGCCGCCGCGGGGCGTGGAGAGGGGCTCGAGCGACCTCAGGTCCTGTGTGGCAGCGTCGAAGACCTCGACCGACCCCGACACACCGGCGTTCTCGCCGGGGAACCCGCCCACGACCAGCACGTCGCCGTTCGGCAGAGGGGCCGCGCAGTGGCTGGTGCGCGCGGTCGTCATCGGCGGCCCGGCCGAGGCGCTGCGGCCGTCCGCCGAGACCACGAAGGTGTCGGACGTCGCCCTCGAGCACCCGTCGACCACACAGCCACCCGCGACCAAGGTGCGTCCGTCCTCCAAGCGGGTGGCCGTGTGGGCCGCCCGGGCGCCCACCTCCTCCAGGCTCCGCACCCAAACGGACACCGACACCGATCGCGGCGCAGGTGCGGGAGCGGGCGCCGTGCACGCCGTCGTCACCAGCACGGCAGCCGACACCGCGCAGGCGACGGACAGGCCCACGGTCCCGCGGGCGGCTGCGAGCCTGCGGAGGGCGTCCACGCGGGCCGGCCCCACCTCAACGGACATCTGTCGACGATAGCCCTGGCTCCGTCAAGCCTGCGGCGTCGACGGCGTTTGCCTCATCCGCCGGGAGTTGGTTGGGTGGCCCGATGGCCTTCAACGGCAGGTGGACCCCACCGGGCACCGACCCCCGAGAGGCGCTCGCGCCCGGCGGGGGTGAACGGGCGGTGCTCGCCCAGTATCTCGACCACTACCGGCTCACCCTCGACCTCACGTGCGAAGGGCTGACCGCCGAGCAGCTGGCCACCCGTTCGGTGCCGCCCTCGACGATGTCGCTGCTCGGCCTGGTGCGGCACCTCGCTCGGGTCGAGCACTCCTGGTGGCGACGGGTGCTGGAAGGGCAGGCCGACCTCGATCGCCTCTACCGCACCGACGCCGACCCCGACCTCGACTTCGACTTCGACTTCAACGGCGCCGTCGCCGACGACGACGTGGTCGCGCACGCCTGGCGCACCTGGCGGGCCGAGGTCGACCACGCACGCGAGGTCTACCCGAGGCTCGACCTCGATGCCGTGGTCGACGTGCACGGCGACGACGTCGAGGTGCGCGACATCATCGTGCACCTGGTCGAGGAGTACGCTCGGCACCTGGGCCACGCCGACCTCCTGCGCGAGTGCCTCGACGGGCGCACCGGCCAGTAGCGACCTACTCCTGCAGAGCCGCTTCCTCGCGGGCGCAGGCGATCGTCGCGGCGAGATCGAGGCCGTACGTGGTGCCGCCCCGGGCCCCGTACTCCTGCAGGCGATCCGCCCCACGGTCGAGCAGCCGGTCGGCGCCGACGGTGTTACCGCGGGCCGCATGGGTCAGGCCGACGCACAGCTGCGCCAGGCCCTGCCAGAGGCCACGCTCCTCGTCGGGGCCGGCCTTCCAGCGGGCCTCGAGCACCTCGTGCGCGGCGAACGGCCTGCCCCCTCGAACCAGCCCACGGGCCACATCGAGGGTCTGCTGCGGGGGCAGCGCCACCTCCGGCACGGGTTCGACCCCGGCAGCCCCGTACGGCAGGGGGCGGCCGAGCGCGTCCCGCGGTCGCTGCTGGCGCGGCATCCCGGCCTCGTCACGGTCCCGGCCCGCGGTCACAGCGCCGCTCCGGCCGAGGGCGCCGCATCGAAGCGGCGGCGACTGGCGAGGGCCTCACGCAGCTCGTGGTCGGCATCCACCAGGGCACGCCGCACACCCGGCGTGAGGTCGTCGCGCTCGAGCACCCCGGCCGACGCGGCGGCAGTCGCCGCATCGACGAGCCGGGTCGGGTGGATGGCCGTGACGACCCTGGACAGCGCATCGTCGCCCATTCGCCCCGAGAGCCCGACGACCAGGTCGCCGACCCGGTCGACATAGGGGCGCACGAGGTCTGGGTCCGGGGTGACCCAGAACCCGTCGGCCAGCGCGAGGGCCGCGTAGTTCGACAGGTCGGTGTCGTCGCGCAGCCGGCACCAGGCCCACTCCTTGGCCGCAGCGGTCGGACGCACGGCCCGCACGCCGAGGGCCGCGAGCGCGCCTGCGAGAGAGCGGTCCGTTGCCTCTGTTCGGTCGATCTCGCTCTCGCCCAACGCATCGAGCGAGGCCAACCGCCGCAGGACCGCCCATCGGAAGTCGTCGTCGCCCTCGAGCACCCCGGGTACGCCGTCACCGGCGGCCCAGCGTCTCAGGCGGTCGGAGTCGGAGCCGCTGGCAGCCCAGACCCGAGCGGCGACGACGGCGAGGGCGTCGCCATCGGGCCCGCCCACCGCAACCGACCGTGTCAGCAGCTCGTCGGCGGCAGCCTCGACCCGCGCCAGCGCGGGCTCCTGCTCCGAGGGCGGCAGGAACATCGGTACGACCCGGCTCGTCATGACCAGCGCGGTGCGCGACAGCACTGCCGCCGAGGTCTCGCGGGGCCAGGCGGCGGCGAACACGTCGACAGCGGTGCGGGGGTCGACCTCGGCACGGCTGACCGCCCCCAGCAGCGCGACCCACAGCACCGCCCTGGCCTGCGCGTCGGGCACGTCGGCCAGGCGCGCCGGCAGCGCGGCGACGGTCCGCGGGTCGAGCGACACCTCCGCCCAGGTGAGGTCGCCGGCATTCGGCACGACGAGGGCGTCTGCGGGCAGGAAGTCGAACCCGGGTACTCGAGCGTGCTCCTCCTCGACGACGACGTCGACCCTGGCCAACTCGCGACCTCCGGCGAAGGCCGCGACGTCGAGCGTGTGCGGGCGGTCGGCAGAGTGCCCCGCCGGGGGGGTGCGGGTCAGCACGCCGTCGCGCAGCGCGAAACGGTCAGCGCCCGCCGTCTCGAGCCAGGCAGCGCTCCACTGCCCCAAGGACTGCCCGGACGCCGACTCCATCGCTGCCAGGAACGCGGCGAGGTCGCCGTTGCCGAACTCGTGGGCCCGCAGGTACTCGACCACGCCGGCCACGAACGCCTCGTCGCCGATGTGCGCGATGAGCTGGCGGATCACCGAGGCACCCTTGGCGTAGGAGATGCCGTCGAAGTTACCCAGGGCCGACAGGGCGTCGGGGGCCGGCGACCCCGCAACGGGGTGGGTGCTGGGAGCCCGCTCGGCGGCGTACCCCCACAGCTTGCGGATGACCCCGAACTCGACCCAGGCGTCGGGGAACTCGGTGACCTCGACGACGGTGCGGTAGGCCATGTACTCGGCGAACGACTCGTTGAGCCACAGGTCGTCCCACCAGGTCATCGTCACGAGGTCGCCGAACCACATGTGCGCCATCTCGTGCGCGATGGTGTTGCTGCGCGCGAGCACCTGGTCGGGAGTCGCGGCACCGCGGAAGACCATCGTGTCGCGGAGGGTCACACACCCCGGGTTCTCCATCGCCCCCGCGTTGAACTCGGGCACGAACACCTGGTGGTACTCCCCGAACGGGTACCGGATGCCGAACAGCCGGTGGTAGTGGTCGAAGCAGGCTCGGGTGGTCTCGAGCACATGCTCGGCCTGCTCTCGCAGGTGGGGCTCGAGCGAGCGCCGCGCGTGGACCCCGAGCGGGATGCCGTCGTGCTCGGCGCGCACCGAGGCCCACGGCCCGGCGCAGACCGTGACGAAGTAGGTCGCGAGGGGGGGCGTGGCGGCAAGCTCGGTGCGGCCGGGGGCCACCACGGTGGCACCACCGTTGCCGAGCACGGTCCACTCCGGCGGGGCGGTGACGGTGACGGAGTACGGCGCCTTGAGGTCGGGCTGGTCGAAGCAGGCGAACACGGTGGGGGCGGCGTCGAGGAAGAGGTGCCCGTAGACGTAGTCCTCGCCGTCGGCGGGGTCGGTGCTGCGGTGCAGGCCCTGCCCGTCGTGGCTGTAGGTCATCGTTGCGTCGACCTCGAGCACGTTCTCCACCGCGAGGTCGTGGAGCGCGAGCCGGCCGTCGACCACGGCTGCCGGTCCCAGCGAGCGGCCGTTGAACCTCACCGAGTGCAGTGCACGCGCACGCACGTCGACGAACGTCGAGGCCCCGGGCCGGCGGCAGGTGAAGCGGATCCTGGTACGCGATCCGAACACCTCCGCTCCCCGGTCGAGGTCGAGGTCGACCTCGACGGCGTCGACGGCGAGCAGGGCGGCACGGGTGGTGGCCTCGGTGCGGGTCAGGGACGGCATACCCACAGCCAACCAGAGCCACCTGCGCCACACTGGGCACAGCGACGCGCCGCCGGGCGGTCGACCGGACGAAGGAGCGGCAGTGAGCGGTCTGTCGATGGTCGTGATCGGCCTGGTGCTGGGTATGGCCGGCGGGTGGTCGATCCGCACCGTGCTGGCGGTGGTGGGGTTCGGTGCCGGATGGCTGCTGGCCAACGTCTTCGACGCCAGCCTCCTCGTGAGTGCCGTGGTCGCCGCCGTCGGCGCCCTGCTGGCCTGGGTGCTGGTGCGCCTCGCGGCCACCATCGTGTTCTTCGTCGTGGGTGCTCTCGTGGGAGTGCTTGTGGGGGCGCGGCTGTTCCGCCTGCTCGAGGGCGGCGACGGCAACCTGCTGCTCGCGATCGTGTTCATCCCCGCGATCGGCATCGCCGGAGGGTGGCTGGCCGAGAAGACGCGCGAGGCGTTCGTGGCGTGGGGCACGTCGATCGGCGGTGCGGCCCTCGTGCTCGCCGGCCTGGGTGTCCTGGTCACCTCGCTGTCCTGGCTGCGCGACCCGAGTGAGCCCTGGCAGGCGGTGCTCGGTGTGGTCGCCTGGGTCGCGCTGGCGGTGTTCTTCCGCCTCTCCCAACGCGCCGTGGGCAGCCGGGGCTAGCGATGGACCTGGTCGTGCCCCACACCGCCACGGTCGTACCGGGTCCGATCCGGATGCTGCGCGGCTTCGTCGCGGGCGTGCGCGCCGCCCTGGAAGGGGCCGCGATGGTCGACGGCCTCTCGCGCACCCGAGCCCTGCTCACGATCGCCTTCCCGCTGCCCGGCAGCATCGTCTTCCTCCTCTTCCGGGGGTGGATGAGCAGCGAGCTCGCCGGCGGGGCGGTCATGGGATGAGCCTCTCCGCGGACGTCGCGGCCACCCTCCAGCCCGGCTTCGCGGGCACCGAGGTGCCGGGCTGGCTCGTGCGCGCCGGCGCCGAGGGGCTGGTGTCGGTGTGTCTCTACGCCGACAACGTCACCGGGCCGCAGGGGCTGGCGACGCTGTGCCGCACCCTGAGCGACCGGATGCCGGGCGTGCTCCTCGCCGTCGACGAGGAGGGCGGCGACGTCACCCGTCTGCACTACCCCACCGGGTCGACCGCCGTCGGCAACGCCGTGCTCGGCCGGCTCGACGAGCCGGAGACGACCCGGGCGGTGGCGGCCGGCATCGGGCACGAGCTCGTCGCCTTGGGCATCGGGCTGGACCTCGCGCCCGACGTCGACGTCAACTCCTCGCCGGACAACCCGGTCATCGGCGTGCGCAGCTTCGGTGACGACCCCGCGCTCGTCGCCCGGCACTCGGCGGCCTGGGTCGAGGGGTTGCAGTCGACCGGGGTCGCGGCCTGCGCGAAGCACTTCCCCGGCCACGGCGACACGGTGGTCGACTCGCACCACGGCCTGCCCCGGGTCGACGCCGTCCTCGAGGTGCTGCAGGAGCGCGAGCTCGCGCCCTTCCGGGCTGCCGTCGCCGCGGGCGTCGCTTCCGTCATGACCTCCCACATCGTGGTGTCCGCACTCGACCCTCACCGCCCGGCCACGTTCTCGCGCACCGTGATCGGCGTGCTGCGCGACGACCTCGTCTTCGACGGGGTGGTCGTGAGCGATGCCCTCGACATGGCCGGTGCGAGCGCCGACACCGGCATCCCCGAGGCGGCGGTGCGCGCGCTGGTGGCCGGGGTCGACCTGCTCTGCCTCGGCTCGCGCACGTCGCAGGAGACCTACGCCGCCGTGCACGCTGCCGTGGTGGCCGCGGTGCTCTCAGGACGCCTGCCCGAGCCCCGCGTGGCCGAGGCTGCTGCCCGGGTGCGTGCCCTCGCCACGGCAACGACGCAGCGGATGCCGCGGCCCGGCATCCGCACCGAACCGACGCCGGCGACCCTCGCCGACGAGGCCGTCGTGCGCGCCTTCCGCGTCAGCGACGCGGCCCGCGCCTGGCTGACCGGTTCCGGATCCGTGGTCGTGGTGCAGGTGGGCAGCACGGCCAACCTCGCCGTGGGCGACGTCTCGTGGGGCCCGGCCGCTCTGGGCGCGGCCATCGCCGAGGCCGAGGTGCCCACTGGCGCCAGGGTCGCCGTCGTCGGTCGCGCCGTCGGTGCCGGCCACCCGGCGTGGGCGGTGGTCGAGCGGCTGCGCGCGGCCGGGCACGACGTCGTGCTCGTCGAGTGCGGGTGGCCCCGTGGCGGCGCCGACCTCGAGACCTTCGGCGGCTCCCACGCCGTGGCGCGCGCCGTGCTGGCCCTGCTCCGTGGTGAGGTGGGTCCGTGAGGCTCGGCATCGACATCGGCGGCACCAGAACCGCTGCACTCGTGCTCGACGACTCCGGTGGGGTCGTGGCGCGGGTCGCCGCACCATCCGGGCACGGCAACACCCAGGTGCTGGCGACACTCGTTGGGGTCGCCGACCGGGCCGGCGATGCCGCCCTGCTCCCGGGCGCGAGCGACCCGGTGGGGGTGGGCTCCTGATGGAGGTCTTCGTCTGCTCGTCTGCTGACGACGCCGCCCGGCGAGCGGCCCTGGCGGTGCTGGAGCGACTGCCGGAGCGGTCGGGTGGGCGGGCTCCGGTGCTCGGGCTCGCCACCGGGTCCTCACCACTCGGGCTCTACCGCGAGCTCGGCCGGGCCGTCGCGCGTGGCGAGGCCGACTTCTCCCGCGCCCACGGGTTCGCCCTCGACGAGTACGTCGGGCTGCCGCCCGGGCACCCCGAGGGCTACCGCCAGGTGCTGCTGCGCGAGGTGTGCGGCGTCATCGGCCTGGCCGCCGAGCGGCTCGCGGTGCCCGACGGCTCAGGCCACGACGTGCCGACCCTGATGGCGGCCGCCGCGGCCTACGAGGCGCGCATCCGCGAGGTCGGCGGCATCGACGTGCAGGTGCTCGGCATCGGAGCCAACGGGCACCTCGGCTTCAACGAGCCCGGGTCGGCGCTCTTCTCGCGCACCCGGGTCAAGCGCCTGTCGGACCGCACCCGCCGTGACAACGCGCGCTTCTTCTCCGGCATCGACGACGTGCCGACCCACTGCGTGACCCAGGGTCTCGGCACCATCCTCGAGGCCCGGCGGCTCGTGCTCGTCGCCACGGGCGACGCCAAGGCGGATGCGGTGGCGGCCGCCCTCGAGGGCCCGCTCACGGCATCCGTGCCGGCGTCGGTGTTGCAGTGGCACCCCGACACCGTCGCGTGTCTCGACGAGGCCGCAGCCGCTGCCCTTCGCAACCGTCCGTACTACGACGATGCCGCCAGCGGCTTGGGGCCCTGAGCTGACGCAGGAGGCGCCCATCACACGTGACATCCGGTGCCGCGACGCGGTGGCACACTCGACGGTAGGGACCACATCCCCAACCCCCCCGGGGGTGTTGGCCCAGCGTCCCGGGTCGAGGCCCTCGCGGCCTCCCCGGGGCGCGCCCCGCAGGCTGGGTCGCCGTGCGTCGGACTCAGGTCTCTGCCCGAGGGTCCGGTAGGACGTCGCGCCAGGAGTGCTGCGGCGCGTAGCCGAGGAGCTCGCGAGCCTTGTCGATGGAGTAGAAGGTCTCGTTGCGCCCCATCGGGCGACTCAGCGTCACCCCGTCGTAGAAGCGGCCCCGGATGTCATCGGCCGTCTCCGCGACGGACAGGTCCGCATTGGCGACGTTGAAGACCTCGTAGCCGAGGCCGTCGACCTCGAGGCAGCGCTGCACCATCGCGCTGAGGTCTCGGGTGTCGATGTAGGCGAAGATGTTGCGCCGCCGCAGTGACGGATCCGCGAGGAAGCGCGGGAACATCTCGGCGTACTCGTGCGGCTCGATGACGTTGTTGATCCGCAGGCCGTAGACGTCGGCACCGCTTCGGGCCTGGAAGGAGCGCGCCGTCACCTCGTTGGCCACCTTGGACATCGCGTAGGAGTCCTCGGGCACCGTCGGGTGGACCTCGTCGACCGGCAGGTACTGCGGGCGCCGCTCGCCCTGGGCGAAGCAGATGCCGTAGGTCGTCTCCGAGGATGCGAACACGATCTTGCGGACGCCCAGCCGGGTCGCGGCTTCGAGCACGTTGTACGTGCTGAGCACGTTGGTCGCGTAGGTCCTCGCGTCGGACGTGAGCAGGATCGCCGGCACTGCTGCGAAGTGCACGACCGCGTCGTAGGCCGGCTTCCTCGCCAGCTCCAGCTCCTCCATCCTGGCCAGCCCGGCCATCGCCGAGTAGGTCTCGCCGGCGTCGGTCAGGTCGACCCGCAGATCGGCGACGCCGGGGTGCCGCAACGGCGCGAGGTCGGCATTGGTGACCTGGTGCCCGTGCTCGGCCAGGTGCGTCGCGACGTGCCTGCCGGCCTTGCCGCTGCCCCCGGTGAAGAAGATGCGCATGGGTTGATCAAACCACCGTGAGCGCGCTGGCTGGTCCACGCCAGACGCGCAGACGCTCCGTGCGCCCAGGAGGTGAGCTCATTCACCCGCGGTGGGGGCGCCGATCATCACAGGGCGTTCAGCGCAGCGACGAGGTCGGGCATCTTCTCGAAAGCGCCCTCCTCGTCGACCCCGGCGAGGCCGACGATGACGTGCCCGGTGCCGATGGCGCCCAGAGCGCCGAACCGGTCCACGACCTGCTCGACGCTCTCCTGGGCGAGGTCCACCCGGCTGAGCACCGTCTTCTCGATGTCGGCGTAGTCCCTGCCGACGGTCTCGCAGTGCCCGCGCAGCACGTCGTACTTCGCCGACACCGCGTCCGGGCCCATGTCGAAGATGTTGCACGCGTCGGCGTACTGCGCCACCAACCGCAACGTCTTCTTCTCCCCGCCCCCGCCGATGAGAATGGGCGGGTGGGGCTCGGAAAGGGCGGCCGGGGAGTTCAGCGGCCGCTCCAGCCGGTAGTGCTCGCCCTCGAAGGCACCG
>JBBQWX010000063.1:0-22629 GCA_038210185.1 Actinomycetales bacterium
GAGTCCGTCAGCAGCGCGTACCGGCCACCGAAGGCCGTCACCGACTTCGTCACCACCAGAGACGGCACCTGCCGCATGTGGGGCTGCCCCCGCCCCGCCACCAGGTGCGACGTCGACCACGCCCGCCCCTGGCCGGCCGGACCAACCACCCCCAGCAACCTCGGTGGACTCTGCCGCAGGCACCACCGCCTCAAACAACGCCGCCGCTGGACCTACCACCTCGCCCCCGACGGCACCGCCACCTGGACCTCCCCCACCGGCAAGAAACGCGTCACATCGCCCGACCACGCCACCCTGCCGCCGCCACCGCCGAAGCCCGAACCCACGGTGACGCCAGAACCACAGCTCGTACCAGTGGGGCCTCCGCCGTTCTGACCGGGTCGCGGCCTTATCGCGGCCTTGTCTCAGTCCCGCTCAGGCCCGGTCGCGGAACGTGCGCACTCGCACCTTGTTGCCGCCGGCCGCGACGGCGGCAGCGATGCGCACCGCTGCGACCTCCGGGGCCACCCACACGTCGAGATGCCAGCGCTGCCGGGGCACCTCGTGGGGCTCGGTGCCTTGGAACCACATCGACGGCAGCTGGCCGGTGGGGGCGAACACGGTGTCGTGCACCACGGCATCCGGTGCGCCGGTGAGCACCGCGGCCCAGAACGGGCCGAGCCGCCCGTCGTCGGGGTGTCGAGGGCGAGCTCGACCTGGGTGACCTCATCGGGCACCGAGGTCACCTCGTGCCGCTGTGCCACCTCGCTGAGCAGCCGGGCGAGGGCGACGTCGTCGGGGCACACCCAGATGCCGTCGCGGCATGGGTTGCTCGCCACCCGCATGTCGACGCGGGTCGGGCTGATCGTGGCGTCGAGGTGGTCGGCGAGCGACGCCTGGGAGGCGGCGTCCACGGCATCCGCCAGGAAGGCGGCACCGACCCCCTGGGTCCGGGGTGCGCTAACGCGCGTGCAGTCGCTGCGCCAGCTTGCGCCAGTCGGCCAGGGCGGCATCGACGATGTCCTGCCTGGTTTGGGTGTCCATCCCGGCACCCAGCCACCTGAAGGTCCGGCGCGATCTGTCGCGAGGGTAAGCCGCTGACCTGCAGTGGGACAAGATGCCGACACGCAGGTCGTCTTACTGTCTTGTCCAAATCCTTCGCGGTCGTGCGGTTTTACGGTTCTGCCGAGTATCGGATGTTCGCCAGCGGTGGCCTGTGGCCGCTTGGGCCCGCCTCTAGTTGCCGCGACGCGCCCTTTGGCCATCCGGGACGGAGTGCCACCCCGATGGGTGCGGACCCGCCAACAGGCAGTCGGCAGGCCACGGGTGCCACCTGTGCGTGGCGCCGCCGCGCCTTCACGAGGCGACCGCCTGTTGACAGGCGCAGTCATCCGCTCCTGCCGCTGTCCGGCGCAAGAATCAGGCGGAGCGTCGGACCGCGTGGCGGAGATAGATCACGCCGTTGTCGAATCGTCGGTGGTCCAGCAGCTCGAGGTCGAGTCGTACGCCTCGAGGCAGCGCCGGCTTGCCGCCGCCGACGAGGACCGGGCACAGCAGCAGCACGCACTCGTCGACCAAGCCGTGCCGGAAGGCCTGGGCCGCCATCCCCGCGCCTCCGATGCTCAGGTCCGAGCCGGAGGTCTCCTTGAGCCGTCTTACCGCCTCGGGCTCGAACTGCCGCTCGATCCTGCTGCGCGCGGTCGACACGTCGGTCAGTGAGGTGGAGTAGACGACCTTGTCGGCGTCACGCCAGATCCCGGCGTACTCGCGGACCACCGGGGGCTCGTTCGTCAACCAGTCGTCGCTCTCCCACACGCGCATCGTCTCGTACATGCGTCGCCCGTAGAGCGATGTGCCGATGTGCCGCTCGTGCTCGTTCCAGAACGCGTGCACGTCATCGTCCGGCACGGACCAGTCGAACGAACCCGTCTCGTCCTCGAGGAAGCCGTCGAGCGAGATGCTGGCCGCGTAGATCAACTTACCCATGGAACCCTCCGCCCAGTCGCGGGCAACAGCCTGCGACCTCACACAGGCTCAGTCAACAGCATCGACTGCGAGATCGCTGAGCCCGCCGCGAAGAGAAGGTGTCAGGGCGCCTCCGCCGACAGTGGGCGGTCCGTACCGTCGCGCGCTCATGCCGCCGAACGTGCCGGATAGCGGACGCCTTGAGTTGCCGGGAAGTCGGGCACCTCTGGCCCCTGGCCGCGCAGCCGGGCCCCCCTATTCGGTTGCAGTGGGCTGCTTCAGCCAACCGAGTCGCGCTGTCAGATCCACGACAAGGGCACAGATGGCGAGGCCGAGCAGGAGTTCAGGCAGGACCAGAACGGACGTCGAGGGGTAGTCCAGTGCCCGCGCGAGGGCCCAACACGGCACGGCTGCCAGAAGGCCGCCGAGCAGCACGCCGACAACAGCGAGCACCTGAAGGCGAACGAGATGTGGCTCCTGCGGATACCGACGGCGAATGGCGATGGCAGCGCCGGCGAGGGGGCAGGCGAGCACGCAGCTGTACAGGACGACCCACGATGCGGCTGAGTTGAACGGCAGCAGATAGGGGCTGGCCAGGAGGACAAGCCACGCAGCTGCGACGCCGATGGCGGCCCCGACCAAGGCTGCATTGTGGAACGTGCGCCGCGTCGGCTCGGTGCGCGGGGTGGTGCTCCTCAACGGAAGCCCATTCGCCATAGCGATGTCAGCGGCTACCGTCGAAGGCGCATCACCCACGAAGTCCTCCTCGGACGCACCGGACTCCAACCCTTCCCGGATGCTGCTCTCGAGCTCCACTGTCAGCCGTCGACGCTCCACCCTGGTCAGGCCAGCCTCGGCCCACGTGCCGTCCACGGCGTCGAGCCAGGTCAACAGTCGCTCCGTCAGCTGCGTTTCAGCCCGCATGGCGAATCCCTTCCTTCGAGAGCAGACCGTCGACCCGGTCCCGGTGCGTGCACCACTGAGAAGTCCATGTCTCGAGCGCCTGCTCGCCTTCGCGCGTCAGGGAGAGCACGTGGCGGGTTGGGCCCCCATGGCCGCGGGACGTGCGTTGGCTGACCAAGCCCGCTCGTCGAAGTCTGGTCACCAAAGGGTAGACCGTTCCGTGACTCGACTGCTCGAACCCGTACTCGCCAAGGCGTTGCACGACGCCATAGGCATGGAGAGGTTCGCGTGACAGCAACCGCAACACGCATAGGTCGAGGGTGCCGCGTAGCAACGAGCTCTCACGGTCAACGGCGATTACCATGTGCTGCATACTAGTAGGCGCGGCCGAATAGTCAAGGCCCTCTTGGCCTGCCGGCCGCCCGAGCGATGTTGAGAAGGCACTGAACGAGCACCGCATCTGCCGCCTTCGTGAAAGCTCTCGCGCTACCTCATCGTCACTGCGATGCTCAGCGGCATGTCGGTTTACACCTGGGAGGGGACCTCCAGCGAAGCGCGCCTCTTCGGGAAGGTGCCTAACAGAGCCCTGGGACGGGCAAACGCATCCCAAGGGCCCAACTGCTGAGCGTGGGAGGGCCCGCCTGATGGCTGATTGCCCGTCCGTAGGCGCACATCCGGAGTTGCCGCAGCTAGTGCATCCTCGGTCGCGGCCGTGGGCGGGCGATCCAAGTGGGATAGAGACGCTGCCGCCGTGAACGTCACCGAACCGCGTCAGGACGACGGGCTGTGGTCGACCGCTGTGTTGCGGACTCAACCCCGGCCGGCGACCGACTCACAGGACCAACCTGCGCCCGGAATGACAACTCGCCCGGAAGTGACAGGCGTATGCCAAGAAGCCCGGACGGTGACAACGTGCGCCGGAATTTACACAAGGCCCACCGACGACCACTCAGGGGTCGGGGAACACGACGGCAAGGTTCAGAGTTGAGTGAGGTGAACGCAAGTTTGCCTCGGCGGGTTTGCTCATGACATACCGCTGGGTCTACCTTGAGTCCCAAGCACTCAACCCGGCATCAACGCAAGGAGAACGACACCCATGGCACGAGCAGTCGGCATCGACCTCGGCACCACCAACAGCGCCGTCGCCGTCCTCGAGGGCGGCGAGCCCACCATCATCGCGAACGCCGAGGGTGGCCGCACCACCCCCTCGGTCGTCGCGTTCAGCAAGGGCGGCGAGGTGCTCGTCGGCGAGATCGCCAAGCGCCAGGCCGTCACCAACGCCGACCGCACCATCCGCTCGGTCAAGCGGCACATGGGCACCGACTGGGGCTCCGACGACATCGACGGCAAGAAGTACAACGCCCAGGAGATTAGCGCCCGCATCCTGCAGAAGCTCAAGCGCGACGCGGAGGCCTACCTCGGCGAAGCCGTGACGGATGCCGTGATCACCGTCCCGGCGTACTTCGACGACCACGAGCGCCAGGCCACCAAGGACGCCGGCGAGATCGCGGGCCTGAACGTGCTGCGCATCGTCAACGAGCCCACCGCCGCCGCGCTCGCCTACGGTCTGGACAAGGGCAAGGAGGACGAGCTCATCCTCGTCTTCGACCTCGGTGGCGGCACCTTCGACGTCTCGCTCCTCGAGGTCGGCAAGGACCCCGAGGACGGCTTCTCCACCATCCAGGTCAGGGCCACCTCCGGTGACAACAAGCTCGGTGGCGACGACTGGGACGAGCGCGTGGTCAACCACCTGCTCACCGTGGTCAAGAACACTTCGGGTGTCGACCTGTCCAAGGACAAGATCGCCATGCAGCGCCTGCGCGATGCCGCCGAGCAGGCCAAGAAGGAGCTCTCCTCGGCGTCGAGCACCAACATCTCGATGCAGTACCTCTCGATGTCCGAGAACGGCCCGATCCACCTCGACGAGACGCTGACCCGCGCCCAGTTCGAGCAGATGACCCAGGACCTCCTGGACCGCACCAAGCAGCCGTTCAAGAACGTCATCAAGGACGCCGGCATCGCGCTGGCCGACATCGACCACGTCGTGCTCGTCGGCGGCTCCACCCGGATGCCGGCCGTCAGCGCCGTCGTCAAGGAGCTCACCGGCGGCAAGGATCCCAACAAGGGCGTCAACCCCGACGAGGTCGTCGCGCTCGGAGCGTCGCTCCAGGCTGGCGTGCTGAAGGGTGAGCGCAAGGACGTCCTGCTCATCGACGTCACCCCGCTCTCGCTCGGCATCGAGACCAAGGGCGGCCTGTTCACCAAGCTCATCGAGCGCAACACCGCCATCCCGACCAAGCGCAGCGAGGTCTTCTCGACGGCCGAGGACAACCAGCCCTCGGTGCTCATCCAGGTCTTCCAGGGCGAGCGCGAGATCGCACAGCAGAACAAGCCGCTGGGCACCTTCGAGCTCTCCGGCATCGCCCCGGCCCCCCGTGGCGTGCCGCAGATCGAGGTCACCTTCGACATCGACGCCAACGGCATCGTCCACGTGACCGCCAAGGACCGCGGCACCGGCCGCGAGCAGAAGATCACCATCTCCGGCGGGTCCGCCCTGTCGAAGGAGGAGATCGAGCGCATGGTCAAGGATGCCGAGGCGCACGCCGAGGAGGACAAGGTCCGCCGCGAGGAGACCGAGACCCGCAACATGGGTGAGTCCCTGGTGTTCTCGACCGAGAAGTTCCTCTCCGAGAGTGGCGACAAGGTCAGCCCCGAGCTGCGCACGCCGGTCGACGAGGCCCTTGTGGCCCTCAAGGGCGCCATCAAGCCCGACTCGGGCGCGTCCAAGGACGACATCCAGGCCAAGATCGACACGCTCAACACCAAGTCCCAGGAGATGGGCGCGGCGATGTATGCGGCCGCGGCCGAGCAGGGCGAGTCGGCCGACGTGCCGGGCGCCGAGTCCACCGACGGTGGTCAGCCGGCGAGCGACGCGGGTGACGACGACGACGTCGTCGACGCCGAGGTCGTCGACGACGAGGACGAGGCGAAGAAGTGACCGACCCGACCCCGGCCGGGAAGTCGTTCGACGACGTGCCCGACGACCCCACCGTGGGTCCCGACGCCGAGGACGCGATCAACACCGAGTCCGTCAACGACGGTGCGGAGGTGGCCCCTCAGCAGTTCGGGGCCACCCCCGCCGGCGCGGGCTACCCACCCGCCAGCGGCACGGCATCCGGCACCGACGACGTGGCGGACTCCGTCGTGCCGCACCCGGACACCGCTCTCGCGGCCGAACGGCTCGGCGACCTCCAGCGCCTCCAGGCCGAGTACGTCAACTACAAGCGCCGGGTCGACCGCGACCGGGCGCTGGTGCAGGAGCGCGCCGTGCAGGACGTGCTCGAGTCGGTGCTGCCGGTGCTCGACGACATCCAGGCCGCCCGCGACCACGGCGACCTCGTCGAGGGGCCGTTCGCGGCGATCGCCGACAAGCTCGAGGGGACGCTGGGCAAGTACGGCCTGGTGCGCTTCGGCGCCAAGGGTGAGCCGTTCGACCCGATGCACCACGAGGCCCTGATGCACGCCCCGTGGCCGACCGGTGACGCCGAGCTGCCGGGCGACGCCACGGCCACGACCGTCGTCACGGTGCTCCAGCCGGGCTACCGTGCCGGTGAGCAGGTGCTCCGCCCGGCCCGTGTCGCGGTCGCCGACCCCGAGTGACCTGCTCCCACCCGTTCCGATAGTTCGACCAGGCACCGAGAGGAGGCGCCGATGGCCAGCCAGGACTGGTTCGAGAAGGACTTCTACGCGATTCTCGGCGTCCCCAAGGATGCCGACCAGGCAGCGGTCAAGAAGGCCTACCGCAAGCTCGCCCGCAAGCACCACCCCGACCAGAACGCCGGGGACGCCGCGTCCGAGCAGCGCTTCAAGGACATCGGGGAGGCCAACGCCGTGCTCTCCGACCCCAAGCAGCGCGAGGAGTACGACGCCATCCGACAGATGGCGCACGGTGGCGCCCGCTTCCGGGCGGGCGGCCCGGGGGGTAGCGGCGGGTTCGAGGACGTCTTCTCCGCGTTCGGCGGCGGCGGTGGTGGTGGTGGTGGTGGTGGCCAGCGGGTGCGGTTCTCGACCGGTGGCCAGGGCGGGGCCGGCCAACCCGACCTCGACGACCTGCTCGCCCAGATGTTCGGCGGCGGAGCGGCCGGTGGCGCCCCCGGCGGGGGCCCCCGCGGCGCTGACCCCTTCTCCGGCTTCGGTGCCCCGCGCGGCCCCCGCGCCGGTGCCGACGTGCAGGCACGCACCTCGCTGAGCTTCCGGGACGCCGTCGAGGGCGCCACGGTCACCCTGCAGACGGCGCAGGGCCGCCGGATCACGACCAAGGTCCCGGCCGGAGTCAAGGACGGCCAGAAGATCCGGCTGCGCGGCACGGGCGCCGAAGGCGATCCGGGCGCGCCCAAGGGAGACCTCATCCTCAGCATCACGGTCGACAAGCACCCGGTGTTCGGCCGCGACGGCGACAACCTCACCGTCGACCTCCCCGTCACCTTCGCCGAGGCGGCGCTCGGCGCAACGGTCTCGGTGCCGACGCTCGACGGCACCCCCGTGCGCGTCAAGGTCGCGGCCGGCACCCCGAGCGGGCGGGTGCTGCGGGTCAAGGGTCGTGGCGTGCAGGGCCGGCACGGCACCGGGGACCTGCTCGCCCGGGTGAACGTGGTGGTCCCCCAGCGGCTCACCGAGGCCGCCCGCACGGCCGTCGAGGCGCTGCGGGCGGAGGAGCAGGACGTCGACCCTCGGGCAGCGCTCTTCGAGCAGGCCGGCGGCTGAGGAGGGTGGCGGTGATGCGCATGTCGGCGTTCAGCCCCGATGACGACACCCCGGTGTTCGTGATCTCCGTCGCGGCCGAGCTCGCCGGCATGCACGCGCAGACGCTGCGACAGTACGACCGGCTCGGTCTGGTCACGCCGTCGCGCACCCGCGGTGGGGGGCGCCGCTACTCCCAGCGCGACGTCGCCCTGTTGCGTGAGGTGCAGCGGCTCTCGCAGGAGGAGGGCGTCTCGCTGCCCGGCATCGCCCGCATCCTCGAGCTCGAGAACCAGGTGACGGCACTGCGCGCCAGGGTGACGGAGCTCGGCGCCGAGCTGGAGGTACTGCACGCCCGCTCCGGCCGCACGACCCGGGTCTTCTCGGTGTCCCCGGGCGGTGACGTGTATGCCGCCAGGCTGGGTGAGCGCCCGCGGCACGACCGCTCCCAGGCGCTCGTGGTCTGGCGCCCCATCTGCGGCTGATGCCGCACCCGGTTGTCCGGCCGCGACCACGACAGCGGCGCGGTGCAGAGTGAGAACGTCCCACGGACCAGCAGGTCAGGGGCCACCTCGGGGGAGGGGGCCAACGCCGACCGCGCCGACCGCGCGCCGCGACACCGACGACTCGCGTTCCACGGGGCTGACCGCACGCCTGAGCGGCACGCTCGTGGCGATGCTGGTCGTTCGACGAGCACGCCCCGCGATGACCGGCAGTGGGGCCGGCGCTACCGGCAGTGGGGCCGGCGCTACCGGGTGGGGAGCCGGGTGACCCAGTAGGAAGCCGTGCCGGGTGAGGGCACGCCGAAGCGGGCGTTGACCGCCCACAGCGACCCGGCGGCCCAGGTCGCCGTCGACGGCACGTCGAGCGTGTCGTCGGTCAGCGCCCCCCGCCAGGTCGCGACCCAGCCGTGGCGGCCCCGTGACAGGCGCAGCACCGAGACCTCGGCCGGTCCGCTGCCCCGCACGTCGTACAGCGTGCGGCCGCGCAGCTCCAGGCCGTCACCCCCGACCAGCCCTGGGCCGCCGCGCACGACGAGCTCGCGGGTGGCTCCGGTGTGTGCGTTGACGCGCCACAGACCACCGGCCCGGCTGTTGTTGAGCACCAACGACCCGTCGGGCAGCTGGCGGATGCCGTTGGCGGCGATGTTGCTGCCGTCGAAGGCCGGCCACTCGCCGGTGAGGGGTACGAAGGTCGCGGTGCTGCCGAGCGGGAGGCCGCGGCGGGTCAGGGCGATCCTGGTGAGCCGGTCGACCCGGGAGTCGGTGACCCACACGGCGCGCTCGGTGACCACGAGGTCGTTGAGGAAGACCCCGCCAGGCACGGCGACGTCTGCCACGACGGCACCGCTGGACCCGTCAACGGCCCACACGTGCGCGTCGGCACCGAGTCCTCCTGCCGCCCAGACCAACCCGGTGCGGCGGTCACGGAACAGCCCACGCAGGGACCGCCCGGTGGCTCCGGGCAGCAGCACGCGGGTGCCGCGGCGACACAGGTCGCCGGTGACGATCCGGCCGTCGGCCAGCGAGCCGACGTAGAAAGTGGTTCCCGGCCCCGAGGTGATGCCCTCGGGCCGGATGCCGTCGGGCAGCGGCACCGTGTCGCGGCGGCGGGGGTGGTGGCGCCGGTCGCCGGCGTGCGCCGGGGAGGCCAGGGCCGTGGTGGTGGCCGCGGCGGCCAGGGTGATGGCGCCGCGTCGGGTCAGGGCGGAGGTCACGGACGGGGTCGAGTCAGCCATGGTCCATCCTGAGCGAGGAACCTCGTGGTGTGGGGGTTTGGCATCCGTGCGGATCAACCTTCGACCCCGCACCACCCCGGCGCGGGCTGTGGAGCGGGGTCTGTCCCCGCCGCTGTCTACCGTGGTCGGCATGGAGATGAAGCTGGAGCTGGTGATGGTGCCCGTGACCGACGTCGACGTAGCCAAGGACTTCTACACGAAGGTGGGCTTCGTCGTCGACCACGACCACACGGTCGGTGCGGAGATCCGGTTCGTGCAGCTGACCCCACCCGGGTCGGCCTGCTCGATCGCGGTCGGCCGCGGGTTGACCGGCATGGCGCCGGGGTCCTTGGACAACCTGCAGATGGTGGTGCCCGACGCGGACGTCGCGTACGCCGACCTGCGCGAGCGCGGCATCCCCGTCGAGGAGGTGACGGATCTCCCCTGGGGGCGGTTCGTCTTCCTCAGCGACCCCGACGGCAACCGGTGGTCGCTGCAGCAGCTGCCCCCCGCCGCCGCCGGGGACACCGGCCGGTAGGGCTCAGGCGCGCCCCGCGGCATGCACGCGGGCGGTGGCGGCGAGCAGGACGGCGGCGGCGACCACCGCGGTCAGCGCGACGATCGTCGACCGGGGCTCCTCGGCGAGCCGGCCCCACGCGATCCACAACAGGCCCCACGCCATGGCGACGGCGACGGCCCAGCGCCCGCCCAGCCGACGAGCGAGGAGCACGCCGACTCCCGCCGCCACCGCGAGGACGACGACGGCGGCGAGCTGCGCGGCAGACCCACCCGGGTCGACACCGCTGGCCACCAGTGCCGCGGTGACGTTCGCGCAGGCCGCGACGGCGACCCAGCCGAGGTACAACCCGAAGGTGCCGTCGACGACCACGGTCTCGCCATGGCCGTAGGACGGGTGCTCCTCGAGCCGCCGGACCAGCAGCCCGAGGGTGACGACGAGCGCGGCCATGACGACCACGCTGGCCCAGATCCAGTCCTGCTGGGTCACCAGCAGCCAGGCCGCGTTGAGCACCATGGATGCCGCGGCGAGCCACCCGATGGCCCGGTGCCGGGGCTCGGTGGCCTGGGTGGGCAGCCACTGGAAGACCGTGAACGCGGCGAGCCCGAGGTAGATCGGGGTCCAGATGCCGAAGGCGGGGCCGGCCGGGGCGATGAGGGTGGCGTCGGCGGCCAGCGCACCGCCTGACGACTCCGCCACGCGGGTGCCGAGGACCCCGACACCAACCAGGGTGCCGAGCACGCAGAACACCTCGGCGACGGTGACCGCGACCTGTCGTAGCCGGTCGGAGGGCAGGACACCGGTGGTGGTGAGCGTGGACATGGTGCCATTGCACCACGCGCGCGCGGGGCCGTCCTTCGACCCCGGCGCGACGATCCGTTCGGTGTCGCGATCAAGCGCCTCACAGAATTGCCCCCTACTCTGGTGCTGTCAGGTGTCTGCCCTGTGGTGTCGAACGAGCCCTGACCTGCCGAGAGAAATGGTGGGCCATGCCCGAGGAGCTGCCGAGCTCGTCACGGCGGCCGGGTGAGAGCCTGCCGCCGCGACCGAGCCGTGCCGAGCTGCACTACCCCCCGGGGGCGTACTACCGACGCATCGCCTTCGGCACGATCCTGCCCGGGGCGGGGTTGCTGGGTACCCGCTGGAAGGTGCTCGGCTGGGCGCTCGTGCTCGTCTCGCTCGCCGTCGGCCTCGGGGCCCTCGTGCGTGCCTGGCAGGGCGGCCTGCTGCGCTCCGCGCTGAACGTGGCGGTGCAGCCCGAGCTGCTGCAGTGGGTCGGTGTGGGCATCATGGTCGCGACCGTGGTCTGGGTCGGCTCGATCGTGCTCACCGCCCAGCAGTCCTGGCCGCGCCGCCGCAGCAGCGGCCGCTGGGCGCGCGTGCTCGTCGCGGCGGGTGCGTGTGCCGTCATCGCCGCACCGTCGGCCCTGGCGGTGCGCTACCTCGACGTGCAGTCCTCGCTCATCGACGAGGTGTTCGTGTCGGCGGCCCCCGGAGCCGGGCCGCACGTCGCCCTCGTCGACACCGCGGCGGAGGACCCGTGGGCCGACGTGCCGCGGGTCAACACCCTGCTCCTGGGCTCCGACGCCGGCAAGGACCGCTGGGGCACCCGCACCGACTCGATGATGGTGGTCAGCACCGACACCACGACCGGGGACACCCTGCTCATCGGCATCCCGCGCAACCTGGAGCGCGTGCCGTTCCCGAAGAGCAACCCGTTGCACGCGCTCTACCCCAACGGCTACGACTGCGGCGACGAGTGCTTGATGAACGGCATCTGGACCCTCGCCGAGGGCCGCCCCGACCTCTTCCCCGGGGTCACGAACCCCGGGCGGCAGTCGACCGTCGACGTCGTCGGTGAGATCACCGGACTGAAGATCCAGCAGTCGGTCGTCATCAACCTGCGCGGCTTCAAGGCGCTCGTCGACGCGATGGGGGGCGTCGACATCAACGTGCAGCAGAGGGTCTGCGTGGAGTGCCACACCACCGCGACCGGCGGCGTGGAGTTCACCGGCGACAAGGCCGAGTGGATCGAGCCCGGGCTCAAGCACCTCGACGGTCGGTTGGCCCTCTGGTACGCCCGCTCGAGGGCCGGCAGCGACGACTTCAGCCGGATGCGCCGCCAGCGCTGCGTCGCGGGCGCGCTCATGCAGCAGGCCGATCCGGTGGGGCTGCTGCAGAGGTACCCGCAGCTGGCGAAGGTCGTCAAGGACAACGTCAGCATCGACATCCCCCCAGAGGAGCTGCCGGCCTGGGTCGACCTCGCGCTGCGCATCCAGCAGGGCGACTCGATCCGGTCGCTGCCGCTGACCTCGCAGGTCATCTCCCCGGGCAACCCGGACTTCGCCACAATCCGCGCTCTGGTGCAGAAGGGGCTCAGGCCCCCGCCGGCGAGCGCGGTCGGCGCGAGGCCGACACGCACCCCGAGCAGCGCCACGAGCACGAAGCCGGGCCCGACCCCCACCCCGGACGACTCCACGGCGGCTCCGCTGACCGCCACCTGCTGACGCGTACGTCGCGGGCGAACCTGTAGTTGAGTGGAATACACTCAACTTTGGGCGGGTTGCTTCTGGTGAACTCCCCATCCCGATCTCGTCCGAGGAGCAACCCCGCATGGAGCTGAAGCCCACCACCCGGGTGGCCGAGGCGCTGGCCGTCGCCCAGCGCACGGCGCAGGCCGCCGGCCACCCCGAGATCACCCCCGATCACCTGACCAGCGCCGCCGTCCAGCTCGACACGCCCCTGGCCGACGCGTTGCTCGGCGCCGCGGGCACCGGGGCGGGGCACGTCCTGGGGCAGGCCGACGCCCGGCTGCGCGCCCTGCCGACGACGAGCGGCACGACCGCCCAGGCGCCGACGTTCGGACGCGAGGCCCTTGCGGTCCTCCAGCAGGCCGACACCCTGATGCGCGCGAAGGGCGACACCTTCCTCGCCCTGGACCTGCTGTTCCTCGCCCTCGCCGAGACCGGGCACCTGGCGGCGGTCGAGCGGCGCGGTACCAAGGACATGGAGGCGCGGATCGCCGAGCTGCGGCAGGGCCGCCCGGTGACCTCGCAGACCCCGGTCGAGGCCGGCGAGGCGCTCGCCACGTACGGCACCGACCTCACCGAGGCCGCCCGCGAGGGCCGCCTCGACCCGGTCATCGGCCGTGACGACGAGATCCGCCGTGTCGTTCAGGTGCTCAGCCGCCGCACGAAGAACAACCCCGTGCTCATCGGGGAGCCCGGGGTGGGCAAGACGGCCGTGGTCGAGGGGCTCGCGCAGCGCATGGTCGACGGCGACGTGCCGGAGTCACTACGTGGCAAGCGGCTCATCGCCCTCGACCTCGGGGCCATGGTGGCCGGCGCGAAGTACCGCGGCGAGTTCGAGGAGCGGCTCAAGGCCGTGCTCGAGGAGATCAAGGCCTCCGATGGCCAGGTCGTCACCTTCCTCGACGAGCTGCACACCGTCGTGGGCGCCGGCGCGACCGGCGAGTCGGCCATGGACGCCAGCAACATGCTCAAGCCCATGCTCGCCCGCGGTGAGCTGCGCCTCGTGGGTGCCACCACCCTCGACGAGTTCCGCGAGCACGTCGAGAAGGACCCTGCTCTCGAGCGCCGCTTCCAGCAGGTCTTCGTCGGCGAGCCGTCCGTTGAGGACACCATCGCCATCCTGCGTGGTCTCAAGGAGCGCTACGAGGCGCACCACAAGGTCGAGATCGAGGACAGCGCGCTCGTCGCCGCCGCCTCGCTCTCCGACCGCTACATCTCCGGCCGCCAGCTCCCCGACAAGGCGATCGACCTGGTCGACGAGGCGGCGTCGCGGCTGCGGATGGAGATCGACTCCAGCCCGGTCGAGATCGACGTGCTGCGCCGCGCCGTCGACCGGCTGAAGATGGAGGAGCTGCACCTCGCGAAGGAGACCGACGCGGCATCCGTGGAGCGTCTCGGCCGGCTGCGCGCCGACCTCGCGGACAAGGCCGAGGAGCTCGCCGCGCTCACCGCCCGCTGGGAGTCCGAGAAGTCCGGGCTGAACCGGGTCGGTGACCTCAAGGCCCGCCTCGACGACCTGCGCACCCAGGCCGACCGGCTGCAGCGCGAGGGCGCCTACGAGGGCGCCTCCCGCCTGCTCTACGGCGAGATCCCCTCTCTCGAGGCCGAGCTCGACGTCGCCCAACAGGCGGAGTCGGCCACGGCATCCGCCGACCTCATGGTCAAGGAGCGGGTCGGGGCCGACGACATCGCCGAGGTCATCTCGGCGTGGACCGGCATCCCGGCCGGCCGCCTGCTCCAGGGGGAGACCGAGAAGCTGCTCGCGATGGAGTCGCTGATCGGCGCCCGTCTCATCGGCCAGGCCGAGGCGGTGCGCGCGGTGTCGGATGCCGTGCGCCGCTCCCGGGCCGGCGTCGCCGACCCCGACCGCCCGACCGGGTCGTTCCTGTTCCTCGGCCCCACGGGTGTCGGCAAGACCGAGCTCGCCAAGTCGCTCGCCGACTTCCTCTTCGACGACGAGCGGGCCATGGTGCGCATCGACATGTCGGAGTACTCCGAGCGGCACGCGGTCGCGCGGCTCATCGGGGCGCCGCCCGGCTACGTGGGCTACGAGGAGGGCGGTCAGCTCACCGAGGCGGTGCGCCGGCGGCCCTACTCGGTGGTGCTGCTCGACGAGGTCGAGAAGGCCCACCCCCAGACCTTCGACATCCTGCTGCAGGTGCTCGACGACGGCCGGCTCACCGACGGGCAGGGACGCACGGTCGACTTCCGCAACGTCATCCTGGTGATGACCTCGAACCTCGGTTCGCAGTACCTCGTCGACCCGCTGCTCGAGCCGGGGGCCAAGCGTGAGGCCGTGATGGCCGCGGTGCGCCAGGCGTTCAAGCCCGAGTTCCTCAACCGGCTCGACGAGGTCGTCGTCTTCGACCCGTTGTCGACCGGCGAGCTGGCCCGCATCGTCGACCTGCAGGTGCGAGCCCTGTCGACGAGGCTGCGCGACCGCCGGATCACCCTCGAGGTGACCGACCCGGCCAAGGCCTGGCTCGCCGAGCAGGGCCACGACCCGGCCTACGGCGCCCGGCCGCTGCGCCGGCTCGTGCAGCGCGAGATCGGCGACCGGCTCGCCCGGGCGCTGCTGGCGGGCGACGTCCGCGACGGCGACACCGTCACGGTCGACCTCGGTGAAGCCGGCCTCCTCCTGCGCTGAGCCCGAGCCGGGTCCGGTTAGGGTGGCCGCCATGCGCCGCCCCTCCGCCCTGCTCGTCGCCGTGGGCCCGTTGTCGGTCGGGCTCGCCGTCCTCCTCGGCGGCTGCTCGGGGAATGTGGACGCGCCCCCGGAGCAGACCCCTGCCGAGCAGCTCGCCGCCGCCAAGACCGCCTTCGACGCCGCCGGGAGCGTGCAGCTCGACCTGTCGAGCACCGACGTGCCGCCCCGCGAGAACGGCGTGACCGCCGCCAAGGGAGGCGGGGTCATCGACGTGACCGAGCCGAAGTTCCAGGGCACGATCACCGGCACCATCAAGGGTCTCGCGGGGACCATCGACGTCATCGCGATCGGGAACACGGCCTACCTGAAGTTCTTCACGCCGGACTACAAGGAGACCGACCTCGACACGATCAACGCGCCGAACCCGGCGATGTTCTTCGACCCCGCGACCGGCATCTCCGCCCTCCTGCCGCAGACCGCCGACCCCAAGGGCGACGGCCAGACCCGTTCCGGCAAGGAGGTCCTGACCAAGATCAGCGGCACCCTGCCCGGCTCCACCGTCGAGGACCTGTTCCACCTCGGTGACGGCACCGGCACCTTCGAGGTCAGCTACGGCCTCACCGACTCCGACCAGCTACGCACCGCGACCCTGAAGGGGCCGTTCTTCCCCGGGGTCCAGGCGACCTACCTGCTCGTGCTCACCGACTACGGCGTCCCCGTTGAGATCACCCGCCCCTAGGCCGCTGCTCACGACGGCCGCGATCGCCGTCTCCCTGGCCGCCGCCGACACCTACGTCGTCGTGCTGGCCCTCACCGACATGATGCGCGGGGTGGGCGTCGGCATCGACGCGCTGCAGCGGGCGACCCCGATCATCTCCGGGTTCCTGCTCGGCTACGTCGCCGTGCTCCCCCTGATCGGGAGGGTCTGCGACCTGGTCGACCGGCAGCGGGTGCTGCTCGCCTGTCTCGGCGTCTTCGTCGTCGGCTCGGTGATCACGGCCCTGGCCACCGACCTGCCGGTGCTCGTCGCCGGCCGGGTGGTGCAGGGCGTCGGTGGTGGCGGCCTGGTGCCCGCCACGCTCGCGATCGTCGCGCAGCTGTGGCCTGCCGACCGTCGCGGTGTGCCGCTCGGCGTGGTGGGGGCGGTGCAGGAGCTCGGCTCGGTGCTCGGGCCGGTGCTCGGTGCGCTCGTGCTGGTGGTCGCCGAGTGGCGAGCGATCTTCTGGCTCAACGCCCTGCTCGGCGTGCTGCTGGCTGGGGCGGTCGTCGTGACGGGCGGTGGCCAGGTGCCTCGGCCGCGGCCGGTCGTCGTGGTGCTGTCGGTGCTGGCCGCCACGGCGGGAACGCTCGCCCTGGCCGCCCCCGACGCCCTGGTCACCAGCGTCTCGCTCGGGCTGCCGTTCGTGCCCCTCGGCGACGCGACCTCACGGCTGGCCACGCCCATCGGGGTCGTCGCCGCGGTGTTCCTCCTCGCCGCCCTCACCGTCGGGGGCCGGGGCGCCTGGTCGCTGCTGCGCCGGGCCGACCTGCTCGGTGCCGTGCTGCTCGGCGGAGCGCTGGGCTGCGTGGTGCTCACCTTCGCCGCCTCCGAGCCGGCGACCGAGGTCGTCGGGCCACTCGGCTTCGCCCTGCTCCCCGTCGCAGCCCTGCTCGCCGCCGGTTATGCCGTGCACCACCGCCGCTCGCCGTCACCTCTCGTGCCCCGCGGGCTCGTGCACGGCCGGCTCGTCTGGGCACTGGTGGTCTCGCTGCTCGTCGGGGTCGCGCTCGTCGCGGTGGTCGTCGACGTGCCGCTGCTGGCCCGCATCGTGCACACCTCGAGCCAGACCGAGGCCGCCCTGGTGCTCGTGCGCTTCCTCGTGGCCGTGCCGGTCGGCGCGGTCGCGGGCGGGTGGGCGCTGCGCCGTCTGGGCAACGGCGTGGTCGCGGGTGGCGGCCTGGCTCTCGCTGCGGTGGGGCTCGCCCTGATGAGCACCTGGGGTAGGGGCTCGCTCGACCAGACCTCGTCCACGCTCGTGCTGGCCCTGACCGGCCTCGGCATCGGGCTGGCCCTCGCGCCGGTGAACGACGCCGCGCTCGCGGAGGCCGCCGACGACGCGCACGGCACGGCATCCGCGTTGGTCGTGGTCGCCCGGATGGTGGGGATGGTGGTCGGGGTCGCCCTGCTGACCGCGATCGGCCTGCACCAGTACTACGGCGTGGTCGCCACCCTGCCCGACCCCACCGACACCGACGCGCTCAAGGACGCCGCGGTGCTGCAGGTGGCGTGGGTCTTCCGGGGTGCGGCGGTGGCGGCCGGCCTCGGTGCGGTCGCCTCGCTCGCCCTCGGCGTGCGGCGCAGGGCCGGGGAGCACGTGACCACCTTCGGGCTGTGACCAGGCCCGGACCGGGACGGTGGGGCCGCGCCCCCGGCACCTGGCCGAGCCCGGCTCTGGCTGCCCTCATCCGGAGGCCGAGACCGTGTCGTGCCGATGGGCGCCGCTCTCGACGAGGTCGGCGTGCTCGTGCCGCGGGGCATCGGGCACCGGGTCTCGACCGCTCCTGGCGCTCCCACCGTAGGCCGGGCCGACGAGCTTCCCCAGACGATGCTCGCCGACTCGTTCTCGATCCTGCGCCTCGGCGACCAGGACGACGAGGAGCGCCTGGCGATGTGGTGCGGGGTGGTCGCGTTCGACGCTCCCGCCGTCCACGACCTCCTCGCGGTCCTTCCGCCGATCGTCCGGGTCGACTCGGCTCGGCATCCCATGATGGCGTCGCTCCTCGCGCTGCTCGCGGACGAGCTGCGCGACCCCGGCCCGGGGGCGACGCCGTGGCAACCCGACTCGCCGACGTGCTCGTGATCCAGACGGTCCGCGCCTGGCTGACGGACGAGCCGGGCGCCGCCAGTGGATGGCTGGCGGCCCTGCGCGATCCCCGGCTCGGGCCGGCCATCGCGGCCGTGCACCGCGACCCCGGGCACGAGTGGACGCCGGCCCGGCTGGCCGGCCTCGCCACGATGTCGCGCTCCTCGTTCGCGGCGCGGTTCACTGCGGTCGTCGGCATGCCGCCGATGACCTACGTGGCGCTCGCGCGGATGCGCCGAGCCCGGGAGCTGCTGCTAGGCGGGTCGTTGGTGTCCGTCGTCGCCTCTGCCTTGGGTTACGGGTCCGAGGCCGCCTTCAGCCGCGCGTTCGCCAGGATCACCGGCCAGACGCCCGGCCGGGTCCGTCGCGCCGCAGCGTGACCTCGTCCGGCTACGCGGCCGTGGTCGCCGGCTCCGCGGGGTAGCGTCGCTGCCATGGCCACCTCCGCTGACCTCCTGCTCGACTCGCTGGACCGCGTGCGCGAGGCCGCGCACCGGGTGCTCCGCGACACTCCCGAGGACCTCCTGGCCACCCCGCCGGCCCCCGGTACCAACACCGTCGCCTGGCTGGTCTGGCACCTCACGCGCGGGGTCGACGAGCAGGTCGCCGCCGCGTTCGGGCGCGACGCGGTCTGGGAGGCGGGCGGCTGGCGCGAACGGATGGCGCTGCCGGTGCCGGCCCAGGCCCACGGCTACGGCATGAGCTTCGACGAGGTGCTCGCGGTGCAGGCGTCCACCGAGCAACTTCGCGGCTACCTCGACGCCGCCTTCGACGCCGCCACGGATGCCGTGCGCGCGGTGACCGACGCCGACCTCGACAGGGTCGTCGACGAGCACTGGGACCCCCCGGTCACCCTCGCCGTGCGACTGGTGAGCGTCGTCGACGACTGCACCCAGCACGTGGGGCAGGCCGCCTACGCCAGCGGCATCCTCAGCCGCCGTTGAGCAGGTCGCCGACCGGGTCCCTGGCGGTGTCGGTGGGCGAGTGCCTCAGGCTCGTCGTGGCCCCGGAGGGCGAGGAACCACCGCCCCACGGTCGGCAGCCAGGTGCTGGATGAGCGTGACACCGGGCCCGACCGCCTCGCGCGGCCACGCGCCCGTAGCGCAGGCGGCCCCCCGAGCAGCAGCCGAGCCCGGCCCTCGCGCACCCGCACCGATGACGAACCGCCCCGTCCGCGACCCGGCCCGCGGGGGGGGGTGAGGGCTGCGGCGCCGGTGCGTTACGGCATCCGTGGTCAGTCCTCGAGCTGCACGACGACGGGCGCGTGGTCGCTGGCGCCGGTGCCCTTGCGTTCCTCACGGTCGATCGCCGCCCCCACTACTCGCGACGCGAATGTCGGTGAGCCGAGCACGAAGTCGATGCGCATGCCTCGTCGTTTCTGGAAGGCCAGGCGCTGGTAGTCCCAGTAGGTGAAGACGCCCGGGCCGGGGGTGTGGGGGCGCACGACGTCGACGAACCCGGCATCCAGGAAGGCGTTGAAGGCGGCCCGCTCGCCCGGCGAGACGTGGCTCTTGTCGACGTAGTACTCCATCGACCAGACGTCGTCGTCCTGCGGCGCGATGTTCCAGTCGCCGCACAGCGCCACCGGGGTGCCGTCGGCGGCCCACGCGCTCGCCCGCTCGCGCAGCCGTGCCAGCCAGTCGAGCTTGTACGCCATGTGCGGGTCGTCGAGCGCGCGGCCGTTGGGCACGTAGACCGACCACAGCCGGATGCCGGCGCAGGTCGCCCCGATCGAGCGTGCCTCCGCGGCCCGCGGCGTGCCCCACCCGGGGTCGCCGTCGAAGCCCACCTGCACGTCGTCGAGGCCGACCCGGGACAGGATCGCTACCCCGTTCCACTGGTTCGTGCCGTGGTGGGCCACCTCGTAGCCGAGCGCCCGGGTGCGGTCGTAGGGGAACTGCTCGTCCTTGGCCTTGGTCTCCTGCACCAGCAGGACGTCGACGTCGGTGCGGCCCAGCCACGCCTCGACACGGTCGATGCGGGAGCGGATCGAGTTGACGTTCCAGGTGGCGAGGCGCACGGGGTCACCCTACCCACGGGTACGGCGTCGACCCGGGTCGCAGGTCCGCGGCATACAGTCCCCCACCATGAGCACCGCACTCGTCACGGGCGCCTCCGCCGGCATCGGCCGCGCCTTCGCAGAACGCCTCGCCCGCGAGGGCAACGACCTCGTGCTCGTCGCCCGCGACCGGGCCCGTCTCGAGGAGCTCGCCACCGAGCTGCGGCGGCGCCACGGTGTCGCTGTGGAGGTGCTCGTCGCCGACCTGTCCGACCGCGAGGCCACCGGGCGGGTCTGTGCCCGTGTCGCGGACGGGGTGCGGCCCGTGGACCTGCTCGTCAACAACGCCGGCTTCGGCCTGAAGCGCTCGTTCCTCGACAACGACCTCGCCGCCGAGGAGGCCGGGCTCGACGTCATGGTCCGGGCCGTCCTGCTCACCTGCCACGCCGCGGGGCGCGCGATGCGCGAGCGGGGTCGGGGCGCCATCCTCAACGTCTCGTCGGTGGCCTCCTTCATCGCCAACGGCACCTACTCGGCGGAGAAGGCTTTCGTGACCGTCTTCACCGAGGGCCTCGCGAGCGAGCTGGCGGGTACCGGCGTCACCGCGACGGTGCTCTGCCCGGGGTTCACCCGTACCGAGTTCCACGCCCGGGCGGACATCGGCGTCTCGGCCCTGCCGCAGCCGCTGTGGCTCGACGCCGACGACGTGGTACAGCAGGCGCTGTCCGACGTCGCCCGCGGCAAGGTCGTGTCGGTGCCCGGGGCGCAGTGGAAGGTGGTGACGGCCGGGGTGCGCGCGCTCCCGCGCCCGCTGGTGCGCGGCAGTGCCCTGCGCTGGCTCGACCGCTTCCGCCGACGGGCCTGAGCGGACGGCGCCACGCTGCCGGCGGCCGGTATCAGGGGAAGGCCCGGCCGCCTCCTTGCGAGTGACCCGCGGCAGGCGCGGGCCGCCCACGAAGGAGCAGGTGCCATGGCCGCGGTCAACTGGAAGATTCTGTCGAAGTTCGTCAAGATCCCGCCGGAGGCCTGGGACTGGATCGTCCCCCACGGCCCGGCGTTCGCCCACGTCGTGAACCGTCGCATCGACGCCGTGGCCCTCAACCCGCAGCCGCTGCCCCCGCACGAGGCGGTGGTCGGCGCGCAGCTGTTCGAGAACGTCCTGGTGTCGGCGATCATCATCGTCGGCGGCAAGGGTGCCGGCGAGGGCGCCGGGGTGCTGCGTGCCGAGATCGACGACTGGTGCGGCACCGGCTGGCCGGGCAAGTGGCCACGGCCCAAGCCGCCGAGGGGCTGGGACGAGGGGCTGGTCTTCGCCGGGGCGGCCCTCGCCGCCGCCGGGCTCGTCGAGCAGTACGACCACGCCCCGGAGATGCAGGAGGCCCTCGCCGCCGCCGCCGAGCAGCTCGCCGAGGCCGCCGGCGGGAGGTGACACCGCAGGTCGCACGGGCGAGACGTCCCACGCCAGCGTCGGCGCCCGGGCCTACTCTTCTGGGATGGTCCCGGGCGCCGAGCCTGAGGTGCTGCACGAGTACCGCCACCTCCTGCGCACCGCCTCCTGCGACTGGCAGGAGACGGCTCACCGGCACGCCTTCTGGACTCTCGGCCCGCACGCCCGAACCCGCTGCCTGGCCGAGCTCCAGCGGCTCCTCCTCGCCGGCACCCGGCTGGGCCGCGACGACGTCCACGCCCTCGCCCGACTCGTCGTGCTGGCCGAGCGGCGCAGCCCTCGAATCCTCCTCGAGGGGTTGCCGGCCGACCTGCGCGACGACCTGGCCCGCGCCGTCGTGGGCAGCCCGATCGGCGTGATGCTGCGCGCCGGCATCGACGTCTGGGACGGGTGTGACCCGCCGCCGCGTCCCGAGCCGCCCCCGGACCCCGACCACCACCAGCGGTGGTTCGAGCAGCGCGCCGTCCCCGGTGACGCCGGCGACCTGTCGGTGTTCCTGCACCCGAACCGGCGTCCGCCCGGTGGGCCGCGCCGCTGACCCGCTCTCGCCACGGCCTACCCTAGGCGCGTGACCGACATCGCCGCAGACCGCGCCCGCCTGCTCCAGATCGTCCGCGCCAAGGCGATCGTCCACGCCCGGGTGACGCTGTCCTCCGGCCGGGAGGCCGACTACTACGTCGACCTGCGCCGCATCACCCTCGACGGCGAGGCGGCTCCGCTCGTGGGCCGGGTCATGCTCGACCTCGTGGCCGACCTCGACTTCGACGCCGTGGGCGGGCTGACCCTGGGCGCCGACCCCGTCGCGACGTCGATGCTGCACGCCGCAGCAGCCGCCGCCGGCCGCCTCGACGCCTTCGTCGTGCGCAAGGCCGGCAAGGCGCACGGGCTCCAGCAGCGCATCGAGGGACCGTCGATCCGGGGCCGGCGGGTGCTCGTGGTCGAGGACACCTCCACTACGGGTGCGTCGCCGCTGGATGCCGCGTGGGCGGCCCAGGAGGCCGGTGCCACCGTCGTGGCGGTCGCCACGATCGCCGACCGCGCGACGGGCGCGGCCGAGAAGTTCACCGAGGCCGGGTTCGAGTACCGGCACGTGTTCGGCCTCGAGGACCTCGGCCTGGCCTGAGCGGCTGCTCTTGTCGAGATGCAGCCATTGATTGCGTGATTCCGTGTAACTACTCAGGTGGGCCGGGCCGGGCTGGCCAGGTCGTGGCTGGTAGCCAGGGGTCGCCGGCGAGGAGGTTGGTCAGGGCGTCCAGGACGCCCATGCTGTTCTTGCGGACGGTGGAGACGTAGCTGCGGAGAGCTGCGAAGGTTTCGGCGCCGTCGGCGGTGCGCCAGCAG
>JBBQWX010000064.1:0-22549 GCA_038210185.1 Actinomycetales bacterium
TCTCCGAGGCCGGTGACAAGCTACCGACGCAGATGCGGCGGGATCTGAACTGGATCCGTCGCGACGGTGAGCGGGCCAAGAACCACCTGCTGGAGGCAAACCTGCGCCTGGTCGTGTCACTGGCCAAGCGCTACACCGGTCGCGGCATGCTCTTCCTCGACCTCATCCAAGAGGGCAACCTCGGCCTGATCCGCGCGGTCGAGAAGTTCGACTACACCAAGGGCTACAAGTTCTCCACCTATGCCACGTGGTGGATCCGTCAGGCCATCACCCGGGCGATGGCCGACCAGGCCCGCACCATCCGCATCCCCGTGCACATGGTGGAGGTCATCAACAAGCTGGCCCGCGTGCAGCGCCAGATGCTGCAGGACCTCGGGCGCGAGCCCACCCCGGAGGAGCTCGCCAAGGAGCTCGACATGACCCCCGAGAAGGTCGTCGAGGTGCAGAAGTACGGCCGCGAGCCCATCTCGCTGCACACCCCGCTCGGCGAGGACGGCGACAGCGAGTTCGGTGACCTCATCGAGGACTCCGAGGCAGTGGTGCCGGCCGACGCGGTCAGCTTCACGCTCCTTCAGGAACAGCTGCACAGCGTGCTCGACACCCTCTCCGAGCGCGAGGCCGGCGTTGTCTCGATGCGGTTCGGTCTCACCGACGGCCAGCCCAAGACCCTCGACGAGATCGGCAAGGTCTACGGCGTCACCCGCGAGCGGATCCGTCAGATCGAGTCGAAGACGATGAGCAAGCTGCGCCACCCCAGCCGCAGCCAGGCCCTGCGCGACTATCTGGACTGACCGGCCCCACCCCAGCCACGCCGGATGCCGTGCCGCCCGACAGGGGGGCACGGCATCCGGCGTCTGTCACTCGCAGCCCGCGGTCGCGCCCGAGTTGGGTGCTCAGGTGGTTGCCAGGGCAGCCGTTCGGGCACCCGACTCGGAGCGTGCTGGGGTGGCGGGCCCGGTCATTCGTCCGGAGGGAGGTCCGGGCCGGGTCGTCGCCAGAAGAGCAGGCTGCGGCCGAGGCGACGCCACTGCTGCTTCCCCTCCTCGGGCAGGAGCAGCGCCCGTGCCTGGTCGGTGCGCCGACGCCGGGAGAGCGCCCCCCGCCACACGGTGCGGGCATCGTCGGAGACGTCGGCGAGCTCGGCACCCGGGCGCGCGTAGCGAGCCCGCTCCAGCGTGGTCACGACGCGACCGAGCGCATCGCTCTCGTCGGGAGTGAGGTAGGCGTCGTGCCCGATCCGGCGGGAGGCCTGCCGCGGCGTCGCTCCCTCGGGGGCCACGAACCCGATGTCCTGCAGGCGCAGCAGCAGCGACTGCCACTCCGCCTCGATCAGCTCGGCCTCGTCGCGGGCGGTCCGCCGCGCCCGCCGGCGTGACACCCAGGCACCGAACGGCACCACGCCAGCGACCAGCAGCACCAGGAGCACGACGAGCATGGTGCCGGACTGCTGGGAGACGAACCGAACGACCCCGCCGCCGGTGGTGCCGGTCAGGTCGCCCTCGGGGTCGTCGGTCACGTCGCGCGACAGGCCGGCCGACGGCGAGGCCGACGCGGTGGACGACGACGAGCTGGTCGGGCCGGCACTCGACGACGCGCCGGTGTCGGTGGGCACCAGGCTGTACTCCGGGGCGACGCCGCTGCGCGTGCCGGGGGTGGGTTCGAAGCGCACCCAGCCCAGCCGCGGGAAGTACAGCTCGGGCCAGGCGTGGGCGTCGGAGACGCGGACGACCCGGTCGTCGCCGTCGATGGTGCCGGGCAGGAACCCGACCGCCATCCGTGCCGGGATGCCGGCCGCGCGAGCGATCATGACCATCGCCGAGGTGAACTGCACGCAGTAGCCGCGCTTGGTCTCCAGGAAGCGGGCCAGCGGTTCCTCGGACAGGTCGCCGTCGGCGGCCTGGTCGGCGAGCTCGAGGGAGTAGGTGAACTGGGACCCGCGCAGGTGGGCCTGGATGGCCCGGGCGATCTCGATGGGCGAGTCCCCGTCGTCGGTGATCTCCTCGAGCACGGCGCGCACCTCGGTCTCGGCCCGCGGGTCGACGTCGAGCACGTTCCCGTCGCCCTGGGGGTTGTCGAGGTCGGTGGTGAACTGCGAGTCCTCGGGGTCGAGCTCGACGAACTCGGCGGTGTACGACCCGACCGGCGCGGTGAGCTGCACGAGCCCCTGCACGGTCATGTTCCACGAGCCCGCCGGGAACGGCGTGCCCACGGCACCGGCGGGCAGCGCCACCTGCGGCACCCCGATCCCGTTGTCGACCACTGAGATCCGCTCCACCCGGCGGGGCACCTCGGGCCCGGCGATCGGGCCGGGGATCTGCCCGTCGACGGGCACGAAGGTGAAGTCGGCGCTGGACTGCCACCGCCCGCCGCGGTAGTCGTCGAGGATGCCGACCCGCAGCGGCTCGAGCCGGTCGGACGTGCTGCGGTAGCGGAACACCGGGTCGGTCGACCTGCTGCCGAGGTCGCGCGCGATGTCGACGCTGGAGGCGAGCCGCACGTCGGACCCCGAGCCGCCGCGTGCGTCGGCGCTGCGACCCAGGCCGTCGGCGAGGAACGTGGTCGGCAGGTGCGGGATCAACCCGGGCAGCACGACAGCGGCGGCGAGCGCACCGACACCGACGGCCCGGCCCAGCGTCGCGAAGGCCGTCGTCGGGTCGGCCAGCGCCCCGGAGGACGAGTGGGGTGCGGCGGTGGCCCACGCCCGCAACGACGTCACGCCCTGCCGCCCGACCAGGGCGAGCCAGGCGAGGGCTGCGGGCACGGCATACCAGGCGCCCAGCCCGTCGCCGGAGTTGGTCGCCGACGCGAGGAACGCCGAGAGCAGCGGGATGCCGGCCAGGGCCGGGCTGCGGTACGTCACCCCGATCGCGTCGACCGCCACGGCGGTGAGCCCGATGAGCAGGCTGATGGCCAGGATGGTGGCGCGGTTGGACGGGGCGGGAGCGGTGTAGTTCGTGACGGTCGCCTGGGCCTCCTGCAGCAGGATGCCGAACGCGCGACCGGTCTCGGGCGTCGGCACCACGCCCTGGAACAGGTGCCCGGTTCCGTGGAGCAGTGCCGCAGCGTGGAGGAACAGGGCGACCTGCCCGATGACCACCAGGGGCCGGTTCGCGGTGATGCGGCGCAAGCCCATGCCCGTGAGGGCGACGACGGCGACGAGCAGCACACTCGGCCGCAACCACGAGGACGGCGTGAAGAGCGTCGTCAGCGGCAGGGCGATCGCCAACGTCGCGAGGCCGGCGATCAGGGCCTCGACGGGCCGGACGCGGTTCATCGGGCCCCCACCACCTGACCGCCGACGACGGCCGACCAGGCCAGCGCCGGGGTCGTGCGCGCGTCGACGGCGGTCGACATCCACCCCGAGGACTGCAGCATCGCGAGGGTGGTGTCGGCGCGGTCCGCACCGGCGGTGCCCTTGCGGCTGTGGCCGGCGAACGCCCCGGGGTCGACCACCATGGCGGCACCCGCGGAACCCGGCTGGCGCAGCGCCGCGAGGGTGCGGGCGTCATCGTCGCCGAGGGGCCCGCCGACGTAGACGACCAGGCCCCCCTGGGAGGTCAGGGCGTTGGCGGCGTGGAGCACCGCCCGGAGGCTGTCCTCGGGCCCCAGGCCGACCCGGGCCAACGTCTCCAACCCCTCGGCGAGGGTCTCGGCGTGGTGGACTCCGGTGTCCGAGCGCGGGTCCGCGGTGAGCAGGTGCACGGCATATCCGGAGTCCACGACGTGGGCGGTGACGGACGCGGCGGTGGTGACGCACCACTCGAGCGAGCTGCTGCGGCCTCCGCCGGCGTGCCCGACCTCGCGGGTGTCGAGCACGACCACGGCCCGACGCTTCGCCGGGCGGTCCTCCTGGCGCACCATCAGCTCGCCGGTGCGTGCGGTCGCGGGCCAGTGGATGCGGCGCAGGTCGTCGCCGTCGCGGTACTCGCGCACGGTCTGGTCGTCCTCGCCGTGCAGGGCGACCATGTGCGGGACCGACCCCTCCGCGCCGATGCCGCTGCCGAGCGAGCGCCCGTGCGGGAGCGGCACGACCCGCGGCAGCACGACGATCTCCGCGTCACCGCTCACCGCCGCCGTGCGCAGGGTCAGGCCGAACGGGTCACGCACCCGCACCCCCAGCGGTCCGATGCGGTGCACCCCCCGGGTGTGCGAACGCACGGTGTACTGCACCTCCTGCACGTCACCGGGGCGCAGCGCGGGGAGCACGAACCGCGGCCGGTCGCCCAGCGCGTAGTCGATGGACTCCTCGGCCATGACCACCGGCGAGGGCGAGGGCTCGATGTTGCGGATCCGCACGGTGACCACGGCCCGCTGGTCGATGGCGACCCGGGACGGGGTCGCCGTGCGCACGACATCGAGGTTCAACCCGTGCCGACGGACCAGCACGAGGGCTGTCGCGGTCAGCGCGAGCAGGAGGATGCCGACCCGGGTGACGTCCTGCTGCCCCAGCACGATGCCGGCCGCGACCAGCACCAGGCCGCAGCCGGCGAAGGCCGCACCACGCGTGGTCAGGGAGCGTCGTAGCTGGTGCACGAGGGTCAGCGGGTGGGGGAGGGGACCCGGACGCGCTGCAGCAGGTCGCCCACCACGTCGGCGGTGGTGCGGCGCGCCATCTGCGTCTCGCCGGTGGGGATGAGCCGGTGGGCCAGCACCGGCACGGCCACCTGTTGCACGTCGTCGGGCAGCACGTGGTCGCGGCCGGCGAGGGCGGCATGGGCGCGCGACGCGCGCAGCAGGTGCAACGTGGCGCGCGGAGAGGCGCCCAGACGCAGCGCCGAGCTCGACCGGGTCGCGTGGGTGAGGTCGACGATGTACTGACGCACCGACTGGGAGGCGTGCACCTCACGCACCGCAGCCACCATCGACGCCACGGTCGCGGCGTCGGTGACCGGCTGGAGGCTCTCCAGGGGCGACGCCCCACCGTGCAGCTCGAGCATGTCGAGCTCGGAGCGGGCCGAGGGGTATCCCATCGAGATCCGAGCCATGAAGCGGTCGCGCTGCGCCTCCGGCAGCGGGTAGGTGCCCTCCATCTCGATGGGGTTCTGGGTCGCCATCACCATGAACGGCCGCGGCAGCCCGTAGGTCCTGCCGTCGACGGTGACCTGGGCCTCCTCCATGGACTCCAGCAGCGCGCTCTGGGTCTTGGGCGAGGCCCGGTTGATCTCGTCCCCCACCACGATGTTGGCGAAGATCGCGCCCGGCCGGAACTCGAAGTCACGCACGTCCTGGTTGAACACCGAGACCCCGGTGATGTCACTGGGCAGCAGGTCCGGGGTGAACTGCACGCGCCGCACGGAGCAGTCGATCGAGCGGGCAAGGGTCTTCGCGAGCAGCGTCTTACCGACGCCGGGGACGTCCTCGACGAGCAGGTGGCCCTCGGCGAGCAGCACGGTGATGGCGGTGCGCACGACGGCCTGCTTGCCCTCGATGACCGAGTTCATGGCGGCGGCCAGCGATGCGGAGACCTGCAGCACCTGGTCGAGCGAGGCACCAAGGGAAGGGTCGGCCTGGTCGGTCTCCGGCAGTGCACGTCGGCGGTTCTCGAGCTCGCTCACGGCCCATCCCTTTCTCGTCGGTACCCCACCCAACGGTCGGTCGGGGCCCGGGGTGCCCTCGATCTTGCCTCACGGATGCCGGGTTGTGGGAGGTCCGCGAAGGTTCGGATGCCGGGTTGTGGGTGGTCCGCGAAGGTTCGGATGCCGGGTCGTGACGTGCGTGTGCGCGTCCGCCCACCTGTCGCGTCTCGGGCGGGCCCCCCACTCGGCTCCACGGCGGCCGTTCCGGGCGCTGCCAGCGCCGGCAATCGTGCGCACCCGCGCAGATCGGAGCCCTATCGGGCTCGGAGGCCGCCGTGCCGCGCGAGAAGGTGAGATCTCCTCCACTTCGCACCACAGCTGTTGAACTGCAAGTTCATCAACGGATGGCCGCTTGTCGGGGCTGGCTTGGGCCCGTTCGGCGCATGAGTGGAGTAAAGTGGTGGAAACCGGTGCAGCCGGACGGGTCGAAGGGTCGAGGAGGGTGCGCTCGTGGACGAGTTCCTCGGCACTCACACGCCCCGGCTGGACGACAAGGGGAGGCTCTTCCTGCCGGCACGCTTTCGCGCCGCCCTCGCGGCCGGCCTCGTGGTGACCACGGGCCAGGAGGGGTGTCTGTACGTCTTTCCCACGGCCGAGTTCCACCGCATCTCCACGCTGATGCAGTCCGCGCCGGGCTCCTCGCGCCAGGTGCGCGACTTCGTGCGCGTCTTCCGGGCCAGCGCCCACCCCGACACCCCCGACAAGCAGGGCCGGGTCACCATCCCGGCGGCGCTGCGCGCGTACGCGCACCTCGACAAGGAGTGCACCGTCATCGGTAACGGCACCCGGCTCGAGCTGTGGGACTCCGCCGCCTGGGACGCCTACCTGGCCGAGGTCATGCCCGCCTACTCGTCGTACTCCGTCGACTCCGAGGAGGTGGTCCCGGGGCTGTGAGCCACCACCCAGGCCCACACCTGCAGACCGCAACCTTGGCCAACCCAGCGACGACTTCCCTAGCGACGACTTCCCACTGACGACCCACCACTGCCGACCCACCACTGCCGACCCGCCACTGACTACCCGCCACTGACGACCCGACTGCCGGCCTCCAGCCGACCTGACTCCCGACGCGACTTCCCCCGTGCCGGGCCCAGATCGGATGGGGACCAGCCGCCGGGTCGACCGGTAGCCGCCCGAGCACACCCCCGCCACCGCCAGACCCCCACCACCGCCAGACCCCCACCACCGCCAGACCCCCGCACCGCACCACCGACCGGAGGACACCGATGAGCAGCCCAGGAGACGCCGCCGAACGGCACGTTCCCGTGCTGCGCGACCGGGTGGTCGACCTCCTGGAGCCGGCATTGCAGGGTGAGGGCGCGGTCTGTGTCGACGGCACGCTCGGCATGGGCGGCCACGCCGAGGCGATCCTCGAGCGCTGCCCGGTGGCCCGGGTCATCGGCCTGGACCGCGACGAGGAGGCCCTCGTGCTGTCCGAGGCGCGCCTGGCCCGCTTCGGGAACCGCTTCGTCGCCGTTCACGCCGTCTACGACGAGATCGCCACGGTGCTCGCCGAGCAGGCCGAGGGCACCGCGCTGGGCATCCTGTTCGACCTCGGCGTCTCCTCGCTGCAGCTCGACGAGCCGGAGCGGGGCTTCGCCTACCGGCACGACGCCCCGCTCGACATGCGGATGGACCAGTCGAGCGGCATCACCGCGGCCGACGTGCTCAACACCTACAGCCACGGCGACCTGGCCCGGATCCTGAAGACGTACGGCGAGGAGCGCTTCGCCGGCCGGATCGCGTCGGCCATCCTGCGCGAGCGCGAGAAGGAGCCGTTCACCGGCTCGGCCCGCCTCGTCGAGGTGCTGCGCGGCGCCGTGCCCATGGCCTCGCAGCGCAGCGGCGGCCACCCGGCCAAGCGCACCTTCCAGGCCCTGCGCATCGAGGTGAACGCCGAGCTCGAGGTCTGGCAACGAGCGGTCTCCTCGGCCATCGAGGTGCTCGCCCCCGGAGGCCGGATCGCGGTGCTCTCCTACCACTCGCTCGAGGACCGCATCACCAAGCAGGCGTTCGCGGTCGGCGCCCACAGCCGCACCCCGCACGGGATGCCGGTCGAGCTGCCCGAGCACGCCGCCTACCTGCGCCCGCTCACCCGTGGGGCCGAGGTTCCCGACGAGCACGAGCAGCACACCAACCCGCGGTCCGCCTCGGCCCGCCTGCGCGCCGCCGAACGACTTCCCTTCCCGAATGGAGCCTGAAGCATGAGCCAGCTCGCCCCGGTGCGGCCGCTGCCGCGCAGCACCCCACGTCGCGCCGCGACCCCGCCGCGCCAGCTCAAGGTGGTCTCGCCGCCCGAGATGCGAGGGAACGGCGTGTTCCTCGCACTGTGCGTCACCCTCCTGCTCGGGGGGTTCGTCGCGGTGCTCGTGCTCAACACGGCCATGGCCAAGGGTTCGTACACGATGCGCGGCCTCCAGCACCGCTCCGACGAGCTGACCGACACCCAGGACTCCCTGCGGCACGCCATCGACCGGCTCTCGGGCCCGGGCCCGCTGGCGAAGCGGGCCCGCGAGCTCGGGATGGTGCCGGCGGAGACACCGGCGTTCCTGCGGCTCTCGGACGGCAAGGTGCTCGGCGTGGCGAAGAAGGCCAAGCAGGACAGCACCTTTAGCGTGGTGACCGAGCCCACGGCCCCCACGAGGAGCATCGACGTGCCGACCAGACCCGCCGCCACGACGCCCAGCGCGCCCGCGGCGAACGAGGCCAGGCCGACGCCGCCGCTCGAGGCGAAGTCGAAGGCGAAGGTGCCGACCCCGACGTCGACCAAGCCCCCGGTCGCCGACCCGGCGCCCACGAACTGACCGCACCCACCACCGACCCGACAGCGACGGAGAGCCCGTGACCCAGCGCAGGACGCCACCGCCCGCGGGGCGCAAGCGACCGCCCTCGGTCCCAGCACCGAGCACCGCCCGCGCCACCGGCAGCACACCGGCCGGCGGTCGCCCTGCCGGTGGTCGCGGCGCCGGTGGTCGCGCGTCAGGTGGTCGGGTCGCTGGTGGACGCGCCGCCGGCGGACGCCCCGCCAGTGGTCGCGCGTCTGGTGGTCGTCCCGCTGGTGGACGCCCGGCGAGTGCCCGGCCCGGGCCCGGCGCGCGCCGACCCGCCGACCCGGCGCGCGGTCGAGGTCGCGGTCGAGGTGGCGGAGCAGGCGGGTCCGGGCGACGCGCCACCGCCGCCGGGGGTGGAGCCCCCGCCGGCAACCCGCGTCGTCGCATGCGGTTCCTCACCGTCGCCAGCCTGTTCGTGCTCAGCATCTTCGGCGCCCAGCTCGTGCGCATCCAGGGCTTCGACGCCACGGCCGTCGCCCAGGAGGCCCAGCTCAAGCGCGAGGCCGCCCAGATCATCCCTGCGATGCGGGGCCAGGTGCTTGCGTCCGACGGCACCGTGCTGGCCTCGAGCGTCGTGCGCGAGGTCGTCGTCGTCGACCAGCAGGCCGTGTGCACCTACACCACCCGCAAGGACACCTGCCAGCCCGCCACATCGGCGGATGCCGTGCTGCAGGCGGCGACCAAGCTCGCCCCCCTGCTCGACACCACGGTGTCGGAGCTGGTGCCCGAGCTCACAGGGACCAGCCGCTACCGCATCCTCAGCCGCGACGTCACGCCGCTGACCTGGAACAGCATCTCCGAGCTGCGCATCCCCGGCATCAACCGTGACCGTCGCGAGACGCGCTCGCAGCGCACCTACCCCCAGGGCACGACGACGGCCGCCCTCGTCGGTTACATGACCGGAGACGGCAACCCCGGTGGCGGGGTCGAGCTGATGATGGAGAAGCACCTCGTCGGCACGCCGGGGAAGCGGACCTTCGAGCAGGGCCGCGACGGCACGATCATCCCGGTCGGCGAGAGCTCGCTCGTTCCAGCCGTCGACGGCAACGACGCCACCCTCACGGTGAACTCGAGCCTGCAGTGGTACGCCCAGAACGCGCTGGCGCAGCGGATCAAGGAGACCAAGGCGGCCTCCGGAACCGTGGTCATCCAGAACGTCAAGAACGGCAACCTGCTCGCCGTCGCGTCGTACCCGTCGTTCGACCCCAACGCCGACGTCGGCAAGAAGGGGGCCCAGCTGAGCAACGTGGCCTTCTCCGACGTCTTCGAGCCCGGGTCGACCTCGAAGATCATGACGATGTCCGCCGCGCTCGAGGAGGGCACCGTCACGCCGTCGACGCCGGTCGTCATCCCGAACCGGTTGCGGCGCTATGACGCCAACTTCAAGGACAGCCACGAGCACCCGACGCTCTACCGCACCGTCGCAGGGACCCTCGCCGAGTCGAGCAACATCGGCACCATCCTGGTGAGCGAGACGCTGCAGCCGAAGGCCCTGGAGTCCTACTTCCACAAGTTCGGGCTCGGCTCCACGTCAGGAAGCGGGTTCCCGGGGGAGTCCCGCGGCCTGCTCTGGCCCTCGAGCCAGTGGAGCGGCACCACGAAGGCCACGGTGGCTTTCGGGCAGGGCATCTCGGTCACTGCCATCCAGGCCGCGTCGGTGTTCCAGACCATCGCCAACGACGGGGTTCGCCTCGCACCCCGGCTCGTCGACAGCGTCACCGCGGCCGACGGCACCGTGACGCCCGCCCCGAAGTCGGCCTCGACCCGGGTCGTCTCGCACCGGACCGCCTCCGACGTCTCCCGGATGCTCGAGGGCGTCGTCAGCCCCGACGGCACCGCCGAGGAGGCGCAGATCCCGGGCTACCGCATTGCCGGCAAGACCGGCACCGCCGACTACTACGACGCCAAGGTCAAGCGCTACAGCGGGCGCACCGCCAGCTTCATCGGGTACGCGCCGGCCGACGACCCGCAGATCGTGGTCGCCGTCATCATCCAGAAGCCGACCTACCCGTTCTTCGGCGGCTACGTCTCGGGCCCGGTCTTCAAGGACGTCACGACCTACGCGCTGCAGGAGCTGAAGATCCCGCCCACCGGCAAGAAGGCGCCCGAGGTCACCTTCAAGGTCACTGCGAAGGAGGCGCTGGCCGACCCCACCGTTCTGCGCAACGGTCACGAGCGCAGCGCCCGGTAGGGTCGTCCGACGTGGCCGTCCCCCGCCCCACCCAGCTCCGCAGCAGCCCGATCCGCGACCTCGCCGCCCTCGTGGGCGCCGACGACCCGGCATCCGAGGTGGCTGTGACCGGGGTGACCCTCGACTCGCGGGCCGTGCTCCCCGGTGACCTCTACGCCGCCCTCCCCGGCGCCCACGCCCACGGCGCCGACTTCGCCGGCCAAGCCGCATCCGCCGGCGCCGTCGCCGTGCTGACCGACCGTGCGGGCGTGGGACGGATGTCCGCCGCGGGGCTCGTCGCGCTGCCGGCCGTCGTCGTCGAGCAGCCTCGGGCGGTGCTCGGAGCGGTCTCGGCGCACGTGCTCGGCACCGAGCACCTGGGGCTGCGCCTGGTCGGCATCACCGGCACCAACGGCAAGACGACGACGGCCTACCTCGTGCACTCCGCACTGACCGCGCTCGGGCGCCTTCCCGGCCTGATCGGCACGGTCGAGACCCGGATCGGGGAGGACCGGCTGGACAGCGTGCGCACCACCCCCGAGGCACCCGAGCTGCACGCCGTGCTCGCGGTGATGGCCGAGCGCGGGCTGGACACCTGTGTCATGGAGGTGTCCAGCCACGCCCTGGCGCAGCACCGCGTCGACGGCGTGGTCTACGACGTCGCGCTCTTCACCAACCTCTCCCAGGACCACCTCGACTTCCACCACGACATGGACGCCTACTTCGCGGCCAAGGCCTCACTGTTCACCACGGAGCGAGCCCGACAGGGCCTGGTCTGCGTCGACGACGAGTGGGGCCGCCGCCTGGTCGAGCACTCCGCCATCCCGGTCAGCACCATCGGCGTCGCGGCCGACGCCGACTGGCACATCGGAGTCGACGGCGCCGACCCCGCGTCGTTCCTGCTCACCGGCCCCGGGGTCGACCTGCACCTGAGGTCCAGGCTTCCTGGCGACTTCAACGTCACCAACACGGCCATGGCGGCGGCGGCGCTCGTGCTGCTCGGCGAGGATGCCGGTTCCGTCGGCGAGGCCGTGCTCACCGACCCGCACGTACCGGGCCGGATGGAGGCCGTGGCGGTTCCGGGGGGAGTGGAGGCGCCGCGCGCCGTCGTCGACTACGCCCACACGCCGGAGGCGATCCGGGCCGCGCTGGGAGCGCTGCGCCCGACGACGCCCGGGAGCCTGGTGGTCGTCAGCGGCGCAGGTGGCGACCGCGACCGCGACAAGCGGCACGCGATGGGGGTGGCCGCTGCCGAGATCGCCGACCTCGTGGTCGTCACCGACGACAACCCACGCTCGGAGGACCCCGCCGCCATCCGTGCCGCGATCCTGGAGGGCGTCCAGGCCGTGCGGTCGGGAGGCCGCCACGTCGAGGTGCTCGTCGTGGGCGAGCGCCGGGCCGCGATCCGCGCCGCCGTCGACGCCGTCTGGGCTGAGGGATCTGCCGCCACGGTGGCCGTCGTCGGCAAGGGCCACGAGAGCGGGCAGGACGTGGGCGGGGTCGTGCACCCCTTCGACGACCGCGACGAGCTCGCGCAGGCGCTGCGCCTGGCGGCCGGGGAGGGAGCTGCGTGATCCCGCTGTCGCTTCCCGAGGTCGCGCAGGTGACCGGGGGCTCGGTCGTCGTGCCGGACGGCGTCGACCCGGATGTCGTCGTCGTCGACGGCCCGGTGGTCACGGACTCGCGCGAGTCCGGCCCCGGTGGACTGTTCGTCGCGCGCAGTGGTGAGCACGCCGACGGCCACGACTTCGTCGCGGCCGCGGTCGAGCGCGGGGCGGTCGGGGCGCTCGTGACGCGCCCGGTCGGGGGTGTGCCGTGCGTCGTCGTGGCCGACACCCAGGATGCCTTCGCGGCCCTGGCCCGCGAGGTCGTGCGCCGCTCCCCGGACCTGGCCGTCGTCGGCATCACCGGGTCGTCGGGCAAGACGAGTACCAAGGACCTGCTCGGCACGGTGCTGGCCACGGCCGGCCCGACGGTCGCTCCGGAAGGCTCCTACAACTCCGAGGTGGGGGTGCCGCTCACCGTCTGCCGGGTGACCGCCGACACGCGCTTCCTCGTCGTCGAGATGGGCTCGCGAGGCATCGGCCACGTCGAGTACCTCGCCCGGATGGCGCCCCCGAGCGTCGGGGTGGTCCTCAACGTGGGCACCGCCCACGTCGGCGAGTTCGGTTCCCGAGCGGCCATTGCCACCGCCAAGTCCGAGCTGGTCGCGGCACTGCCGCCCGACGGGCTGGCCGTGCTCAACGCCGACGACCCCGCGGTGCGGGCGATGGCAGCAGCCACCACGGCCCGGGTCGTGCTCGTCGGGGAGGCCGAGGACGCCGACGTGCGTGCCACCGACGTCGCCCTCGATGCCGGCGGCCGCGCGTCCTTCACCCTCACCACCGCGCAGGGCGGTCGGGATGTGCGTCTCGGCCTCGTCGGGAGCCACCACGTCGGCAACGCGCTGGCGGTGGTCGCCGTGGCGGTCGAGCTCGGCATGTCGCTCGAGTCCGTCTGCGCCGCACTGGAGTCGGCGCGGCCGGTCAGCCGGTGGCGGATGGAGGTCGTCGAGCGTGCCGACGGGGTCACCGTCGTCAACGACGCCTACAACGCCAACCCCGACTCGATGCGGGCCGCCCTCACCGCACTGGAGCGGATGGGGGAGGGGCGCCGTACCTGGGCCGTTCTCGGCACGATGCTCGAGCTCGGCGAGGAGTCCGATGCCCTGCACGCCGAGGTGGGCGTCGAGGTGGTCACCAGGGGAGTCGACGAGCTCGTCGTGGTGGGTGCCGCCGCTGCGGCCCTGGCTGCCGGGGCGCGCGAGGAGGCGACGGCATCCGGCGCGGGCAGCACCCGGGTCAGGGAGGTGCCGGACGCCGACACCGCTGCCGCCCTGCTCGACGCCGAGCTCGCCGGCGGTGACGTGGTGCTGTTCAAGTCCAGCCGCGACGCCGGTCTACGGTTGCTCGGTGACCGAGTGGCCCGACGTGGGGAGGAGCTGACGTGAAGGCTGTGCTCATCGCGGCCGTCGTGTCGCTCGTCATCGCCCTCTTCGGCACCCCGATGTACATCCGCTGGCTCGTGCGCAAGGGCTACGGCCAGTTCATCCGCGACGACGGCCCCACCTCGCACCACACCAAGCGCGGCACTCCGACGATGGGCGGCGCGGTCATCGTCGGCAGCTCGCTGGTGGCCTACGCGATCGCGCACCTGGTCACCGGCCAGGGCCCCACCATCAGCGGCCTGCTCGTGCTGTTCCTCATGACGGGTCTGGGCTTCGTCGGCTTCCTCGACGACTTCATCAAGATCAGCAAGCAGCGCAGCCTGGGCCTGCGCACCGGCGAGAAGCTGGCCGGCCAGACCCTGGTGGCGGTGATCTTCGCGATCCTCGCCCTGCAGTTCCCCAGCAGCTCCTTCCGCACGCCGGCCTCCACGTCGGTGTCGTTCGTGCGCGACACGGCGCTCGACCTCGCGTTCACGGGGCCGCTGGTCGGCGTGATCCTCTTCGTCATCTGGGCCAACATCATCGTCGCGGGCACCTCCAACGGCGTGAACCTCACCGACGGCCTCGACGGCCTGGCCACGGGCGCCTCGGTCATGGTCTTCGCGGCCTACGTGCTGATCAGCATCTGGCAGTTCAACCAGAACTGTCAGTGGAACCCGGGCATCAAGTGCTACGAGGTGCGCGACCCGCACGACCTGGCGATCGTGGCGGCCTGCGGGATGGGTGCGTGCTTCGGCTTCTTGTGGTGGAACGCCTCACCGGCCAAGATCTTCATGGGCGACACGGGCTCGCTGGCCCTCGGCGGCGCCCTCGCCGGGCTCGCGATCCTCACCCGCACCGAGCTGCTCGTCGTGATCCTGGGCGGCCTGTTCGTCACGATCACGCTCTCGGTCATCATCCAGGTCGCCAGCTTCAAGACCACCGGCAGACGGGTGTTCCGCATGGCACCGCTGCAGCACCACTTCGAGCTGCTGGGGTGGCAGGAGGTGACGATCGTCATCCGGTTCTGGATCATCGCCGGTCTGTTCGTCGCGCTCGGCCTCGGGTTGTTCTACGCCGAGTGGGTCGTGGGCGCCGGATGAGCGGCGGAGCCACCGACCGGGTCGCTGGGCTCACCTCCCGTGAGGCCGGCTGGGCGGGTCTGCGCGTGCTGGTCGCGGGCCTCGGGGTGAGCGGCTTCGCCGCGGCCGACGCGCTGCTCGAGCGTGGCGCCGAGGTCACCGTCGTCGACGGCGCGGAGCCGGCCGACGGTTCGGTGATGTGGGAACGGGCGCGCATCCTCGACATCCTCGGGGCCCGTCTGCTCCACGGCCCGGATGCCGTCGCCGTCCTCCCCGATGCCCCGGTCGACCTCGTCGTCACCTCACCCGGCTGGCGCCCGGACCAGCCGCTACTGGCCGCGGCCGCCGCGGCCGGCATCCCCGTGTGGGGCGAGGTCGAGCTCGCGTGGCGGCTGCGCCCCAGCGAGGGGGCGGCGCCATGGCTCACCGTCACCGGCACCAACGGCAAGACGACGACCGTGCAGATGCTGGCGTCGATCCTGCGCGCCGCGGGGCTGCGGGCCTGCAGCGCCGGCAACGTCGGAACGCCGGTGCTCGAGGCCGTGATGGACCCCCAGCCCTACGACGTCATCGCGGTCGAGCTCTCGAGCTTCCAGCTGCACTGGTCGCACTCGCTGGCACCGCGGGCCTCGGCCTGCCTGAACGTCGCCCCCGACCACGTCGACTGGCACGGCTCGCTCGACGAGTACGCCGCGGCCAAGGGCAAGGTCTACGCCAACACCGAGGTCGCCTGCGTCTACAACGTGCAGGACGAGCGCACGCGTCGCCTCGTCGAGGACGCCGAGGTGCAGGAGGGGTGCCGCGCGGTCGGGTTCACCCTGGGAGTCCCCGGGCTCTGCGAGGTCGGCCTGGTCGACGACGTGCTCGCCGACCGGGCCTTCGTCGAGCAGCGCGCCACCTCCGCCGCCGAACTCGCCACGCTCGACGACCTGCGCGGTGACGGGCCGCCGCCCGCACCGCACCTGGTCGCCAACGCCCTGGCCGCCGCGTCCTTGGCACGGGCCCACGGGGTGCCGGCCGGGGCGGTACGCGCCGGGCTGCGCGCGTTCGTCCCCGAGCCGCACCGCATCGCCGAGGTGGCCACGGTCGACGGCATCCGCTGGGTCGACGACTCCAAGGCCACCAACCCGCACGCCGCCCGAGCCAGCCTCGCCGCCTACGAGCACGTCGTGTGGGTGGCCGGCGGCCTGCTCAAGGGGGCCGACGTCGACGACCTCGTCGCCGGCGCCGCCGACCGGCTGCGTGGTGTGGTGCTCCTCGGCCGCGACCGGGGCAGGATCGCCGAGGCACTGGCCCGACACGCACCGGATGTCCCGGTCGTCGACCTCGACCGCACGGACACTGGTGCCATGGACCTGGTGGTGGAGGAGGCTCGTGCGCTCGCACGCGAGGGCGACGTCGTCCTGCTCGCCCCCGCTGCGGCGTCCATGGACATGTTCGCCGACTACGGCGCGCGCGGTGACGCCTTCGTCGCGGCGGTGCACCGGCTCGCCGCGGGGGAGTAGCGAGTGAGCAGCGCGACGGCACCGGCCCGCGCGAGCAGCCGCGACACCAGCCGCCTGGGTGGCTGGCTCGCCCGCTTCGACTCCCCGGTCACCACCTACTACCTCCTCGTCTGCGTGACGGTGGCCCTGGTCGCCTTCGGGCTGATCATGGTGCTGTCGGCGTCGGCGATCGTGTCCATCGACGCGACGAAGGGGCGCTCGGCCTACACGATCTTCCTCAGCCAGGCCATGTTCGCGGCCCTGGGTGCCGTGGTGCTGGTCATCGCCTCACGGTTGCGGACCGGGGTCTGGAAGCGCCTGGCGCTGCCGATCCTCGTGGTCGGGTTCCTGCTCCAGCTGCTCGTGCTCAGCCCCCTGGGCCACGCCGCCGGAGGCAACCAGAACTGGATCCGCATCGGGCCGGTCACCGTGCAGCCCTCGGAGATCATGAAGGTCGGGCTGGTCCTCACCGGCGCGCTCATCCTGGCCGCGAAACGAAAGCACCTGCACGCCTTCAGCCACGTCGTGGTGCCCTACCTCGTGCCCCTGGCGGCCTTCAGCATCGGCGCGGTCGCCCTCGGCCACGACCTCGGCACGGTGCTCATCCTGGGAGCGATCGTTGCGGGGGTGCTGTTCGCCGCAGGAATCCCGTTGCGGTGGTTCGCCTTCGCTGGCATCCCGTTCGTCGCGATGGCCCTGGCGTTCGTCGTGACCAGCAAGAACCGGCTCGACCGCTTCGACGTGTGGCTGGGCCGCGACACCAACGAGTTCGGGGCGGCCCGCCAGCCGATCCACGGTCGCTACGCCCTCGCCGACGGCGGGTGGTTCGGTCTGGGCCTGGGTGCGAGCCGCGAGAAGTGGCTGCTGCTCTCCGAGCCGCACAACGACTTCATCTTCGCGATCATCGGCGAGGAGCTCGGGCTGCCCGGCACCATCGCCATCCTCCTGCTCTTCGCCGGGCTGGCCCTGGCCTGCTACCGCCTGGTCACCCGCACCGGCGATCTCTTCGTGCGCATCGCGACCGCCGGCATCATGACCTGGCTGGTCGTCCAGGCGCTGATCAACATCGGGGCGGTCATCGGCCTGCTCCCGGTCATCGGGGTGCCGCTGCCACTGGTGTCCTCGGGCGGGTCCTCACTCGTCACGAGCCTGTTCGCGCTCGGCATCCTGCTGTCCTTCGCGCGCGCCGAACCCGGTTGTGCCGAGGCGTTGTCGGCGCGCCCCTCGGCGCTGCGCCGCTCGCTCGCGGTGATCCCCGGCGTCGCCGGCACGCGCCGGACGCGCCGGACGCGCCGGACGCCCTCATGACCTCGGGGGGACCCCGGTCGGTGCTCCTCGCGGGCGGTGGCACGGCTGGTCACGTCTCGCCGTTGCTGGCCCTGGCCGACTGCCTTCGGCGCCGCGACCCCGGCGTCGTGGTCACGGCCCTGGGCACCGCCGCCGGCCTCGAGGCGCGGCTCGTGCCCGAACGCGGCTACCCCCTGATCGAGGTGCCCAAGGTGCCGTTCCCCCGGCGGCCCTCCGGCGACCTGCTGCGGTTGCCGGCCAACCTGCGGCGCGCCGTGCGCGCTGCCGAGGACGCCATCGACAGCACCGGTGCCGACGTCGTGGTCGGCTTCGGCGGCTACGTCGCCACCCCGGCCTACCTGGCTGCTCGGCGCCGGGGCATCCCGATCGTCGTCCACGAGCAGAACGCCCGTCCCGGGCTGGCCAACCGGCTCGGGGCCCGGTTCGCCGCCGGAGTCGGTGTCACCTTCCCCGGCACCCGACTGCCCCGCGCCACCGTCACGGGGATGCCGTTGCGGCGCGAGATCGCGACCCTCGACCGCTCCGCCCGCCGCGCCGAGGCGCGGGCCCGGTTCGGGCTGACCGACGCACCGACGGTGCTCGTCACGGGTGGCTCCCTGGGGGCGCAGCGGCTCAACGAGGCCTTCGCCGGGGCCGCGGCCGTGCTGTCCGCCGGTGGGGTGCAGGTGCTGCACGTCGCCGGCACCGGCAAGGGGTTCGTCGCCGGGCCGGTGGCCGGCGAGCCCTACGTGGTGCTGGAGTACTGCGACCGGATGGACCTCGCCTACGCCGCGGTCGATGTCGTCGTGGCGCGCTCGGGGGCCAACACGGTGTGCGAGCTGACCGCCGTCGGTCTGCCCGCCGTCTACGTGCCGCTCCCGATCGGCAACGGCGAACAACGGCTCAACGCAGCGGCGGTCGTCGCCGCGGGCGGCGGGCTGCTCGTCGACGACGACGCCGTCACCTCCCAGTGGGTGGGCGACGTGATCCGCCCTCTCGTCCTCGACGAGGCGCGACTGGCGACGATGGCCGCAGCGGCCTGCTCCGTGGGCGAGCGCGGTGGCGACGAGCTGCTCGCCGACCTCGTCGTCGCAGCGGCGAGAGGGCCTCGACCGTGACCGGCCCCGAACCGCGCTACGACGTCACCGCGCCGGTGGTGCCGTTGGAGATGCTGGGGCGGGTGCACCTCATCGCGATCGGCGGTGCGGGGATGTCGGCCGTCGCCCGACTGCTGCTCGCCCGAGGCCTGCCGGTCAGCGGGTCCGACGCCGCTGACAGCCCGACGCTGCAGTCGTTGCGCGAGAGCGGAGCCCGTGTCCACCTCGGCCACGACGCAGCGCACCTCGTCGATGTGGACACGGTCGTCGTGTCGTCCGCCGTGCGCGACGACAACGTCGAGCTCGGTGCCGCCCGGGCCGCGGGCCTGCGCGTGCTGCACCGGTCACAGGCGCTGGCCTCGCTCATGGGCGCGGCCCGGCGCGTCGCGGTGGCCGGTGCCAACGGCAAGACCACCACCACCTCGATGCTCGCCGTCGCGCTCGTCGAGGCCGGGGCGGACCCGTCGTTCGCGTGCGGCGGGGAGATCGCCCAGCTCGGCACGAACGCCGCGCTCGGCTCCGGACCGGCCTTCGTGGTCGAGGCCGACGAGAGCGACGGCTCCTTCCTCGCCTACCGCCCGGACATCGCGGTCGTCACCAACGTGCAGCCCGACCACCTCGACTTCTACGGCACCCCGCGGGCGGTCGAGGCGGCCTACGCGACCTTCGTCGACTCGCTTCCCTCGGGTGGCCTGCTCGTGGCCTGCCACGACGACCCGGGCTCGCGGCGGCTGGCCGACGCGGCCCGGGCCGCGGGTCGTCCGGTGCTCACCTACGGGTACGCCGAGGGTGCCGACCTGCGGGTCGGCGAGACCACGTCAGCCGGCCTGGGCACCCGGTCGGTGTTCGCGCACGGCGGTGTCGAGCGGCTGCTCGAGCTCACGGTGCCGGGCAGGCACAACGTCATGGACGCCTGCGCCGCCTACCTCGCCGCCGTGGTCGGGCTCGATGCCGACCCGGATGCCGTGCTCGCAGGCCTGGCGGGCTTCGGCGGCGCGCGCCGCCGGTTCGAGGTGCGGGGCGAGGTCGACGGGGTCACCGTCGTCGACGACTACGCGCACAACCCGGCCAAGGTCGCGGCGGTCGTCGGTACGGCATCCGAGATCGTCCGTCGAGCCGGGAACGGCTCGTTGCGGGTGGTGTTCCAGCCGCACCTGTACTCCCGCACCCGCGACTTCGCCGAGGAGTTCGCCCGCGCGCTGGCCCCGGCCGACCAGGTGGTGCTCCTCGACGTCTACGGTGCGCGCGAGCAGCCCGTCGACGGCGTCGCCTCCGCGCTCGTCGGCGACCCGCTGGGCGACCTGCCGGGGGAGCGCAGCGTGCTGGTCGGCTGCACCCGGGAGGAGGCCGTCGCGGCCGTCGTCGGGGCGGCGCGGCCGGGCGACCTCGTCGTGACGGTCGGGGCCGGCGACGTCACGGCCCTGGCCCCACTCGTCCTCGAGGCCCTCAAGGCCCGCACCGGAGGGAAGACCCGATGAGCCTGGGCACCACCCGTCGCCACGTCGACGAGCACGCCGGGGCCTCCTCGGCCAACCGCTTCCGCAAGCGTGCCCTGTCCAACAGGCGGCGCCCCTGGCGGCGTGCGCTCCTGATGACGCTCGTCGCCGCGGTCCTGGGCTTCGTGGTGTGGGTCCTCGGCTGGAGCAGCTGGCTCGGCGTGGACGACATCGAGGTCACCGGTGCCGGCGGTACCGAGGCAGCCGCGGTCGTCGACCTCGTCGACGTGCCCACCGGCACGCCCCTGGCCCGGGTCGACACCGAGGCGGTCGGGGCCAGGGTGCGCGAGCGGGTGACGATCGCCGAGGTGTCGGTGCGCCGGTCCTGGCCCGGCACCCTCACCGTCGAGGTCGTGCCGCGCAGCGCTGCCCTGGTCGTCCGAAACCCTCAAGGTCGACTGGAGGTCGTGGATGCGGAGGGGGTCAGCTTCGGCACCGTGCGGGCGGTCCCCAAGGGCGTTCCGGTGGTCACGGCCACCGGCGCCGAGGGCACCACCCGCGAGGCGCTGCAGTCCTCCCTGGCACTGCTCGAGGCCCTGCCAGCCGACCTCGGGGCGAAGGTCTCCGGCATCAAGGTGAGCAGCGCGAACCTGATCACCTTCACGCTCGGCCCGCGCACCGTCGTGTGGGGCAGTGGCGAGGACTCGGCTCGAAAGGTCGCGATCCTCACGGCGCTGCTCAGGACGTCGGCCAAGGTTCTCGACGTCAGTGCACCGAACACTCCCGTCACCCGCTGACCGCCGCACCTCGTGGGACCAGAGTGACTGGTGGGGCGGGTGTGGCCCTTGGCGCGTCCCATGGCAGGATTTCCCCAGGGGATGTCGCGACACGCCCTCCGCCTCTTTGCCTGACCTCCCGGGCCGACCTAGCGTCATCCCATCGAACCGTGAGGCAGACCGTGACTGTCAACTAGACGTTGAGGGTTTCGGGACACAGAACGACAGACACAGAACGACAACCAGACCGCCCGACTTTCGCCCCGGGAACCCGAGGGCGCGAGTGATTCCAATGGAAGGCCGCATCGTGGCAGCACCCCAGAACTACCTCGCCGTCATCAAGGTCGTCGGCATCGGCGGCGGCGGTGTCAACGCCATCAACCGGATGATCGAGGTCGGCCTCAAGGGGGTCGAGTTCATCGCGGTCAACACCGATGCCCAGGCCCTGCTGATGAGCGACGCCGACGTCAAGCTCGACATCGGACGTGAGCTCACCCGAGGGCTCGGCGCCGGCGCCGACCCCGAGGTCGGCAAGCGCGCCGCAGAGGACCACTCCGAGGAGATCGAGGAGGTCCTCAAGGGGGCCGACATGGTCTTCGTCACCGCCGGTGAGGGGGGTGGCACGGGCACCGGCGGTGCCCCGGTCGTGGCGCGGATCGCGAGGGGCCTGGGCGCCCTGACCATCGGCGTCGTGACGCGGCCGTTCACCTTCGAGGGGCGCCGGCGGGCGAACCAGGCCGAGACCGGCATCGCGCAGCTGCGCGAGGAGGTCGACACCCTCATCGTCATCCCGAACGACCGGCTGCTGTCGATCAGCGACCGCGGCGTCTCGATGCTCGACGCGTTCCGCAGCGCCGACCAGGTGCTGCTCTCCGGTGTGCAGGGCCTCACCGACCTGCTCACCACGCCGGGCCTGATCAACCTCGACTTCGCCGACGTGAAGTCGGTCATGCAGGGAGCCGGGTCCGCGCTCATGGGCATCGGGTCGGCCCGCGGCGAGGACCGTGCCGTCCAGGCCGCCGAGCTGGCGATCTCCAGCCCGCTGCTCGAGGCGAGCATCGACGGCGCTCACGGCGTGCTGCTCTCCATCCAGGGCGGCAGCGACCTGGGGCTGTTCGAGATCAACGAGGCGGCCCGACTGGTGCAGGAGGCGGCCCACCCCGAGGCCAACATCATCTTCGGTGCGGTCATCGACGACGCCCTCGGCGACGAGGTGCGGGTGACCGTCATCGCCGCCGGGTTCGACGGCGGCGCTCCGCAGCACCGGGTCGACAACCGGGCGCTCGGCACCATCCAGGGCCGGTCGGCGCCGGCGCCGGTCGCAGCCCCGGCCCCCGTGGCCCCGCCCGCGCCGGCCCAGCGGCCCGCACCGGTCGTGGCCGACCAGGACGCCTCGGTGGTCACCGAGCACCGCGACCACCCCGTCGAGCCCGTGCGCGCGCAGCAGCCCGCTCCGCCGCGCACGGTCACCTTCGACGAGAACGACGACCTCGACGTCCCGGACTTCCTCAAGTAGTCCACGTCGTGCAGCGGGGGCGGGCCGGTTCTCCCGGCCCGCCCCTCGTCGTTATCTTGGGATTTTTCGGGGGCGGAGCCGTCCGGACGTACGGTGGGGGTGTGTTCGCCTGGCGTGAGGACCGCTCCGGTGTCGTCCGGGCCGTCACCGACCGTTCGGCCGGCGTGAGCACCGGCCGCTGGGCCGGCCTCAACCTCGGCGCCCACGTCGACGACGCCCCGGATGCCGTCGCCGAGAACCGCCGGCGACTCGCGGACCGACTCGGTCGCCCGGTCGTGTACATGGACCAGTGCCACGGCGCCGAAATATCAGTCATCGAGGGGGTGCCC
>JBBQWX010000065.1:0-22463 GCA_038210185.1 Actinomycetales bacterium
ACCTTTCCCAGCGACGCGTCCGGCCCCGCCCCCACGCTCACCGCGGCCCCCACGCTCACCGCGGCCAGCGCGCTCACGGCGACAGCACCGCGGCCCGGTGGCACACATCCCCCACACGCCGAACCCGTCGACGTGCACAGCACGAGCGAGAACAACGACAACACAGCGCACGACAACACGGCGCACGGAGCCAGCCCCGCCGACCCCTACAGCGCCCTCGAGTTCACCCTCGAACACCACCAAGCGGCCCTCACCCTGAAGGACCACGTTCGCGCGGCCGAGCTCCGCCACGTCCCACGCACCCCCGGCACAGGACGACTACGCGTCGACCTCCACGAGCCCGGCACCACCCGCCCCGACCAAGCACACTGGGACCTCGGCACGAGCTGGGCACGCGACCCCCGCCACCGCACCGGCCGCAACGGCCGCCACCCCCGCGAGACGCCCGACGACCCGCCCTTCTGACCTCTGCTATGACCTCAGGTGGTGCACCGCGAACACGCCACGGACGCGGACGTCGCAGGGTGAGCCGAAGCCGGCCAAGGAGGGGGTCCCCCGCTCGGCCAGGCCGCGGTACCGAACGCCCCCCGGGTCGCGAACGACCTCCCACCTGCGCACACAGGCCGTCGTCACCAGTGAACAGGTTGCCCCGGCGACGTACGATGGATGACGCTGCGCCCACGGCAGGAACGGCTGGCACAGCACTCCACGATCTTTCGCCGACCGACCAGGGTGAACAGTGAGCAGCAGGACCGTCCACACGCTCGACCACGTGGTGATCCGTTTCGCCGGCGACTCAGGCGACGGGATGCAGCTCACCGGAGACCGCTTCACGAGCGACACCGCGGTCATGGGCAACGACCTGTCGACGCTCCCCAACTTCCCCGCCGAGATCCGCGCACCCCAGGGCACCCTCCCGGGCGTGAGCAGCTTCCAGCTGCACTTCGCCGACCACGACGTACTGACCCCCGGTGACGCCCCCGACGTGCTCGTGGCGATGAACCCGGCGGCCCTGCGGGCCAACCTCGGCGACGTGCCCCGGGGCGCGACGATCATCGTCAACACCGACGAGTTCACCAACCGCAACCTCGCGAAGGTCGGCTACAGCACCAGCCCCGTCGACGACGGCACCCTCGACTCCTTCCACGTGCACCCCGTTGCGCTCACGAGCATCACCGTCGAGGCCCTGGCCGGCTTCCCGGGCCTGACCCGCAAGGAGAAGGAGCGGGCGAAGAACATGTTCGCCCTGGGCCTGCTGTCGTGGATGTACACCCGCCCCACCACCGGCACCGAGGCCTTCCTCACCAAGAAGTTCGGCGCCCGCCCCGACATCCTCCAGGCCAACCTCGCCGCCCTGCGCGCCGGCTGGAACTACGGCGAGACCACCGAGGACTTCACCTCGTCCTACGTCGTCCCCCCGGCGCAGATGCCGCCCGGCACCTACCGCAACATCACCGGCAACACCGCACTCGCGCTGGGCCTGGTCGCCGCGGCCCACCGCGCCGGGCTCCCGCTCGTGCTCGGCTCCTACCCGATCACCCCGGCGTCCGACATCCTGCACGCCCTAGCGGCCCTCAAGCGGCACGACGTCACCACCCTGCAGGCCGAGGACGAGATCGCCGGCATCGGCATCGCCCTGGGCGCCAGCTTCGGCGGCGCCATCGGCGTCACGACAACGAGCGGGCCCGGCGTCGCCCTGAAGTCCGAGTCGATCGGCCTGGCCGTCTCCCTCGAGCTGCCCCTGGTCATCGTCGACGTGCAGCGAGGCGGCCCCTCCACCGGCCTGCCCACCAAGACCGAGCAGGCCGACCTGCTGCAGGCGATGTTCGGCCGCAACGGCGAGTCCCCCGTGCCGATCGTGGCGCCGCTGACCCCTGCCGACTGCTTCCGCGCGGCCATGGATGCCGTGCGCATCGCCACGACCTACCGCACCCCGGTCTTCCTGCTGTCCGACGGCTACCTCGCCAACGGCTCTGAGCCGTGGTCGGTCCCCGGGGTCGACGAGCTGCCCGACCTGCGCGTCGAGTTCGCGAGCGCCCCCAACGGCACCGACCCCAAGGGCGCGCCGACCTTCCACCCGTTCCTGCGCGACGAGCAGACGCTCGCCCGCCCGTGGGCGGTGCCCGGCACCTCGGGCCTGGAGCACCGCATCGGCGGCATCGAGAAGGAGGACGTCACCGGCAACATCAGCTACGACCCCGACAACCACGACAAGATGACCCGCCTGCGCCAAGCCAAGGTCGACGGCATCCGCGTGCCCGACCTCGAGGTCGACGACCCGAGCGGCGCGGCCCGCATCCTCGTGCTCGGTTGGGGCTCCACCTACGGACCGATCGCGGCCGCGACCCGCGTCGTGCGCAACGCCGGCCACGCGGTCGCCCGCGCCCACCTCGGCCACCTCAACCCGTTCCCGAACAACCTCGGCGAGGTGCTGCGCGCCTACGACCGCGTCGTCGTGCCCGAGATGAACCTCGGTCAGCTCGCGATGCTGCTGCGCGCCGAGTTCCTCGTCGACGTCCGCTCGCACACGTCGGTGCGCGGCCTGCCGTTCTCCACGGTCGAGCTCGCCGACGTCATCTCCACCACCCTCGAGGAGCTCTCGTGACCACTGTCGACATCGGGATGCCGGTCAGCGGCCTGCGCTCGGTCCCCACCCTCCCCGACGACGCCACCAAGCAGACCAAGCGCGACTTCACCTCCGACCAGGAGGTGCGCTGGTGCCCGGGTTGTGGCGACTACGTCATCCTCGCCGCGGTGCAGTCCTTCCTGCCCGAGCTGGGGCTGAAGCGCGAGAACATCGTCTTCGTCTCCGGCATCGGCTGCTCCAGCCGCTTCCCGTACTACCTCGACACCTACGGCATGCACTCGATCCACGGCCGGGCCCCGGCCATCGCGACGGGTCTGGCCACCAGCCGCCAGGACCTCTCGGTCTGGGTCGTGACCGGCGACGGCGACGCCCTGTCGATCGGCGGCAACCACCTGATCCACGCCCTGCGGCGCAATGTCAACATGACGATCCTGCTGTTCAACAACCAGATCTACGGTCTCACCAAGGGCCAGTACTCCCCCACCTCCAAGGTCGGGCAGGTCACCAAGTCCACCCCGGTCGGCTCCGTCGACACCCCGTTCAACCCGGTGTCGCTGGCCCTGGGCGCCGAGGCGACGTTCGTCGCGCGTGCGCTGGAGAGCGACCGGGCCGAGCTCACCGGCATCCTCAAGGCCGCCGCCGAGCACCGGGGCACCGCCCTGGTCGAGATCTACCAGAACTGCCCGATCTTCAACGACGGGGCCTTCGAGGTGCTCAAGGGCCGCAGCCAGCAGGATGCCCGCATCGTGCGGCTGCGCTCCGGCGAGCCGGTCACCGTGGGTGCCGAGGACGAGCGCAAGGTGCTCGTGCGCACCGTGGGCGGCGGGCAGGAGTTCGTCGCCGAGGCGGATGCCGGGCGCCGCGACGTCGTGGTGCACGACGCCGCCGCCGACGACCCCAGCGCGGCCTTCGCGCTGTCGCGCCTGGACCCCCCCGAGTTGTCGCACGGGCCGCGGGGAATCTTCCGCCCGGTGGCGCGCGCGACCTACGACGACCTGGTCCGCGGCCTGGTCGCGGCCGCCGTCGACACCGCCGGGGGCCCGGCGACCGACGCCGACCTCGACGACCTGCTGCGCGGGCGTGACACCTGGACCGTCGGGTGACCTCCCCGCCCCCACCGGCGACGGAGGGGGTCGACGGGGAGCAGGCCCACGCCGAGCGGGAGCTGCGGCGGGGCACGGTCTACGGCTTCCTCGCCTACGGCATCTGGGGGCTGTTCCCCCTCTACTTCGCGGCGCTGAAGCCGGCCGGGGCGTGGGAGATCCTCGGTCACCGCATCCTGTGGACCCTCGCCGTCTGCGCCCTGGTCCTGCTCGTGCGGCGCGACCTGCGCTGGATCCGGTCCTTCGTCACGCGGCCCCGCCTGGTCGGCGGTATCACCATCGCCGCCCTGCTCATCGCGACCAACTGGACCATCTACGTCCTGGCCGTGCTCACCGGGCGCACCTACGAGGCGGCGCTGGGCTACTTCCTCAACCCCATCGTCACGGTGGCGCTCGGGGTGGTGGTGCTGAGCGAGCGGCTGCGGCCGCTGCAGTGGTCTGCGGTGGCGATCGGCGCACTCGCGTCGGTCTATCTCGCGGTGGCCGGCGGCGTGCTGCCGTGGATCTCGCTGAGCCTGGCGTTCTCGTTCGGCCTGTACGGCCTGGCCAAGAAGAAGGTGGGCGCCAGCCTCGACGCGATGCACTCGCTGGCGGCCGAGACGGCGGTGCTCGCTCCGGTGGCCGTGGTCGTGCTCGGCATCCTCGTGGTACGCGGCGAGACGACCTTCCTCGACTCGGGCACGGGCCACACCTCGCTGCTCGTGATGGCCGGGGTCGTCACGGCGGTGCCGCTGCTGCTCTTCGCCGCGGCCGCCCGCCGCCTGCCCCTGGTGACCGTCGGCCTCATCCAGTTCGTGACGCCGGTGATCCAGCTGGTCGTCGGGGTGGTCGTGCTCGGCGAGCACGTCAGCGCTCGCCTCTGGGTCGGGTTCGGCATCGTCTGGGTCGCGCTGGTGCTGCTCAGCATCGACTCGCTGCGCACGGCCAACAGCGCACGCGCCGAGCGGCGCCGGGTCGCGGGGGTCGCGGGGGCCGCAGGGGTCGCGGGCCCGCAGGCGACCGAGCCCTGCCCCTAACCGCGGTTCTCGGGCGGCTCCTTGGTGAGCAGCGTGTCGAGTTGGTCCAGCGTGGCCTGCTGCTCGGCGATCAGCAGCCGCAGGTGGGCCACCCTCTCGCGCGTCTGAAGCACCTCGACCTCCTCTCGCGGGGGCTTCGGTGCGAGGAAGATGTTGGCCAGGTACCCGGTGAAGGTGCCGAAGATGCCGACGCCGATGACGATGATGCCGGAGCCGAAGATGCGGCCGGCGGTCGTCACGGGGAACTGGTCGCCGTAGCCGACGGTGGAGATCGTCACCACGACGTACCAGATGGCGTCCGAGGCGTCGGTGATGTTCGCGCCCGGCGCCGACTGCTCCAGGGCCAGGATCCACAGGCTGCCGAACTCGAGCACCAGGATGCCGAGCAACAGCAGGGTGAGCAGGGCGCTGCCCGCCCGGTTGCGCATCAACCGGTTGCCGATGACCCGGACGCCGTTGGCCCGCAGCAGCCGCAACACCCGTACCAGCCGGAACACGCGCAGGACCTTCAGCTGCTGCACCGGCAGGCTCGCGAGCAGGTCGGCCCAGCCGAACTGCCGGAAGAAGTAGTCCGAGCGGGAGGGTGCGGTGACCAGCCGGTAGACGAAGTCGATGAACAGGATGACGGTGAGCACCACGTTCATCACGAGCAGCACCGTGGCGAGGCTCTGGTACCGCACGACGTACATCAGCACCAGGTTGAGGATCGCGAGCACCGAGACGGCGCCGACGAAGATCTCGTAGCCGACGTCCTTGAGCTCGTGCCGTTCCGGCTTCGTCCATGCCGCCTCACCGGCCGCGCGTCGCCGGGTCATCTGCCCGTTCCCGGGCCTGCGCGGGTCACCATGGCGCCCATGCTCGCGCCGGCCCCGGGCGGCTGCATCACCCCGAGCGGGTGGATGGCGCCGGGATCAGGCCCCGACGTCACCGGACGGCACAGGCTCGAGCACCACGACAGCCGTGCCACCCGGGCGACGTGCCGCGTACGCGTCGAGGTTCGCGTCGCGCTCCCCCCACCTGGCCCACAGGCGGTCCCGCTCCTCGCCCTCGGCGGGGCGGCCCCTGACCGTGCACCGCCGCCCCGCGAGCTCGGCCTGCGCCTCGGGGTAGGCCTGCAGGTTGAGCCACCAGGCGGGTTCGGCGGGGTCCCAGCCGTTCATGGCGAGCGTGACGAAGTTCGGCCCGTCCTCGAAGTACCCGAGGATGACGTGCCGCGGCTGGCCGGTGCGACGCCCCGTGGTGGTCAGCCGGAGGGTGCCCCAGCGTCTGGTCGGGCGCCAGAGCCCGAGATGCCCGCGGGTGATCCGGAACAGCGCCCGGTGCAGCTGCCAGAACAGGCGGATGAACCACCGCGGGGGCAGGGACGGGGGTCGCTCGAGGTCCCGTGACATGGCCGGCTCCTTTTCGGCCCATCCTCCTCCCGGACAGCCGTTCTGGGAACTCACGTACGGTGTGCGGCAGGACGCCGGCGCGCGGCGGCATCCGGGAGAGGAGCGTGATGAGGAGCCGGCTCGCGAGGTTCGTGCTGTGGGCCACCCGCTGGACCGCGGTCGGCGAGGTGCCCCGCAGCGGCGTGCTCGTCGGTGCACCACACACGTCCAACTGGGACTTCGTCATGATGCTCCTCATCATGTGGCGCGGCGGCGTCAACCCCCGGGTGCTCATCAAGAAGGAGCTGTTCCGCGGCCCGCTGGGCTGGCTGCTGCCCCGGCTCGGCGGCATGCCGCTCGACCGCGACAACCCCGGGTCGGTCGTCCGCGAGCTGGTGCGCGAGGCCAGGAGCGGCGAGCCGTTCCTGCTCATCCTCGCCGCGGAGGGCACCCGCACCAAGGGCGAGTACTGGAAGTCCGGGTTCTGGCGCATCGCCCGCGCCGCGAAGCTGCCGATCGCCCTCGCCTTCATCGACGGCCCGTCCCGAACGTCGGGTTTCGGCCCGACGATCACGGCGACCGCCGACGTCGTCGCCGACATGGACCAGGTGCGGGCGTTCTACGCCGACAAGCGCGGCATCCACCCCGAGCGACGCACCGAGCCCCGGCTGCGCGAGGAGCTGTCCGCGGGCGGCGGCGAGCAGGCCTCCGCCTGACCGGCGCCGCTCACCAGCGGTTCTGCACGTCCTCCGCCCAACCCAGGACGCCGTCGACCCGCACCCGCTCACCGGTGTCGTCGCTCATCCAGCCGGTCCAGTGGCCGAAGCACTGGTCGGCACGCTGGGCGAGCACCCCGAGGTTCGTCGACGAGGCGTGGTCCCAGAACGGTGTGAAGGTCAGCTCGGCGAGCTCGCCGTGCACCCGCCACGGCGCCAGCCAGTCGTCGGGGTCGTAGTCCCACGCGAGCTCCTCGCTCACCTTGTGCACCCGTCCGTCGACGACCAGGGCGTTCTCGGTCGAGCCGGTGCCGTCGGTCCACCGGCCACCGACCTGCACCCCGATGACCTGGCCGTCGACCTCACCGGACCCCGCGCCCCAGTTCCAGTGCATCGAGTAGGGCCACCGGCCGCGGCCGTGGTCGAGCACCGCCCAGGACTCCCCGGCCGGCACGGCGTGCTCGGCCCCGTCGACCCACAGCCGCCCGACCGCCGGGCGAGCGACGTCCTTGACGGTGTACTGGAACAGCCGGGGCGACCACGGCACGACGACGCCCATGGCCTCGTGCCCCGGTGGCCGCTCGGCGAGCACGTCCAGTCGCAGTCGCGGTGCCGTCACCTCGAGCCGGGTGCCGTCGGGCACCGGCACGACGTCGATCGACAGGTCCTTCGTACGTGCCCGGGCGGGGTCGTCCCCGAGGCGACCGGGCAGCGTGGCGCCACGGGCCAGGAGGTCGATCGCGTCGGCGCTGACCGTCTGCCCCGTGCGCCGGTCGTGCACCCAGATGCCGTGCACCCCGGCATAGTCGAGCGACGACACGGTCACCCCGGCCAGGTGGGTCGGCGTGGTGAGCGCCCAGTACTCCCAGCGCTTGTTCCGCCCCCAGCCGGAACGACCGGCGCCGATCCGGCTGGTGTCGTGCAGCGGATGCCGGGTCCACCCGACCGCGGCCGGGTTCAGGCGGCCGTCGGGTCGGCAGAGGGCGACCTCCGTCGTGATCTCGTGCTCGACAACCCTCATGGCCTCACCCGTCGAGGAGGTGCGCGACGTGGTCGTTGGTGAACAGGTGCCCGGGGTCGAGCCGCTCGCGCACCGCCCGGAAGTCCTCGAAGCGCGGGTAGAGGGCGCGCAGCTGCTGCGCGCCCAGCGAGTGCACCTTGCCCCAGTGCGGTCGGCCCTCGTGCTCGGCGACGATCGCCTCGAAGGCGGCGAACAGCGGGCGGGGGTCCATCCGGTGGTACTGGTGCACCGCGACGTAGGCGTTGTCGCGTTCGTGGGCGGTCGAGAGCCACACGTCGTCGCTCGCGATGAAGCGCACCTCCACCGGGAACGGCACGGGCGCGTCGGTGCGGGCGAACCACGCCCGCAGGTCGGTGAGCACGGCCTCGACGCTGCGGCGGGGCACCGCGTACTCACTCTCCACGAAGCGCACCTCGCGCGAGGAGCAGAACACCTTCCACGAGTCGTCGGCGAACTCGCGGGTGCCCAGCACCCGTGAGCTGAGCCGGTTGATGGTCGGCACGAGGCGCGGCCGGGCTGCACCCAGCCGGTTCGTCAGCTCGAAGACCCGGTTGGCGAGCAGGTCGTCGTCCAGGCGCGAGCGCCACGCGGCCAGCGGCGCTGGGCCCCCACCGGAGCCGATCACGTCGTTGCGCTTGATCAGCACCCGGTCGGTGTGCGGGAACCAGAGCAGGTCGAGGTGGTCGTGGGCGTCAGCCTCGGCCTGCAGAACCGGCAGCAGGTCGGTGAGCGAGGCACCGGTCTCCTTGGCGTGCAGCCGGTAGGCGGGCACGCACTGCAGCTCGACCTCGGTGACGACGCCGAGCGCCCCGAGCCCGACCCGGGCGGCGTGGAAGACCCCCGGCTCCACCTCGGCGGAGCACTCGAGCGTGGAGCCGTCGGCGAGCACGAGGCTGAGCCCGCTGACCGCGGCGGCGATGCCCTGGCGCCGGGTGCCGGTGCCGTGGGTACCCGTGGCGATCGCGCCGCTGATGCTCTGGCGGTCGATGTCGCCGAGGTTGGGCAGGGCCAGCCCCAGCGCCTGCAGTGCCGGGTTGAGCACGTGCAGAGGGGTGCCGGCGAACACGCGCACGCGGTGGGTGGCGCGGTCGAACCCGAGCACCCCGCTCAGTGCGTCGACGTGCAGCAGCAGTCCGTCGGTCGCGACCAAGGGGGTGAACGAGTGACCAGCCCCGGCCACCCGCACCCGCAGCCCGCCTGACGCGGCCCGCTGCACGGCATCCGCCACCCCGGCCACCGACCCGACGTGCTCGACCTGCGCCGGGGTGGCACTCACGTTGCCACCCCAGTTCCGCCAGGTGCTCACCCGAAGTTCCTTCCCTCACCGCGGTACGACGGCACCGTCGCCACGAGCTCGCCCCCGGCCACCAGGTGCACCTCGTCGAACCGCTCGAGCAGCTCGCCGGCCTTGGCACCACGCATCCACACCCGGTCCCCGATCCGCAGCCCGTCCGCAGCCGCGCCGTGCAGCGGGGTCTGCACCTCGCCCGCAGCCTCGGTGCGCACGAGCGACAGGCTCCGCCGCACCGGCGACGGCACCCGCGCCCACCCGGGCGCCCCACTCGCCACGTAACCGCCGCCGAACACCGTGACGTAGCCCGGGCCCGGTCGGCGCACGACGGGCAGGACGAAGGCCATCGCCGGGCGCAGGTCGATGTCGTCGTACCCGTCGAAGAGGGTCGGCGCGTAGAGCCCCGAGCCGGCGGCGAGCTCGGTGACCACCGGGTCTGCCCCGAACCGGTGCAGGCTGCCCGTGCCGCCCGCGTTGACGAACCGCAGGACCGCCTCCGTCCGCACCGCCTCGACCACCGCCCGGCGCCGCCTCCCCAGCTCGAGCTCCGAGCGCCGCTTCAGCGCGCGGACGTGCGGCCCGGCATCCGGGAGCCCGGCGACCTGGGCGTCGTAGAACATCACCCCGCGCACGTCGAGGCCCACCCCGAGGGCGGCCCGGACGACGGCCAGGGCCTGCTCCGGGGTGCGGGTCGGTGAGCGTCGCACCCCGAGGTGCGCCTTCCCCACGCGCAGCGACGCGTCGCAGTCGAGCGCCACGCCCAGACCCGCGACGCCGGCGCCGAGGGTGTCGCGCAGCCACCGCACGTGCTCGACCGAGTCCAGGGTCACCGTCACCTCGGCGCGCAGCAGGTCGTCGGTCGCGACGGCGCGCAGGGCCGCCGCGTCGACGCAGGGGTAGGCGACGAAGACGTCGCGCACGCCGGCGCCGACCAGCCAGACCGCCTCTGGCACGGCATAGGCCATCACCCCGGCGAAGCCCGGGCGTGCGAGCACCCGTTCGAGCAGGGCGCGGCAGCGCACCGACTTCGACGCGACCCGGATCGGCAGGCCGCCCGCGCGCCGCACCAGGTCGTCGGCATTGGCGTCGAAGGCGTCGAGGTCGACCGCCACGAGCGGTGCGGCGAGCCCAGCGGTGGCGATCGCCCAGGGCTCGGTGCCCTTCTCGGTGCCCTTCTCGGTGCCCTTCACGGTGCCGACCCTAGTGCTGGTCCTGGCGGTCGGTCAGCCGACCCGGGTGACGACTCCGGTCGCCAGCGCGTGCAGGGCATCCTTGGCATCGCTGTCGGGAAGCCGGGCGAGGACGTGCTGCGCCCGGCGTGCCACGGCATACGTGTGCTCGCGTGCCAGCCCCATCGCCGGGTGCACCCGCAGCAGGCGCAGCGCCTCGGCGAGCCGTGCGTCGTCCTCGAGGTCGCCGGTGAGCAGCTCGCGCAGCGGGGCATCGGCCGGGTCGGTGGAGGCGAGCACGTGGAGCACGGGCAGGGTGCGCTTGCCCTCGCGCAGGTCGGTGCCGGGCGTCTTGCCGGTCTCGTCCGCCTCGGACTCGATGTCGATGAGGTCGTCGGCGAGCTGGAACGCCACCCCGAGCTGCTCACCGAACTCGCGCATCGTCTCGACGGTGGCGTCGTCGCACCCCGAGAACATCGCGCCGTAGCGTGCGGCGGTGGCGATGAGCACGCCGGTCTTGTCGGCGAGCACGCCGAGGTAGTAGTCGACCGGGTCGGTGCCGGCCGGGCAGGGTCGGTCGTCGCGGATCTGGCCCGAGCAGAGCCGCACGAACGTCTGCGCCTGGATCTTCACGGCCTGCGGGCCGAGGTCGGCGACGATGTCGGACGCCGTGCCGAAGAGCAGGTCACCGACCAGGATCGCCGTGGAGTTGCCGTAGGCCGCGTTGGCGCTCGGGGCGCCGCGCCGCACGTCCGCCTCATCCATGACGTCGTCGTGGTACAGCGACGCGAGGTGGGTCAGCTCGACGCCCGCGGCGGCCGCGACCACCCGGTCGTCGATGCCGTCACCGAGCTCGGCGGCGAGCAGGGTGAGCAGCGGACGGAACCGCTTGCCGCCGGCGGCGGACAGGTGCGAGCCGGCCTGGGCCAGGAAGGGGTCGTCGGAGTCGACCCGTGCCGCGATGAGCGCGTTGACGGCGGTGAGACCCTCGGCGAGCCGCACCCGCAGTCGCTCCGAGGCCCCGGGCAGCTCGAGCACCGACGGGGTGCCGCGCTGGGCCCGATCCGCCGTCACCGGCGTCACAGCAAGAACTGCGAGGCGTCGCTCGCGAGCTCGAGGAGGAAGCTGGGCACGATGCCGAGCACGACGGTGGCCGTGACCCCGACCGTGATGGCGACCGTCGATCCGATCGAGGGCGTCAGCACCACCACGACGTCGTCGGCGGTGGGCTCGGTGAAGTACATCAGCACGATGAGCCGCACGTAGACGAAGGCCGTGACGGCCGACGCCAGCACCGCGATGAGCACGAGCACCGCTCCGCCGGCACCGGCGGTCACCGCGGGGGCGAACGCGGCGTACTTCGCCGTGAAGCCCGACGTCAGCGGGATGCCGGCGAAGGCCAGCAGCAGGAACGAGAACGCGCCGGCGAAGACGGGGTGGTTGCGGCCGAGCCCGGCCCACTGCGACAGGTGCGAGGCCTCGGAGCCGCTCTGCCGCACCATCGCGACCAGGCCGAAGGCGGCGACGGTTGCGAAGCCGTAGGCCACGAGGTAGAACATCACGCCACCGATGGCCGCCTGCGAGAAGGCCAGCACCCCGACGAGGATGAAGCCCGCGTGCGCGATCGAGGAGTACGCCAGCAGGCGCTTGACGTCGGTCTGGGTCACCGAGAGCACCGCACCGACGACCATGGTGAGCACCGCGACGACGTACAGGCCGCCCTGCCAGTCCCAGCGACTGGCGCCGACGCCCACGAAGGTCAGCCGCAGGATGACGCCGAACGCGGCGAGCTTGGTGCACGCCGCCATGAAGCCGGTGACCGGCGTCGGGGCGCCCTGGTAGGCGTCGGGGGTCCAGGAGTGGAACGGCACGGCGCCGACCTTGAAGAGCAGCCCGACGAGCACGAGCACGACGCCCGGCACCAGGAGGCCGTCGAGGTCACCCGACGCCGTGGAGATCGCCTCCGAGATGGCGCGCAGGTCGGAGGACCCGGAGTAGCCGTAGAGCAGGGCGGCCCCGAAGAGGAAGAACGCGCTCGAGAAGGCCCCGAGCAGGAAGTACTTCAGCGCGGCCTCCTGCGACAGCAGGCGGCGGCGACGGGCCAGCCCGGTCATCACGTACAGCGGCAGCGAGAGCACCTCCAGGCCGACGAACATGGTGATCAGGTCGTTGGCGGTGAGGAACACCATCATCCCGAGCACCGCGAGGAGGGTGAGCGGGAAGACCTCGGAGGTCGCGTACCCGGCACGGGTCGCGATGTCCTCCTGGTTGGACCCCGGGGTCGAGGCGCCCATCGGGGTGAACGCGTCGGCGCCGACGCCGCCGAAGCGCTCGGCCATGATCAGCACGCTGAGAACTGAGAGCAGCAGCAGGGCGCCCATGAGGAACACCGACACGCCGTCGACGACGACCGAGCCGCCGAGGGTGACGGTCTGGTTGGTGCGCGACCAGCCCAGCAGGGCCGCGAACGCCGCGAGCAGCACCACGGTGGTCAGGGCGACCTGGATGCCGTGCCGGCTGCGCCGCGGCGCGAAGGCCTCGACGAGCACCCCGACGAGCGAGCCCGCCACGACGATGAGCATCGGGGCGATGGCGGCGTAGTCGACGTCGACCTGCTGGAACTCGGTGGCTGCGGTCACGGCGGGGTTCACTTCGCGCTCCCGGAGGCGTTGGTCGGCGTGGGATCGGTGACGCCGACGTACACCAGCGTCCGGGACACGGCCGGGTTGAGGAGGTCGAGCACCGGCTTCGGGAAGAAGCCGAGCAGGATCAACGAGGCGAGAATCGGCACCACGACGACCTTCTCACGCACCGACAGGTCGCGCGGCGCCTCACCCTCGGCGAAGGTCGGCTTCGGCCCGGTCATGGTGCGCTGGTACATCAGCAGGATGTAGAGGGCGGCCAGGATGGTGCCGAGCGTCGCGAGAACCGCCGCGGCCTCGTAGCGCATGAAGGTGCCCTGGAGCACGAGGAACTCGGACACGAACGACGACAGTCCCGGCAGCGCCAGGCTGGAGAGCCCGACCACGAGGAAGGTGCCCGCCAGCACCGGGGTGACCCGCTGCCAGCCGCCGTAGTCGGGGATCCGCTTGGAGCCGCGGCGCGCGACGAGGAACCCGGCCAGGAGGAACAGTCCGGCGGTGGAGAAGCCGTGGTTGACCATGTAGAGGGTCGACCCGGCGCCGCCCACGCTGGTCAGGGCGAAGATGCCCAGCACGATGAGGCCGAAGTGGCTGATCGAGGTGAAGGCGATGAGCCGCATCATGTCGGTCTGCCCGATCGCCAGCAGCGCACCGTAGATGATCGAGATGACGGCGAGCGTGATGACGACCGGCGTCGCCCACTGCGTCGCCTCCGGGAACAGCTGGAGGCAGAAGCGGATCATCCCGTAGGTGCCGACCTTGTCGAGGATGCCGACGAGCAGCACCGCGGTCGCGGGACGTGCCTCGGTCGCGGCATCCGGCAGCCAGGTGTGCACCGGCCACATCGGAGCCTTGACCGCGAAGGCGATGAAGAAGCCGACGAACATCCAGCGCAGCGCCACGGTGGAGGCGTCGAGGTTTCCGGTGAGGCTCGAGATGAGGAAGCCGTCCTCGCCACCCGGACCCGCGACGTAGACGCCGATGACGGCGACGAGCATGACCAGCCCGCCGGCGAGCGAGAAGAGCAGGAACTTCACGGCGGCGTACTGCCGACGCGGACCGCCGAACAGCCCGATGAGGAAGTAGACCGGGATCAGCATCGCCTCGAAGAAGACGTAGAACAAGAACACGTCGGTGGCGGCGAAGACTCCGACGATGAACGCCTCGAGCACGAGCATCAGCGCGAAGTAGCGCTTCTCGCGCCCGGAGCCCTCGTCGGTGACGTCGTTCCAGGCGGCGAGCAGGCAGACCGGCACCAGGATCGCGGCCATCACGATGAGCGACAGGGCGATGCCGTCGACACCGAGGGCGTAGGAGACCCCGAACTGCGGGATCCAGGAGTGCACCTCGGCGAGCTGGAACTGCTCGGTGGCGCCGGCGTCGAACCGCACCCACGCGAGCACCGCGAGGGCCAGCGTCACCAGTGAGAAGCCCAGGGCCACCGGCTTCGCGTGGCGCGCTGCACCACCGGGCAGCGCGGCCACGACGACGGCGCCGAGCAGCGGCACCACCATCATCGCGGTGAGCAGGGGAAGGGAGTTCACTGGATCACCCACAGAGCGCCGAGGACGGTGACGACACCGGTGAGCATCGTCAGGGCGTACGACCGGGCGTACCCGGTCTGGAGGCGACGCAGCCTCGAGGAGAACCCGCCGACCAGGGCGGCCAGGCCGCCGACGGCTCCGTCGACCCCGCGCGCGTCGGCGAAGACGAGCCCGCGGGTCAGGTGGATGCCGGGCCGCATGAACAGGCCCTCGTTGACGGCGTCCTGGTAGAGGTCCTGCCGGGCGGCGCGCGTGAGCGCGGAACCCTTGGGCGCGACCTCGGGGACGACGTCGGCACCGTAGCGGCGCCAGGCGAAGACCATGCCGGCGATGACGAGCGCGAGGGTGAGCACCATGATCAGCCAGACCGGCATCACCGGGTGGTCCTCGGGCGTCTCACCGACCACCGGCTCCAGCCAGCTGGTGATGACCCCCGTCGGGCCGAGGATCAGGCCGAGGAAGGCCGAGCCCACGGCGAGCACCATCATCGGCACCGTCATGGTGAGCGGCGACTCGTGCGGGTGCACGTCGTCGTCCCAGCGCTTCTCACCGTGGAAGGTCATGAAGAACAGGCGCGACATGTAGAAGGCGGTGATTCCCGCGCCGACGAGCGCGGCCCCGCCGAGCACCCACGGCTGCCAGCCCTCCCCGACGAAGGCCGCCTCGATGATCTTGTCCTTGGACCAGAAGCCCGAGAACGGCGGGATGCCCAGGATCGCCAACCAGCCCAGTCCGAAGGTGACCCAGGTGATCTTCATCACCAGCGACAGCGCGCCGTAGCGCCGCATGTTGACCCCGTCGTTCATGCCGTGCATGACCGACCCGGCACCGAGGAACATCCCGGCCTTGAAGAAACCGTGGGTGAGCAGGTGGAAGATCGCGAAGGCGTAGCCGATCGGCCCGAGGCCGGCGGCCAGCATCATGTAGCCGATCTGGCTCATCGTGGAGGCGGCCAGGGCCTTCTTGATGTCGTCCTTGGCGCAGCCCACGATCGCCCCGAAGATCAGCGTGATCGCGCCGACCAGGGCCACGGCCAGCCGGGCGTCCGGGGTGGCGTTGTAGATGACGTCGGACCGCACGATCAGGTAGACACCGGCGGTGACCATCGTCGCCGCGTGGATCAGGGCCGACACCGGGGTCGGGCCGGCCATGGCGTCGCCGAGCCACGACTGCAAGGGGAACTGGGCCGACTTGCCGGCGGCCCCGACGAGCAGGAGCAGGCCCAGCGCGGTCATGACGCCCTGGTTGGCGGTGGCCACGCCCTCGTTGACGGTGGCGTAGTCGACACCACCGAAGGTGACGAACATCAGCAGGATCGCGATGAGCAGGCCCAGGTCGCCGACACGGTTGACGAAGAACGCCTTGTTCGCGGCGCTCGCGTACGCCGGGTTCCAGTTCCAGAAGCCGATGAGCAGGTAGGACGCCAGGCCCACGCCCTCCCAGCCGACGAAGAGCAGCAGGTAGGAGTCCGCGAGCACGAGCAGCAGCATCGACGCGATGAACAGGTTGAGATAGGCGAAGAAGCGCCGCTTGTCGGCGTCGTTCTCCATGTAGCCGATCGAGTACACGTGGATGAGCGAGCCCACGAACGTGATCAGCAGAACGAAGCACATCGACAACGGGTCGACGAGCAGGCCGACGTCGAGCTGGAAGGAGCTCGCCGGGATCCAGTCCCACAGGGTCAGGTGCATCGCCCGCGCCTCGGGCGAGAGACCGACGAGCTGGAGCAGCACGACGAGACCCACGGCGAAGGAGGCCCACGACATTCCGGTCGCGAGGTGGGCACCGAACCTGTCGGTGCGCCGCCCACCGAGCAGCAGGATCGCGGCACCGAGCAACGGCAGCGCGATGAGCAGCCACGCGTACGCGGAGGCCCCGCTCGCGTCGGCCGCCACCTCGGAGATGAGTGAGGACACTGGTGCTCCTTACAGCTTCAGCAGGTTCGCGTCGTCGACCGAGGCCGACCGGCGGGAACGGAAGATCGCCATGATGATCGCGAGGCCGACGACGACCTCCGCCGCAGCCACCACCATGACGAAGAGGGCCAGGACCTGGCCGTCGAGGTTGCCGTGGATCCGCGCGAACGTCACGAAGACGAGGTTCGTCGCGTTCAGCATCAGCTCGACGCCCATGAAGACGATGATCGCGTTGCGGCGGGTGAGCACCGTGGCCCCGCCGATCGCGAACAGGATCGTCGCCAGGTAGATGTAGTTGACGACGCTCACCGGTCGCTCCCCTCCGTCATGTCGCGCTCGATCTGCGCCTCGGCCTCCAGGTAGACCTCCGGGGACAGGTTCTGGTCGCGTGCGGTGAGCACCCGCGACACCGACAGCTCCGACGGCGTGCCGTCGGGCAGCAGGGCCGGGGTGTCGACCGCGTTGTGCCGCGCGTAGACGCCCGGCGCCGGAAGGCCGGCGAGGTTCTCCCCGTCACGGAAGCGCCGCTTGCTCCACTCGCGCTGGTTCGGGCCGCGACCGAGCCGCTCGCGGTGCGCCAGCACCATGGCAGCCAGCGCGGCGGTGATGAGCAGCGCGCTCGTGATCTCGAAGACCCACACGTAGCGACCGAAGATCAGCTGCGCGACTGCTGTGACGTTGCCGGTCTCGGCGTTGATCGCGCCGACCCCGACCACGTCGTCGAGGCTCGCCTGGCCGATCGCCGAGGTGAGGATGCCGGCCAGGCCGATGCTGAGCACGACGGTCGCCCACCGCTGCCCGGTGAGCGTCTCGACCAGGCTGTCGGAGGAGTCGACGCCCACGAGCATGAGCACGAAGAGGAAGAGCATCATGACCGCGCCGGTGTAGACGAAGATCTGGATGACCCCGAGGAAGTCGGCGTCCTGGGCGATGTAGAACACGCCCAGGATGATCATCGTCATCGCCATGCCGATGGCGGCGTGGACAGCCTTCCTCGCGAACACCAGGCTCAGGGCACCGACGACGGCGAGCGGGCCCAGGATCCAGAACAGCACCGCCTCGCCCGTGCCGGTCACGAGGTCACCTCCGCGTCGTCGGTCGTGCGCGTGTGCCGCTCGACGTACTCCTTCTGGGCGTCGGTCGCCGTGGAGACCCGGCCCAGGTAGTAGTCGCGCTCCTCGAGGCCGTCGGCCATCGGGAAGGGCGGCTGGAGCATGCCCTGCTGCACGGGGGCCAGCAGCTGGTCCTTGGTGAAGATCAGGTCGGCGCGGTTGTTGTCGGCGAGCTCGTAGACGTTGGTCATCGTCAGCGCCCGGGTGGGGCACGCCTCGATGCACAGCCCGCAGAAGATGCAGCGCAGGTAGTTGATCTGGTAGACGCTGCCGTAGCGCTCGCCGGGGCTGAACCGCCCGGCGCCACCCTCGGTGTCGTCGTTGTTCGCGCCCTCGACGAGGATCGCGTCGGCCGGGCAGGCCCACGCGCACAGCTCGCAGCCGACGCACTTCTCGAGACCGTCGGGGTGCCGGTTCAGCTGGTGGCGGCCGTGGAAGCGCGGCTGGGTGGGGCGCTTCTCCTCGGGGTACTCCTCGGTGGCCACCTTGCGGAACATCGTCGCGAAGGTGACCCCGAAGCCACCGACGGGGGCGAACAGGTCGGAGAGGAAGCCGGACTTCTTCTGCTCGTCAGCCACGAGCGGCCTCCTTGGTCTCGCTGCCGGCAGGCAGGGCGGGTGCGTCGGGCGTGGGCTCGCGCAGTCGCTGGCCGGGCAGGGGCGGCACCGGGTAGCCGCCGGCGAACGGGTCGATCTCGTCGGGCACGCTCGGGTGCGACGAGGCGTCCCTGGCCTCGGCGCGCCGGTCCCACATCCAGCCCAGGACCAGGGCGAGCACGGCGATGACACCGACGAGGAGCAGCGAGGTGACGGGGAAGACGCGACCGGCGAAGTCGACGGTGCCGAGCCACTCCTCGAACCAGCCGTTCTGGCCGGCGCGGAAGAACGCCACGAGCACCACCCAGCCGAGCGTGGCGGGGATCAGGAACTTCCAGCCGAAGCGCATGAACTGGTCGTAGCGCACGCGCGGCAGCGAGCCGCGCAGCCAGACGAACACGAACATGAACATCCACAGCTTGGCGGTGAACCAGAGCAGGCCCCACCAGCCCTCGTTGAACATGCCGTCGTTGATCGCTGCGATGCCGGGAGGCGCCTGCCAGCCGCCGAGGAACATGGTCGTGGCCAGCGCTGCGACGGTGAACATGTTGATGTACTCGCCGAGGAAGAACATCGCGAAGCGCATCGAGCCGTACTCGGTGTGGAACCCACCGGTGAGCTCGCCCTCGCCCTCGGCGAGGTCGAACGGCAGGCGGTTGGTCTCGCCGACCATCGTGATGACGTAGACGAAGAAGCTGAAGAACGCCGGGATGACGAACCACAGGCTCTGCTGCGCCAGCACGATCTGCGACGTCGACATCGACCCGGCGTAGAGGAACACCGCGACGAGCGACAGACCCATCGCGATCTCGTAGGAGATCATCTGCGCGGTCGCGCGCAGGCCACCCATGAGCGGGTAGGTCGAGCCGGAGGACCAGCCCGCGAGCACGACGCCGTAGATGCCGACGCCCGCGACGGCCAGCACGAGCAGCACGGCGACCGAGGTGTCGGTGAGCTGCAGCGGCGTCGTGTGCCCGAACAGCGAGACCTCTCCGGCGAGCGGGATGATCGAGAACGAGACGAAGCACATCGTGGCCGTGATGAGCGGCGCGAGGGTGAAGACGAAGGCGTCGGCGGCCTTGGGGCGCACGTCCTCCTTGAGCATCGACTTCAGGCCGTCGGCCAGGGTCTGCAGCAGCCCGAACGGGCCGTTGCGGTTCGGGCCGGGACGCTGCTGCATGCGGCCGATCACCCGGCGCTCGAACCAGATCACGAGCAGCGTGGAGATGAGCAGGTAGACGAAGATGAACAGCGCCTTGACCAGGCTCAGCCACAGCGGGGTGTCGCTGAAGTCGGCGGCCGGGTTGTCGGTGTTCTCGGTGACGAGCGAGACGACCTGCGGCAGTGCCAGCAACGAGCTCACTGGTCCTCCTTCGTGACGGAGACGAGTGCTCCCGGCGCTCCGGCGAGCGCGGCCCGCAGGTCGCTGCCCACGGAGTTCGTCGGCAGCCAGACCACGTGGTCGGCCATCTCGGACACCAGCACCGGGGCGGTGACGGTGGCCCCGCCGACCCGCACGGTCAGCGGGTCGCCGTCGGCGACGCCCAGGCCGCCGGCGGTCGACGCGGAGATGCGGGCGACCGGGACCGGCGCGGTGCCGGCCAGGAACGGCTCGCCGTCCTGCAGCGACCCGCGGTCGAGCAGGTGACGCCAGGTGGCCAGCACCAGGGTGCCCTCCTCGACGCTCGGCACGTCACCGGGCTCGACGGCCGGAGCCGCCGGGCGGGTGCCGCGCCACGAGCCGAGGGACTCCCTCTCGGAGCGCACCTCCTGCACGGTGCGGGTGCCGAGGAACTCCCCCAGCTCGTCGGCGAGCATGTCGAGCGCGCGGTAGTCGCTGACCTGGGTGCTGTCGAGCGCCGCCTCGAAGGGCCGCACGCGGCCCTCCCAGTCGACGAAGCTACCGGCCTTCTCGACGTGCGAGGCCACCGGGAGCACGACGTCGGCGACGGCGGTCAGGGCCGAGGGCCGGATCTCCAGCGACACGACGAACGGGCGGGCGAGGGCGTCGAGGGCCCCGGCGAGGCCGAGATCCTCGGGGTCGACCCCGCCGACGACGAGCGCACCAAGCTTCCCGGCCGCCGCAGCGGCGACGATGCCGGCGGTGTCGCGGCCGGGGGTCGCGTCGAGGGACTCGACGCCCCAGGCGGATGCCACCTCGGCGCGCGCCGCGGCATCCGCGAGCGGACGGCCGCCGGGCAGCAGGGTCGGCAGTGCGCCGGCCTCGAGCGCACCGCGCTCGCCAGCCCGCCGCGGCACCCAGGCGAGCCGGGCGCCGGTGGCCTCGGCGAGGGCCACCGCGGCGCTGAGGGCACCCGGCACCATCGCCAGCCGCTCGCCCACGAGCACGACGGCGTTCTGCCGCAGGCCCCGGCCCGCGGCGACGACGACGTCGGTGCCGGAGCCCTCGGCGAGGGCACCCAGCACCTCGGGCTCGGTGCCCGGTGCGGTCGGGATGAGCGTGCCGCCGACCTTGGACAGGCCGCGGGTCGCGACCGGTGCCACGGCATACACGGCGGTGCGGTGCTTGCGGAAGGCCTTGCGCAGCCGGAGGAAGACGATCGGGCTCTCGTCCTCGGGCTCCAGGCCCACGAGGAGCACGGTGCCGGCCGACTCGAGGTCGGCATAGGTGACCGCGCCTCCTGCGGGGCCGGTGCCCACGACGGTGGAGGCCAGGAATTCGGCCTCCTCGGCGGAGTGCGGGCGGGCCCGGAAGTCGACGTCGTTGGTGTGCAGCACGGTGCGCGCGAACTTGGCGTAGGCGTAAGCGTCCTCGGTGCTCACCCGGCCGCCCACGAGCACCCCGGCGGAGGTGGCGGCGCGCAGCCCCGCGGCCGCGGCCTCGAGCGCCGCACGCCACGACGCCACGCGCAGCTCGCCGTCGGCGCCGCGCACCTGCGGCAGCTCGAGGCGGTCGCCGACCGAGGTGTAGGCGAAGGCCCAACGGCCCTTGTCGCAGTTCCACTCCTCGTTGACCGCCGGGTCGTTGATCGCCATGCGGCGCATCACGGTGCCGCGGCGGTGGTCGGTGCGGATGGCGCAGCCCGACGCGCAGTGCTCACAGACGCTGGGCGTCGACACGAGGTCGAAGGGGCGCGAGCGGAAGCGGTAGGCCGCCCCGGTGAGGGCACCCACCGGGCAGATCTGCACGGTGTTGCCCGAGAAGTAGCTCTCGAACGGGTGGTCCTCGTAGATGCCGACCTGCTGCAGCGCGCCGCGCTCGACGAGCGCGATGAACGGGTCGCCGGCGATCTGGTCGGAGAATCGGGTGCAGCGCGCGCAGAGCACGCAGCGCTCACGGTCGAGCAGCACCTGCGCGGAGATGTTGATCGGCTTGGCGTAGGTGCGCTTGACGTCCTCGAAGCGGGAGGTCGAGCGGCCGTGGCTCATCGCCTGGTTCTGCAGCGGGCACTCGCCGCCCTTGTCGCAGACCGGGCAGTCGAGCGGGTGGTTGATGAGCAGGAACTCCATGATCCCCTGCTGCGCCTTGTCGACGTCCTGCGACGTGTACGCCGTCTTGACCAGCATGCCCGCGGCGACGGTCATCGTGCACGAGGCCTGCGGCTTCATCCGGCCGGGGGGGCCCTGCATCTGGGTGGGCTCGCCCGGCGCCCCGTCGGGGCCGGGACGACCCGGCATCCAGACCTCGACCAGGCACTGGCGGCAGGCGCCGACCGGGTCGAGGGACGGGTGGTCGCAGAACCGCGGGATCTCGATGCCGGCCTGTTCCGCCGCGCGGATGATCAGGGTCCCCTTCGGGACCGACACCTCGCGGCCGTCGATGGTCAGCGTGACCAGGTCGGCCGCCGCCGGGGCGGGCGACGTGGTCGTGTCGGGCGTGGTCGTCATGCGGTCACGCTTTCCTTCTCTTCCTTGGCGAACAGCGTCGAGGCGTGCCGGTCGAACGGGCAGCCGCCGTGCGTGAGGTGCGCGACGTACTCGTCGCGGAAGTACTGGATCGAGCTCGTGATCGGGCTCGTCGCGCCGTCGGCCAGGGCGCAGAAGCTGCGGCCCAGGATGTTGTCGCACAGGTCGAGCAGCTTGTCGAGGTCGGCCTCGCTGCCCTCCCCGTGCTCGAGCCGGCCCAGGATCTGCTTGAGCCACCAGGTGCCCTCGCGGCACGGGGTGCACTTGCCGCAGGACTCGTGCTTGTAGAAGTCGGTCCAGCGGTCGACCGCACGCACGACGCACACCGTCTCGTCGAACACCTGCAGGGCGCGGGTGCCGAGCATCGAGCCCGCCGCACCGACGGACTCGAAGTCGAGCGGCACGTCGAGGTGCTCGGCGGTGAGCATCGGGGTGGAGCTGCCGCCGGGGGTCCAGAACTTGAGCGCCTTGTCGGGGTCGCGCATGCCGCCGGCCATGTCGAGCAGCTCGCGC
>JBBQWX010000066.1:0-22452 GCA_038210185.1 Actinomycetales bacterium
GGGCGGGGGGGGGGGCCCCCCCCCCCGGGCGGCGCCGGGGCGCGGGCCCGCCCGCGGGTCGGCCCCCGCCCGGGGGCGGGGGGGGGGGGGGCCCGCCCCCCGCCGCCCCCCCCCCCCCCCGACGGGGCGATCGATGTCGACCTGGCCCCGGGTGGGGGTGCGCCGTCCCCTGCGACGGCCACCTGCCCACTCTGCACGACGATCCCGACCGGCGCGGGGGTGCGCCCATCCGAACCCATGGTGGTGCCAGCACCACCGTGGGATGGGCGACAGCCCGCCGGCCCCGCCGGCCCTGGTGCCACGATCCTGGAGGTCCGAAGCACTCCTGTGCGGTGGCCGAAGACTCGTCGTCAGTGACGCGGCTTCGTGCGCGGAGCGAAGTGGCCCTCCACGGTGGTGCCATGGCCCGGCGCCGAGGTGATCCGCAGCTCACCGCCCGCGGCCCGGATGCGGTCGCGCATGCCGGTCAGACCGTGCGTGGAGCGCACGGCCGTGGGGTCGAAACCGTGCCCGTCGTCGGACACGCTGAACCGCAGGCCGCGCTCGGGCCCCTCGTCATCGGACGCCTGCACGGTGATGAGGGAGCCGCCCGAATGCCGGTCGGCGTTGTGGATGGCCTCGGTGCAGCAGAAATAGACAGCGGCCTCGACGGAGGGCGAGTGCCGGCCCAGCGCGTGCACGTCGACCGTGCACGGCAGGATCGTCCGGCGGGCAGCCGCGGGGAGGGCACCGACCAGGCCGCGCTCGCCGAGCAGCGGTGGGTAGATGCCGTGGGCCAGGTCACGCAGCTCGCGGATGCCGGCCTCGAGCTGGCCCTGCAGGCCGTGCAGGATGGTGCGCGCCTGCTCGGGGTGCTGCTCCCACATCCGGGTCACCCGGCCCAGGTCGACGGCGATCGTCGCGAGCCGTTGCTGGGCCCCGTCGTGCAGGTCGCGCTCGATCGACCGCCTGGCCTCGATGGCCGCGACGGCGAGCCGCGCCCGGGACTCCTCGAGCTCGCGCGTGCGCTCGCCGAGCCGCAGCACGTAGTCGCGCAGGCCCGCGACCAGCACGGTGACGAGCACCGACACGAAGAGTGCCACGATGAGCACGGTGCTGGTCGTGACCGGGTGGCTCGCCTCGTACGCGGGCCACCGGGCCACGCCGATCACGGCGAGCACGCTCGACAGCACGACGGTCGCCGCGACCGCCGGGGTGCGCAGCCGCGGCGCGAGATGGTCGGCGACGATGACGAGGGGCAGCAGCAGGGCCAGCAGCCCGACCGGGGTCAGGAAGGGCCCGACCCAGGTGATCGCGAGCGCCACCAACCAGGTCGCGACGACGGTGACCCCGGCCGCTGCCGCGCTGCGGTCGCGGGCGGCCAGCACCTCGGCCGCGAGCAGCAGGAGGCCGCACCCCAGTAGAGCGGCGAGGTTGCCCACAATCGTGCGGGAGGGGCCCAGCACCAGGCGAAGCACGACCAGGGCGAGAACCGTGGTCCAGATGGCCAACAGGTTCACCCGCAGGTAGGCGCGAAGGCGCGCCTCACGGGTGGCTGTCCTGCCGAAGCGCCCGGCGTACGCGGCCCCTGCCCGGTCCACTCAGACCGCCGGCCCGGCCACCGCCGCCGCCGGCGCCGACCCGCTGTCGCCGAGGTAGAGCAGCACCGCGGCGACCCGTCGGTGGGTGCGGTCCCCCGCCGGGAGGTCGAGCTTGGTGAAGATCGAGTTGATGTGCTTCTCCACGGCGCGCGAGGTGACGTGCAGGGAGGCGGCGATGGCGGAGTTCGAGGCCCCCGTGGCGATCAGGCCGAGCACCTCGCGCTCGCGGCTGGTGAGGCGGGCGACGGGGCTGGCCTCGAAGCGCATGCGGTGCCGCATCAGCGCGTCGACGACGTACGGGTCGATGACGCTCTCCCCGCGGCGCACCGCCTGGAGCGCGGACACGAGGTGCTCGACGTCGGCGACGCGCTCCTTGAGCAGGTAGCCCCGCCCGGTGCTTCCGCCGGCGACCAGCGCCAACGCGCCTTCGGCATCGGCGTGCTGCGACAGCACGACGACGCCGAGCTCGGGATGGCTGCGGCGGAAGCGCTCCGCGGCCCGGATGCCCTCGTCGGTGTGGGTCGGCGGCATCCGGATGTCGGCGAGCACCACGTCGGGGTCGTGCTCGCCCACCGCGCTGAGCAGCTCCCCGATGTCGCCGGCCTCGATGACCTCGGCGATGGCCGGGTGCTCGGTCAGGAGCGCGACCAGCCCCCGGCGGAGCAGCACGCTGTCCTCCGCGAGCACCACGCGCATGCCGGGCATGCCTGAATGGTAGGAGGGGCGAGCGGTTATCCCGGGAACCGGGGCACCCCGCAAAGCGTGCCGCTCCCGGGGCCGGACCGGCAGGATGGCCTGCGTGTTCCCCGATCTCCTCCTTCGCCCCGCCGAACGGGAGAACCCGCACCCCGTCATCGACGACCGGCATGCGCAGGTCGTCGCCTGACCTGATCGACCCCGTTGGCACGGTCCTGCGCGACGACCGCATCCGACACCGCCGCCCCTGGTGGGTACGGTCGGTCGCGGCGCCGGCCGCGGCGCCGGCCGGATGCCGGGGCGCGCCACCGCCTGTGGGAGCCTTGGGGAAGCCCCTGCGGGCCGCCCCGCGCCACCCACGACCTCTCGGAGGACCCCCGCGTGCCCGACGCCCCGGCCACCGACTTCCGCCCCGTCATCCTCGGCGGCGACATCACGGCATACAGCCTCGTGCGCACGTTCCATGCCGCCTACGGCGTGCGCCCGCTCGTGGTCAACATGACCGACGGTGGGCCGATCGGGATGAGCACGCTGTGCGACCACGTCTACGTCGAGGGCTTCGAGGACGCCGACGTCTTCGTCGGCGCGCTGGAGAAGGTCGGCCGCGAGCATGCCCGGCCCGAGGTGCCGCTGCTGCTCGTCGCGGCGGGCGACTGGTACGTGCGGATGATCATCGAGCACAAGGACCACCTCGGGCAGTGGTTCACCATCCCCTACATCGAGCTCGACCTGCTCGACCGGATCGTGCGCAAGGACGTCTTCTACCGCCTGCTCGACGAGGTCGGCGTGCCCTACCCGACAACGGTCGTCGTCGACATGTCGCAGGACCTGGGTGAGGAGCACGACCTGCCGTTCGAGTTCCCCGTCGTGATGAAGCCCGCCGACAGCGCCCTGCACCACTACGCGCGCTACCCGGGCAAGCAGAAGGTCTTCATCCACGACACCCGCGAGCAGCTGGCCACCGCGCTCGCAGCCGTGCGCGCCTCGAACTACGACGGCAACTTCCTGCTACAGGAGTTCATCCCCGGCGACGACACCAACATGCGGGTGCTCACCTGCTACTCCGACCAGCACGGCAAGGTGCGCTTCGGCGCCGTCGGGCACGTGCTGCTCGAGGAGCACCACCCGATGGCGATCGGCAACCCGTGCGTCATCATCAACACCGAGATCGACGAGATCATCGAGCAGGCGACTCGCTTCCTCGAGCACGTCGGCTACGTCGGGTTCTCGAACTTCGACCTCAAGTACGACCGGCGCGACGGCACCCTGAGGTTCTTCGAGATCAACGTGCGACTGGGCCGCTCGAACTTCTACGTGACCGCCGGGGGCAACAACGTCTCGAAGTGGTACGTGCGCGACTGGGTGCGCCACGAGGAGCTGACCGGTGTCGAGATCGCCCGCGGCGAGCACTTGTTCGCGTTCGTGCCCAAGTACGTCGTCAGGCACTACGTGCTCGACCCGGTGCTGCGCGACAAGGCGCTCGCGCTGATGAAGGCCGGGCGCGCCAGCGACCCGAACTGGTACGCCCCCGACCTCACCCTCAAGCGCCGCGCCTACAACGTGGCCTACCACGTCAACCAGGTGCGTAAGTTCCGCAAGCACTTCATCGCCCGATGAGCGAGGCCGTCGGGCGCGACGAGCCGGTCGGGGTGCTCGGCGGGCTCGGCCCCGCCGCGACGGTGCACTTCATGCACCGGCTGGTCGAGCTCACCGACGCCCAGCGCGACCAGGACCACGTCGACCTGATCGTGTGGCAGCACGGCAGCATCCCCGACCGCTCGGCCTTCCTGCTCGGTCACGGCGAGAGCCCCGAGCCGGTGCTGGTGGCGGATGCCGTGGCACTCGAGCGCGCCGGGGCGCGCTTTCTCGCCATCCCGTGCAACACGGCCGTGGTCTGGGTCGAGCAGCTGCGCGCCGCCGTGTCGATCGAGGTGCTCGACACCGTCGCCGAGACGGTCGCCGCGGCCGGCCGGGCCGTGCCGGGGCTGCAGCGCCTAGGGCTGCTGGCCACCGACGGCACGCTGCTCGCGGGCACGTACGCCGCCGCTGCCGCCGCCGTGGGCGTCGACCTGGTCACGCCCTCGCCCGAGGTGCAGCGTGAGGTGATGTGGATCATCTACGACGGGGTCAAGGCCGGCGAGCCCGTGCCCCGCGAGCGGTTCGACGCCGTCGTCGAGCACCTGCGCGACCGGGGCGCCGAGGCCGTGGCCCTGGGCTGTACCGAGCTGTCGGTGCTGCACGGTGAGCTCGGCGTCGACGACACCACGATCGTCGACTCGATCGACGCCCTCGCCCGCCGGGTCGTCGTGCGGGCCGGGGCCCCCTTGCGCGGCTGAGCGGGACGCCCCACGCGATCGAGGGCCACCGGCCTACGATCACAGGGTGAGTGAACAGCTCCCGGAGCAGCAACGGTACGTCTCCACCGGGCACCTGCCACGGGATGAGCGGGTCGACGCCGTGGTGTCGCAATGCCACCACGAACTGGCCGGTGTGGTCGACGGCGCGGTGAGCGACGTGTATCCCGTTCTCGCCGAGGCCGACCCGACGCTGTTCGGCATCGCGATGATCGCCATCGACGGACGCGAGTTCCTGGCCGGCGACGTGGACGTGCCCTTCGCCCTGATGAGTGTCGCCAAGCCCTTCGTGTTCGCGCTCGCGTGCGAGCGCCACGGCATCGACGCGGTGGTCGAGCACGTGGGGGTCGACGCGACGGGCCGGGCGTTCAACTCGCTCGCTGCGGTCGAGGTCAGCGCCGACGGACGCACGAACCCGATGGTCAACCCCGGCGCCATCGCGTGCACCGGGATGCTCGCCGGGCCCGCCGGCGTGCGCGGAGTCGAGGGCGCGTGGGAGGAGCTGCGCGGCGGGATGTCGGCGTTCGCGGGGCGTGACCTCTCGCTCGACGAGGGCACACTCGCGTCGGCCCGCACGGCGAACCAGCGCAACCGCGCCATCGCCCAGCTGCTGCACTCCCTCGGACGCCTTCCCGACCCGGACCTCGCGCTCGACCTCTACACCCGGCAGAGCTGCCTGGCCGTGACCGCTCGTGACCTGGCGGTGATGGGGGCGACGCTGGCCGACGGCGGGGTCAACCCCGTGTCGGGCGAGCGCGTCGTCGACGCCGAGGTGGCCGCCCGCACGCTCGCGGTGATGACGACCGCGGGGCTGTACGAGACCTCGGGGCAGTGGCTGGTGCGGGTGGGCCTCCCCGGCAAGAGCGGTATCGGTGGCGGCATCGTCACCGCAGCGCCCGGCAAGGGAGGGCTCGGCACCTACTCGGCGCCGCTCGACGCGGCCGGCAACAGCGTGCGGGGCGTGCTCGCCGCGGCGCGCCTGTCACGCGAGCTCGGCCTGGACCTCTTCGGCTCCGCCGCGGCCGGTGGGAACCGGTGATCAGCGACCTGCTGCCGCTGGCGGTCGGCATCGCGGCCTCGCCCTTCCCCGTCATCCCCGTCATCCTGCTGCTGCTGACTCCCCGTGCCTCGGCGAATGCCGGTGCGTTTCTCGGGGGGTGGGCGGCCGGCATCCTGACCGGCACTGCCGCGTTCGTGCTGCTGGAGACGGTCGTCGAGAAGTTCGACGAGCCGCCGACCTGGATGTCGTGGGTTCGGGTGGTGTTCGGCGCCGCCCTCGCGGTGCTCGGCGTGCGGCAGTGGCTCTCGCGCCACCATGAGCAGCCGGCCCCGGCCTGGATGCAGTCGCTGGAGTCGGCCACGCCGGGCTCGGCTGCGCGGGTGGGCCTGTTGCTCTCGCTCGCCAACCCCAAGGTCCTGCTGCTCAGCGCGGCGGCCGGAATGATCATCGGTGCGTCGACGACCTCGGGCAGCCAGAGCGTCGTCGCGGTGCTGGCCTTCACCCTGATGGGGTCGGTGTCGGTGGCCCTGCCGTTCCTGGCGCACGTCGTGCTCGGCGACCGGGCCACGGCGCCGCTGCAGCGTGCCAGCACGTGGCTGGCCGAGCACAACGCGACGATCATGGCGGTGGTGCTGCTCGTCATCGGCGCCCTGGTGCTCGTCAAGGGCCTCGGCGGCCTCTGACGGGGCGCGTCCCTCGCGAACGTGGGTGAAGAACCTCGCCCAGACAACGGTCTTCACCCGCGTTCGGGCCGAGCACGGCCCTGGGTGCCCGGTAGCAGCGCAATCGGCCGCACGACATCGGTGCTCTTCCGCTGCCTGCGGAGGGTGGCGAGGCCCTTGGTCGGGATGTCGGACGTCGGACGTCGCGGCGGTGATGCGGTTTGCCTGGCTGGTCCTTCGCATCGGTGGGGTCCGCGGTGCACCGGAGCGACGCCGGTCCTCGGTGCACCGGAGCGACGCCGGTCCTCGGTGATACCTGCCCGTCGCGGAACGCGAACGCTCGGTGTGGCGCTGACCGCACCGTCGGCCCGTCATGGCGTCCGGGTGGGACGCTGGGAGACGCAGATCCGTCGCCGACCTGACATGGGAGATGAGGACGATGACTGCACGCAGGTCCACGACAGCACGGGTCGTGGTGGTGCTCGCCGCGGTGCTGGGGGTGCTCGCGCTGTCGGCGTGCGCGGCGGGGCCCAACCCGGCCCTGGACACCGGCCCCGACCCGGCCGGGTTCTGGATGGGGCTGTGGCAGGGCTTCATCTCGCCGGTCACCGTGATCGTGTCGCTGTTCACCGACGAGCTGTCGATCTACGAGGTGCAGAACAGCGGCAACTGGTACGACGTCGGCTTCATGATCGGCGTCAGCATGATCTTCGGCGGTGGCGTCGGCGGCGGCGCAGCAGGCCGGCGCCGCTGACCGCCCCACCGCCCGCCGCTGACCCCGCATGCCCGGGCCCCATGCACCGACTTCGTTGGGGTTGGTCAGGGGTGGGGGAGCGCTGCGTCCAGGCAAGCGTAGCGGTGGAACCAGGGCCGGGCCTCCTCGAGCTGTGCGGCGACCTGCAGCAGCAGCGCGTCGGCCCCGAGCCGGCCGACCAGCTGCACGCCCAGCGGCACACCGGCATCCGTCCAGTGCAGCGGCACGCTGATGGCGGGCCGGCCGGTGACGTTCGCGAGCTGGGTGTAAGGCACCCAGGACAGGTTCTCGGCGATAATCCGGTCGAGCACGCCGGATGCCGCGAGCAGCTTGCCGGAGCGGGTGCGCGCCACGACGCGCTCGGCGCGCTGAAGGGCGCGGGAGGAGTCGAGCGCTCCGATGGCGATCGGGGGTTGCGCCAGGGTCGGGGTGAGGAAGACGTCATGGGTCTCGTGGAAGCGGGCGAGCGCGCGGGTGTGGCCGTTGATGTTGGTGACCGCCTCGATGAGGGGCCGGATGCCGGCCGCGCGGCCCAGCTCGGCGCACGCCAGTGAGTCGGCCTCGAAGTGGCTGTCCGGTGAGCCGAAGCGCTTCCTGGCGTCGGCGACCTGGGCGTAGAGCTGGGCGAACCAGATGGTCAGGAAGTCACGGGCGAGGGCCTCGTCGTCGTGCGGCGGCGTGACCTCCTCCACCTCGTGCCCCAGGTCCGCCAGCAGCGCGGCCGCCGCCTCGACGGCGGCGACCGCCTCGTGGTCCGGGTGGGTGTTGATCGCGGAGGACGACGAGTACCCGATGCGCAACGTGCCGGGCGCCTGCCGGATCGCCTCGGCGAGGGAGACCGGCGGGAGGGCACCTTCGTAGGCGGCACCGGCATCCGGCCCGATGATCGCATCGAGCAGGGCAGCGCTGTCCCGCACCGTCCGCGAGACCACACCCTGGGTGACCATGCCGAACAGCAGCTCACCGGTCTGCGGGCCGTAGGGGCCGATGCCGCGGCTGGTCTTCAACCCGACGAGGCCGTTGCAGGCAGCGGGGACCCGCACGGACCCGCCGCCGTCGTTGGCGCCTGCCGCCGGCACGATGCCGGCCGCGACCGCAGCCCCGGCCCCGCCTGACGACCCGCCGGGGGTGCGGCCGAGGTCCCACGGGTTGCGTGCAGCTCCCCACAGCTCGGACTCGGTGATGCCCTTGGCCCCGAACTCGGGGGTGTTGGTCTTGCCGAAGACGACCAGGCCGGCCTCGAGGAAGCGGCGGGTGACGAGCGAGTGCTCGGTGGCGACGTCGTGGGCCAGCGCTCGCGACCCGCTCGACGTCGGGAAACCGGCGTACTCCTGGGCCAGGTCCTTGATGAGGAACGGCACGCCGGCGAACGGGCCGGCGAGGTTCGGGTCGGCCGCCCGTGCGTCGGCGACGCGGGTGAGCGGCATCACCACGGCGTTGATGCTCGGGTTGACCTCGTCACACCGCTGCCGGGCCAGGGCCAGCAGCTCGGGTGCCGTGACCTCCTTCGCGGCCACCAGGCCGGCCAGGGTGGTCGCGTCGCAGGTGAGGTACTGGTCGAGGTCCATGGCTGCGAATGTAGGGCTGCCACACCACGGCCCGCTGGGAATCGTGAGCCTTCCGCGTCGCCGCGGGGGGCGTCAGGTGAAATGTCACCCAATGGCAGGTGAACTCATGGGCAGCGCCCTTGTGACGGGTTCCGCCGTGACCGACGCTGAGCGTGTCGCGGGCGGAGGGAGCTGCCGTCCGTGGCCGAGGTGGCCTGCGCTGCTGCGCCCACAACGAGGTGCGGAGGCCACCGCCACCCCCGCGGAGAGGCAGTGACGTGATCGAGGCCCGCAGGCTGAGCCTCTGGAACGGCCGCTACGACCTCATCGAGGACGGTCGGCGGGTCGCGGTGTGGGAGAGGTCGCTGTGGACCACGGGGGGCACCGTCGAGCTGGGCGGTCGACGCTTCACGGTGCGGTCCGACCTCCTCGAAGGTGAGGCGACGATGGTCGAGGTCGGCGGCCTTCGGGTCGCCACGGCGCACGACATCGCCCGGCGGAGCTGGACCATCGATGCGGCCGGCGTGACCTACTGCTTCCGTCGCGCGGCACCGTGGCGGCAGGAGGAGAAGCTGCACGAGAACGGCCGTCACCTGGGTTCGGTGCGACGAACGAGCAGCTGGCGCGGCGACGCTGCCTCGGACCTTCCCGGGCTGCCGCGGGTCGTGGAGGTCTTCGCCATAGCGCTCGCCCTGGGCCGGTGGGAGTCGGAGGCCGCCGCGACCGGGTGAGCTCGTGGTCTCCCCACAGCCGATGCGGCGTTCACGCGCAGCGCGGACGGTAAGGGTGGTCCACCCGCGACTGCGCCGCCGATGTATCCCTTCGCGCCGCTCGCTCGTCCAAGGGGGTGAACGGCCGCGAACCGCGGCCGCCCACCGAAGGAGAAGCCCCATGAACGCCAACGTCGGCTCCACCGACAAGGGAATCCGTCTCGTCCTGGCCCTCGTGGCCGTCGTCGTCGCCTTCGTCGTCGATCTGACCTCCGTCCTCGGGATCGTGCTGCTCGTCGTGGCCGCGGTGCTGGCCGTCACCGCCTTCACCGGGTTCTGTCCGCTCTACCGGGTGTTCGGCATGACCACGGCCCGGTCGACCAGTGAGTCGGGCCGACCGACGGCCTAGATTTCGGCCCATGTCCCTCGACCCCAACGACCTCGCCGCAGAGCTGCCCGGTCTGGTGAGGTACGCCACGTACCTCACCCGCAACGGGGTCGACGCCGACGACCTCGTCCAGGACACGCTCGAACGTGCCGTCGTGCACGCCGACACCTTCCGGGGCGAGAGCTCGCCGACGACCTGGCTGCACCGGGTCATGCACCGCCGGTTCCTCGACACCCGACGCCGACGCACCCCCGAGCCGACGCGCGACCAGGAGCTGCTGCACCGCGTCGAGGTGGCCTGGCGTGACGACCGCTACACGGTCGACCCCGAGGTGGTGCTGTCCCGGGCAGAGGCGCGGGACCAGCTGCGCGACGCGTTGGTGCACCTACCCGTCATCCTGCGCTCGGCGGTCGTGCTGCACGACATGCAGGGCCTGACCTCGGGTGAGGTGGCGACGGTCCAGGGAATCGGGGTGCCCGCCGCGAAGCAACGCCTGCGCCGTGGACGCGCCCTGCTGGTCAGCCTGCTCGCGGACGACGACGACCGTCGACACGCCATGGAGGGAGTGCCCATGCGCTGCTGGAAGGCCCGCTCACTCGTCGGCGACTACCTCGACGACGAACTCGACGCGCGGAACCGAGGCCTGCTCGAGGGCCACCTCGCCGCGTGCCCGACCTGCCCCGGTCTCTACGCGAGCATCGTGGGGGTGTCGGCGGCCGTGGGCAGCCTGCGCGACCCCGACTCGGTCGTGCCCCCGCAGATCGCCCACCGCCTCACCCGCGGGGCCGACGGCGAGTAGCTCGTTCGCGCCGGCGGTGAGGCGGGCGCCGGGTCAGCCGGTGGTGACCTCGCCGCCGGCGTCCTGCCAGGCACCGATGCCGCCCTGGAGGTGGTAGGCCGCGGTGAAGCCCTGCTCCACCATGGCGGCCACCGCCACGCCCGAGCGGTTGCCCGAGCGGCAGTACACCGCATAGGGCTTGCTCGGGTCGAGCGTGGCGATCTGGGAGGCGAAGTCGGGGGCGGACACGTCGAGGTTCACCGCGCCGGGCAGGTGGCCCTGAGCGAACTCCTGGGGGGTGCGCACGTCGACGACCGTCGTGCCGGAGCGCTTCAGTGCTGCCGCGAACTCGGCGGCACCGAGCTCGGCACCGCCGGCCGGGGTGGCGGCTGCCGTGGGCCCGGCCGAGACGGCGACGGGACCGTCGGCGGAGCCGGAGCAGCCCGACGGAACGAGGGTTGCCGTCAGGGCGGCGGCGAGGACGAGGCTCGCGGTGGTGCGACGGTTCATGGTGGTGCTCCTGGGTCGAGGTCGTGGGAACGGGGTGGTGGCAGCCCCGGCGGCGGCGGGGCTGGCGGGTCAGGGTGCGCGCAGGTACTCCCGGTCGCCGAGCAGCTCCAGGCGCCGCCACAGGACGCTGCCGGGAACGGCCTGGCTGGCGTGGCAGGCGATGGCCAGCCGTTGGCGCCGGCGGTCGACCGTCACCTCCAGCAGAGCCTCGACGGGGTGGCCGGCGAAGGCGGCGCCGTACTCGGCGTTCAGCGCGTCCGCGACCGTTCGGGGCAGTGCCCACCCGAGCACCGGAAGTCCGTGGCGGTCGGCCGCGTCGATGGCGGCGAGTGAGGCGGCGGCGTGGTCGGGGTGTCCGGTGACCCCGCAGACGGGGTCGAAGACCAGGATGCCGTCGGGCCGGGTGCGCTCGACCTCGCGGTCGACGTCTGCGGCCAGGTCGGCCGGGTCGGTGGCGGCCAGTGCTCCGTCGGGGTGGGCGAGGGCGGTCGTGGTGGCCATGCCGAGCACCTGGCCCGCCGCCTCGAGCTCATCGGCACGCACGGCGGCGAGGTCGCCGGGCCCCGCTCCCAGGGTCGAGGCCTCGCCCCGTGTCAGGCAGAGCACGGCGACCTGTGCCCCATCGGTCACGAACCGGTTCAGGAGTGCTCCGAGCGCGAAGGACTCGTCGTCGGGGTGCGCGACGACGACCAGCACCCGCTTCCAGTCGGGCGGCCAGGCGTTCGCGTTCATGCCGCCTTCTCCGGAACGCAGATCTGCCGGCGGACGGCGACCCGCACCGTGAACGCGCCCACCAGGAGCAGCAGCGCTGTCGTGCCTGCCAGCATCAGCAGCGCCACGACGTCGTAGCCGGCCTGCGGGCGGGCGTCGGCCATCGACAGCGCGGCACCGGAGGCCGCAGCCAACGCAAAGGTGTACGCCCATGCCGTCAGGGCGAAGGGCAGCGAGCGCAGGCGGGGCAGCTGGGCGGCGAGGAGGACGACGAAGATCATGGCTGCGGCGAAGAGCACCCGCACCACGGGTCCGTCGGCCACCCCGGTCAGGGCCTGCCACGACAGCATCGCGACGGCGGGTGGTGCGATGAAGATGGCGATGGTGGGCAGCAACCGGGCCGGCAGGGGCGGGTCGTGCAGCAGCACGCGGTGCAGGAGCAGGGGCAGCAGGCCCAGCCAGAACACGACGCCCACGCCGAAGGAGAACCAGGCGAGCTCGACCGAGCCGAGCCGGGCCGCCGCGAGCGGAGTGAGCACGTTGCCCACGACCGGGATGAACCACGCCGGCGTCACCGCGGCGGGCCCGATGTCGGGGCGTGAGAACCAGGCGTTGAGCACTGCCACGGTCGCGCCGAGGTGGCCGACCGCACCCACCCACCACAGGGCGGACGCGAGTCCCGGGGCGACGTCCTGGCCCGCGGTGGCGAGCACGAGCAGGGAGATGGTGAGGGTCGGGGCGAACGTCATCCGCATGGGGTGGCGCAGCTCGGCACGGGCAGCCGCCGGGTGGCGGACCCACGTGGCGGTGTAGAGCGCCGCGACCACGACGAAGGTGAGCGCGGCGAGGGCCAGCAGGGTCAGGGCGGGCCACTGGGGCAGCCCCCACACGGTCCCGGCCCGACGCCAGGCCAGGGACAGGCCCCCGAGTCCCATCACCGAGGCGAACAGGGTCACCGGGACGTATTCCAGCGAGGGCTCGGCGGCCACGGCTGTCGGGTGGCTCGGCGCGCTCGCGCTTCCGGTCATCGCCGTGTCCGTCATGGCATCTCCTTGGAACGTTCTCAGGAGTATACCCCTAGGGGTATGTCAGCGCGACGACGACCCGGTGGCTGGTGCGTGCCACCGAGGGGATGGCTTCGGCGGGTCGACAACGCCTGGTGCGCCGAACATCCCGTCAGGTGTCTCGGCGCGGGTCTGCCGGACCTGTCAACAGGCGGTCGGCAGGCCGCGGGCGCCCACTGAGCGTGGCGCCGCCTCTTCAGTGAGCTACGGCCTGTCGTCCGGCTCACTCGTCCGGTCCTGCCGCGGTTGGTGCTTGTTCCGCCGCGGTGAGCAGGCCGGTTGTCAGCGTGCGAGCTGTCGCCGAATCCGCTGCCACAGGCGTCGGCGCCGCGGCACGGGGACGTGGCCCCCATGAACCTGGGAGGCAACACCCTTCGCCACGATGAAGGCGCCGACGGCATCGGCAGCGGTGCCCGTGCCGACCATTCCGGGGGCAGCGGCCATGGTCGGGTTGTAGTGCTTGTCGCACAGCCGCTGGCCCCCGGGCCCGGTAGAGACCGCCTCCGCTCGGCGTCGTTCACACCTCATGAGAAGCGACCTTCCCGAAACCTCGGAACCAATGCCGGTGAAGCTGCCTCAGCCAGCCGTCTCACCATGGCACGGTCATCGGCCAGATGCGAGCCCGTAGGAAACGCGCCACCCTGCCGCGGACGGGGCACGACACTGCCGGCCGGGTGCGTCCAGTCCACCCGGCAAGGGTGCTTCGGCCTCGAACGGAGGGTGTCCACGGCGCTCCGAAGGTGGGTCGTTCGGCGGAACACTCATGTGGCCCATTCGGGGGACGCCTCGGGCCTGACCTCTCGCTGACACCGGCCGCCACCGAACGCACTCATCTGCCGCGCGTCGGCTGGCAGTCTCCGGCAGTGACCTCAGCGACCGCCGGCGAGGAAGGCGCCACCCCAGGCCACCTCGTCGAGGCGCCCCTGACGCGGCAGGTACTGACGCGGGTCGCGCACCCGACCACAGCGTTGGCATTGCAGCGCGATGACGAAGTGGTTTTCGGGGTTGGGGTGCAAGCGCAGGTTGTGGTGCTTGCCCAGCCAGCACTGCAGGGACGCGTGGCCACCGCAGAGCACTGCCAGCAACACCCATCGCAGTCGGGGGGTGCCCGCCAGGATCGACAGCGCATAACCGGGGCGGCGGTGGCGGGGCAGCGAGAGCAGCTCGGCGCCGAACTCGTCCTCGTAGCGCCATCGGCTCTGGCTGGGCAGCAGGTGCACCGCCACGGCCAGCAGCGTTCGGACCAGGTGGGTCATGACTGCGCCGTTTCGATCTGAGGCACCAAGGGGGTCGCTCGTCGCGCCGTCAGGCGGGAGCGGCGCGCGTCGGCGGCCTGGATCGCTGCCTCGGCCTGTGCCGCGCCGGCCGCGGTCAACCGGTAGAAGCGCCGTCGTGGCCTGCGCACGACCGAGGGCTCGACGTCCTCCCAACCGCTGTCGAGCCACTCCAGGCCCTCGAGCCGAGCCAGGATCGGATGCACCGTTCCGCTCGGGAGCGCAGCGTGCGAGCCGATCTCCAGGCCGTATCGAGGCGCATCGGGGTCACTGAGGAACACCTCGAGCACCGCCCGCGTCGGCGCTGTCATCCGTGGCTGGCCCGCTACCATGGTTTAAGTCTACCTAGGGGCAGCGGACCCTGTCCACGGGCTGCGTCACACGTCCTCTTCTCAGTTCCCGACGAAGGTCAAGCCACGTGGCGGCTCGTGGGCTGGTGGGCGACAGGCCGGGACGTCGAAGCGCTCAGCGCCTTCTGTGCCAACCGGCTCGTCCTGTGCTTGCGCTCGGACCTGCGGCGTCGGCGTTCTTGGCTCGCACGGCGGGATCGACCCGGTGGTGTTCAGTGACGATGCGGCGGCCTTCGGCTTCGGTGGGCGCGGTGCCGTCGAGGTCGCGGATGACGTAGGGATGGCCGGTGCGTAGGCAGGCTGCGATCCGGGTGAGCAGGATGGTGGCGCTGTGGCACACGCGCTGTCGTGGTGGCGGCCGGCGTTCGTCAGCCGGACGTACTTCGCGGCGAGCACCGCCGACGGTGCCTCAGCCCGGTCGTGCTCGTGGACGCCTAGCGTGAACCGGGTGTGGACTGTCTTCCCGCCCACCGCAGGTGGAGCATCCGGTCGGTCGGTGCGAGCTGCGTGATCTCCCCGCCGACGACGGTTGCGGTCAGGACGATGTCGTCGCCGGGCATCGGGCACAGCTCGTATTCGCCCGCCACGAGCGACGGGTAGACGAGGCAGTGGTGCACGCCGCCGGGTGCGCGGCGCCCCACCACCGCGACGTGGGGGAACGGGGCGGGGCCGTGGGCACGCACGTCCGTCGCGTCATGGGGGTGCGTGTGCCCGTGCCCGCGCCCGGTCTCGCGGGGGTCTGCGACCCGGCCGTCCACCTTGAGCGCGGTCGCACCCCTCGGGCGGATCTCGACCTCGAGGCCTTCGGTCTCGGCGGGCATCGTCACGATCAACGCACCGACGTCGCCGCCGATGTCGAGTAGCACCGGGCCTTGTCCGGCATCCGGGTTCTCCATGCTGGTGCTCATGTGGTGGTCCTTCCGTAGGTGTCGCTGGGTGCCGGAGCGCCGCGATGGCCCCCCAGCCGACCGGGCTGAAGGCACGGTCGGCTGGGGGTCACGGGTGGTGCTACGACGCGCCGCCCGGGGTGCCGGGCGTGGTCTGGTACCCACCGGCCGGGGTCCCCAGGTACGGGAACGTGTCCAGGTAGGGCGGGTTGGTGTTCGTCGTGCCGTCGGTCAGCCCGGCGCTGGCGGCGTCGGGGGTGAAGGCGGGGTCGACCAGTGGGATCGTGGCTCCGGCCACCGCCCTCAGCTCGATGGCGACGACATCGTCGACCGGCCGTCGGCCGTTGGGGAAGCCGGCGGCGTCACCAGCGATGAGCCCGATGGGGTTCGGCTCGGCCGTGGGTGGGACGGCGAGGTTGAGCCGGAGCATGTCGGCCTGGTTGCTGCCGGTGTAGTTCTGGAAGCCTGGGACGACACCGGTGGGGATGCCGGTCAGCAGGATCGCGAGCAGGTCGGCACGGTCCTTGGTGTAGGCAGCCAGCTTGGGGAAGACGCCCGGGTAGAGCACGGGAAGGAGCCCGGCGAGCTCGGGCCTGGCGACATACTGCGCGTACTGGGAGTCGTCGTCCGGGGTCGTGGCGTTCCACTCGTCCTTTTCCGCCATCGGGGTGATGACCTCGTTGAAGAGCGGGTTGCCCAGGCGTGAGACCTGCTGGAAGGGACCGGAGTTCACCGACCCCTTGCCGCCTCGCCTGATCACCCGGGTCTTCTGGCGGCTGGCCGACGCCCACACCCCGATCACGGACGCCGCCGCGCCGACGTTGGTGGGGCGGTGATTTCTCACCGTCACGTCGGTCTTTGGCACCTGGAGGGCGATGCTGTGGACGTTGAGCCCTTGGGTGCCGTTGACCCCCACCGCCGTGGCAGAGGGGATGAGGTGGGCCATCTGGAAGGGTCTGAGGGTGCCGAGGTCGAAGATGCTGCCGAGGTCGACGTGGAAGCCTTCGGCCCGTTGACCGGCGAACACTCTGCGGCCACCGGCGATCCGGTGCACTGCTTGGGCGGCCAGCGCGGTGTAGTTCGGGGTGCTGCGTGGGCCGACGTTCACCGGCGGGCAGGGCATGCCGTGCGCGAGCCTGGACCACCCCTTGCCCCTCTGGTAGCGGGAGACCGTGTAGAACTGCGGCCGGTTCCAGGTCTTGTCGCGGATGGTCGTGATCGGCCCGGTGTTGTAGAGGAACGTGTTCGGGTTGCGGATCTCGGTTCTGAAACGGAAGCGGTAGATGACGTCGGGGTCACCCGCCTCGCCGCTGTTGCTGATCTTGATCTCGTAGAGCACGTCGTCGCCGAACTCGTAGAAGTTCGGCCCGCCCTGGGGGTTCTGGAACGGGATGAAGTTCGCGATCAGTGTCACGGTGTCCGGCTTGTCGGGGCTGACGAAGGCGTAGACGTCGGTGTTGTCGGCGACCGGGTCCTTCGAGATCTCCGGTGCTTCGCGGTGCGAGGACATCAGGCCTTCCCTCCCGCTGCCTTGACCAGACGGCGGACCAGGGCGGGGTCGTGGATCTCGACCTCGTCCTCACCCACCATCAGCGAGACGACCCCGGAGTTGGGATCGTCGATGAACGCGACCAGAACGGCTCCCTCGAGCGCCTCGATGGCTTCCTCGTTCGAGCGTGGCGCGGCGACAGCCCGGCCGGCGGTGGCGACGACGGCAATGGCCGTCCCCGTCCCCGCAGCGGCCAAGACCCCGCGTCGTGTGGCGTTTGCCATGGTGTATTCCCTTCGAAGGGCGCAGTGCCAACCCCTGCGCGGTGGCGGGCCGCAGACACGAACCACACGGTCCACGACGACCCTCAGGGATTCGGAGCCCTCCCCGGATCGGATGGCCTCTCGCAGCCAGTTCCGACGCCCTTGCCCGAGTGGGCGGTGCAGATCACTCGTCGGGGACCGTCGCTGTGGCCGAAGGACGGCCGCTTGGTGAGCCCGCTCAAGGACGAGGTCCGGCAGGGCGAGGGGCTCGGTGACGGGGTCGCAGTGGGGTCCTCCAGCCAGCACCTGGCGTAGGGACCCGCGATCGACGCGACCGCCCCGCCTGAAGCCGCACGTGCCCTCAGTCCCACCGCGCGAGCCGCTCCTTGGCCTCGGAGACGCACTCAAGTGCAGCGTGCTGAGCTTCCGGTGGGTCTCAGCCCGGAACGGTGCTCAGCCGAGGTCGGCGTGCAGGTGGCCGACGCAGGCCACCCTTGAAGTCCTTGTCGCACGCATGGTGCACGAATCGAGCATGGGGGCCCCTGGCCTGCACATCGGCAGGTCAGGGGCCCAATCCGCTGGTCGGGGTGACAGGATCTAAAGATCTCACGCGCCAATGTTGAGCTATGCGCTGATCTGCTCTTTAGGCCTCTGAACTGCGGTGATCTGGACTCGAGCGCATGGTTGGGGTGGCATCAGAGACCTTGAGAGGTCATTTTTTATGCCCCAGTTGTGCCCAAGAGTGTTCTGGAGTGGACACCAGTGACCAGGTCCAAGCGCGACTTTGGCACGATTCGCAAGCGGGTGAACGGCCGTTGGCAGGCGTACTACGACGGTCTCGACCAGGACTTCCACCGGGCGCCGGCGGCGTTCACGGCCAAGTCCGACGCAGAGGCCTGGCTGGCGGCAGAGCGGCGCCTGATCCAGAACGACGAGTGGACACCCGCGGTCGCGACGAGCGAGAGTGCGCCGGTCGGCGGAAGCCTCCGGGCCCTACGCAGAGTCCTGGCTCGAGTTCCGTGAGCTCAAGCCTCGCACCCGCGCGCTCTACCGGCGTCAGCTCGACCGCCTCATCCTGCCGGCCTTCGCGGAACTGTCGATTCGGGACATCACACCATCTGTGGTTCGCGTCTGGCACAGTCGCCTCGACCCACGCACCCCGGCGCAGCGCGCCCAGGCCTATGCCCTGCTCCGCGCCATCCTGTCCACGGCAGTGGCCGACGAGATCGTCGCCGCCAATCCATGTCGCACCCGTGGTGCTGGGATGGCCCCCCGATCGCGGCGGGTGGAGCCCGCCACCCTCGACGAGCTGGCCCTCCTCGTCGAGCACATGCCCGAGCGGTACGGCCCCCTGGTACTCATCGGTGCCTGGTGTGGGCTGCGGTTCGGCGAGCTGGCCGAGCTGAGGCGAAGCGACGTTGACCTGACGACCCGAACCATCCACGTCCGGCGGGGCTTCTCGTGCCGATGGACGGACGGGTCGAGGTCGTCCAGCACAAAAGACGGCGATAGCCGGCCGTTACGTTTGACGCCTGGCCGTGAGCAGCGACACTGTCAATCTCGACGTACGTCGGGGCCAATGCGCACCCGAAGGGAACCCCCCGATGGCATACCGGGTCTTGAGTGAGGCCGAACTCCTCAACGAGAAGTCGATGGGTCCAGGAGTGAAGGGGGTTCGCTTGGCGCTCAGTCTCGAAGTGCTGGACAAGGACGGCTGAGTTCTCCTCGCCACGACTGCCGAGGGCCTATACGTCTTCCGGCGACCGGAGTAGCCGCAAAGGAGCTGAGCCCCCGTACGGCCAGTAGCCCGAGCGCAGACCTTCACGCTCATGCCGCTGATGGTGTCAGCTCTGCACGTCGAGCGTTGGCGAGGGGGCGGCGGCGGAGAGCGCTGGAGTGGGGGGTGCATTCTTCTTCCATAGCCACTGATCGATCACGGAGACCAGGAGCGCGCCGACTGACAACAGTGCTGGCGGTCCGAGGATGTAGATCATGGCGACTGCGCCTTCGGCCGCGAGGATAAGCACCCCGCAGATGAGCAGAACGGTCGACGGTACGGCCCACCGTGGCCACCGTCGACGCCACGGCAGGACGGGCGGCACCACCAGGAAAGCGTATGGAACACCCAAGGTGGCCAGCCAGCCTAGGTAGTCGAGCAGCGGCGCCCCGGCGATGGCGAGGGCGGAGATGGTCGGCCCGGCGAGGATCGTGAGCAGTTGCCACACCCGAGGACGCCAGACGGCCGCGAAGATCAGGACCACCAACGGCGCCACGACCAGCAGGTACGCCTTCTCGCCAGTCACCTGCTCAAACCCGACTGCGCTGACTCATAGGCAGGACCGTGCCGCGGCCACGCCCGGGTCATCCACCGCGATCTTCGGTTCTGAGACCAGCGCCCATGGCCACGTGGTCACCTCCACCTCGCTGGTGTCGACGGACCTGACGCTGTCCTCGCCAAGGTCCAGCGACCCGGTCGCCCACACCCCGGAGTTCTCCTTCGGGTCGCCTTCAAACCTGGTGGCGACCAGGTAGGTCCCTTCGAAGTCGACTGCACGCACCGCTTTGGCGTCCACCACCGTCAGGTCGGCACCGTTGCGGGCATCGGCAAGGATTGCCCTGGCCAAGTTGCCCGCATCCAGGCATCCCGTCTCCGGCGACGCGGACGTCTCCATCGACACCTTCGCTGAGCTGGGGCGCGAGGGCTCCTGGGGCAGGGAACAACCCGCCACCAACAGGGCCGCGCTTGCCACCACCATCAATCTCACGCAATGCCCCTTTCCTCAAGAAGGAAAGTACTGCACGGATCGCCTACGCAGCCCGAGTTCACGTGACAGCCACCGGAGAGCGCTGCGTCCGCACATGCCGCCTTGCGTGAGAATCGCGGTATGTCAGAGCCCACCGTCAACCCGGCCCGCCGCGGACGTCCTGACCTGTGGGTGCGTGAGCGGGCCTAAAGAGGCGCACGCCGTTCTCTGAGTAGGTTTCTGAGCTGTCGAAGGCGCAGGAACCGGTGGTCAGGAGAACGGCGTGCGTGATGTCAGCCTATGGCGCGAGATGTTGGGCGTCGAGAAGGCCGTGATTGAGCGGGTCGAGTTCGACGAGGATGAGGAGGTGCTCGTCGCCCGGGTGCGGCCCACGAAGCGGGAGCGCGGCCGGTGCGGGGTGTGTCGGCGTCGCAGCCCGGGCTACGACGGGGGTGCTGGGCGGTGGCGGGCGCTGGACCTGGGGACGGCGCGCGCGGTGCTCGAGGCCGACGCCCCACGGGTGTCCTGCCGTGAGCATGGGGTGGTCGTGGCTTCGGTGCCGTGGGCCCGTCACGACGCCGGCCACACCTACGCCTTCGATGACACCGTGGCGTGGTTGGCCACGCAGTCCTGGCAAGTCCACGGTGACCGAGTTGATGCGGGTCGCGTGGCGCACGGTCGGGTCGATCATCACTAGGGTCTGGGCTGATGTCGACGCCCGCCACGACCGTCTGGCGGGGTTGCGCAGGGTCGGGATCGACGAGATCAGCTACAAGAAGGGCCACAAGTACCTGATGAGTCGGAGGTGGTGCCGCTGCGACAGTGCGCCCGGCGGCGGGGGAGGTGGTCGACTATGAGGCTCTGGAGCAAGCTCTCCCGAACGGACCGCCGGAAACCGTGGCGGGATGGCGTGCCGCAGCCGACGCTCTGCTGAGTCCGCCGTGCTGCACCTTCCACCGCAACATGGAGATCTCCTCCCGCTATGCGTGGCTCCATGCGCAGCAGCCGACGTGCTTCAAGTGGGCTGGCATGGCCGCGATCGCCTCCCATCACGTTCGCCTGGTGCTGTTTCCCCTTCCGCCTGGACGCCGACCGCAGCGGCTACGTGGACCTCCCGCGCAGCCTGAGCCGCCGGCGGCTGCTGACGGAGGACGCGAACACGATGCGGGAGGTCAACAACGCGATCTATGACGACATCTTCTGGGTCCACCTGGCCTACCTCGCCGCCGCCGACGGTTTGGAGGACCTGCGGCGGCTGCTGCGGCCGCACCGCGAGTATGTTGGGCTGCTCTTTTCGCCTTTGAGACGATCGACGGGGGTCGCGCGATCCTGGCGGAAGCGGGCTCGACGCAGGTGGCCCGACAGGAGGCCGCCGATATGGTCTGGGCCGGCAACCTCGCTCTCCTCGAGCACGAACAGCGCGTCGTGGTGCAGCCGTTGTTCTACCGTTTGTCGGGCACCTTCGCCCGGCTGGTATCGATGGGCTCCACGACGACCTTCGCGGTGTGCGGCCTTCGTCAGGAGGTCAGGTACTCTACTTCGTTCTCTGCGTACTCGCTGACCGGCGGGCTCGCTGCCGCGTTGAGGACCCGTAGGGTTCCGAGGATCACGCGGTTCGAGGACCGTTGGCGATGGCTCGAGACCAGTGTCGTCCCTCGGTTCCGACGCCTGGGCGCCGAGCAGGACTTGGTGGACCGGACGCTCGGCCGCGGCGTCGAGGAGGCGAAGCGGTACGCCGACAGGCCCTGCCTGGTCCCACCCTGACCTCCCGGACCGGGCGCCGGACGGTCCGGAACCCGGTGAACCGCGGACGACCGCGAGCTCCTCACGCGTGGGGTTGACCCGTTTGGGGAAACATCGGTTGAGCCGCCTGGGCGACCGCGGTGATGAGTTGGCGTTAACAGCGACCAGGGTTGATCTGGCCGAGCGCACTGTGCCGTCGGAGCCGGTTGTCGACCGTCTCGATCGATGGGCTGACCGCCGTGTTGGCCTGGGCGTGGGTGGGGAATCAGTGCTGAGGGAAGTACCCGGTTTCAAGGTCGACCAGAACGGCGGCCCATGCAGGGCTGGCTCGAGCAGTTCGCATCGGCCGGTGTCGTGCGCCGAAGCACGCAGCGGCGTTGGCATGGCCCGGCCGAGCCGGCAGATCGACCCGAGCGGACGTAACGGACACTCGGGTGAAGACCGCGCATCGAGAGTGGTGCACCAACGAGTTGCGTCTGCTTACTCGACGCCGGCGGGCTCGAAGCACAGCCAAGGTGGCGGAGCCGTCACGCGGTCGGCGCATCACGAGGCCTGGGCGCATGAGGGCCGTCCGGCGAGATGCGGAGGTCCCGACGACACGCCGTAAGGAGCCTGTCATCCGGGGCCGGGTCCACCGGACCCGAATGCCGCCTACTGTGGAAGAATGCCACCGACGCAGGAGCAGTCAGGCAGCACCCATACGGCAACACCACTAGGAGACGTGGTCCGCCTCGTGGACGGCGGTGACATGGATTGTGGCAGTGGACTTCTGCTGCTCATCACCCGCGCGATGCGCCGACTCGAGCCCGACGACCTGCTCGGAATCCGCAGCGCTGAGCGGTCCGTCGCCACGGACCTGCCGGTCTGGGCCGACCTCGTCGGCCACGAGGTCGTCGGCACACACGTCGAAGGGGCCGGCGGGCCGTGGTGGTTCGCTGTGCGCAAGGT
>JBBQWX010000067.1:0-22420 GCA_038210185.1 Actinomycetales bacterium
CCGGCCGCGCGGTGGGTCGCGCCTTTGGCACCCCAACAGGCGGGAGCCCGGCGGCTCCGGGTCGGCAGGGGTGGCAGGTGGCTCGCCCGGGACGCCTGCAGCGGGCCTGGGCCACCTCTCGCGAGCGTCCGACAATCGGCAGATCCGGTAGACGCCGTGGCGGCCATGTCCATGGCACGGCCCCGCACTCCACCGGACCAACTTCACCCAACCCCCGCCGTGAGAACCTTCCCTACTGGTTCAAGGCGGCGCTCCGCGCCGCGCAGCTCGGCGTCGGGGCCCCGCGACAGGGACCCCCGCGCTCCGGGCGCTTCGCGCCCTCCGCGCACCCCCGTCGCACCCCATCACCTCGCTGTAAAGACACGAACGATGCCGTGGCCGCCTCCCGAGACGCCCTCACCTCTGAGCCGCCGACCCGACGCGAACCGCATCTCGACAGATTCCCCGTCACCGGCCCTGCAGGACATGGATGGCCAGGACCGGCCCCGCAGGAAGCGCGGGTTCAACGGGACCAACGGTTCTGTGACGGGGCTGAGAGGAAGCCCGGGCGAGTTCCCACCGGACCCAGTAGGCTCATTGGGACAGGCCGCGCAGGGGTGTTTGGGCTACGGTTCACGACCCCCACGAGGGCTCCCATGCGCACACTCTCCCGCTCCACCACCACTCGCACCCTCGTCGGAGTCGTCGCGACGTCCGCCCTGCTGCTGGGCGCGGCCCCCACGGCCACGGCGGGCACTTCGTCGGCCACCGCGACCACCGTCGCCACCACGACCCCTTCGGCCGCGGCCTATACCGCGTCGGCCGCGGACCGACGGATCGCGAGCATGCTCACTGCCCGCGTGACGACCGCCCGGTTCGGCACGGCGTTCACCGGTGCCGTGCTCGACGCCGGCTCCGACACCACGATCTGGAGCAAGAACGGCGACACGGGCTACATGCCGGCCTCGACCACCAAGCTGGTCACGGCGTCGAACGCACTGAGCCTGTTGGGACCCGACACGCAGCTCACCACACGGATCCGCAGCGGCTCGACGAAGAACCGGGTCATCGTCGAGGGTGCCGGTGACCCCAGCGTCACCAGCGCCCAGCTGGACAGCCTGGCGTCGAGGACCGCCGCGTGGCTCCGCGCCCAGACGATCACCTACGCCCGGGTGTACGTCGACGACGACATCTTTCCCACGCCGACGTTGGCCCCCGGCTGGAAGCAGAGCTACGTGCCCGACTCGATCGCCCCGGTCCGCGGTCTGGTCCGCGACCAGATCGCGAACTCGGACACCAGTGCTGAGGCCGCCCGCTACTACGCGGTCCGGCTGAAGGCCCATGGCATCGCGACGGTTGGCTACTACGGGCGGCTCGACGCCACCGCGGGCTCGACCGTCATCACGAGCCGGATGGGCGCCCCGCTGTCCACGAGCGTGAGCCGGATGCTGCTCAACAGCGACAACGAGATCGCCGAGTCGCTGCACAAGCTGGTCGGCGTCAAGCTCGGTCAGGGCGCCACGTGGACCGGCGCCCGCGCCGCGCAGACCAAGCAGCTCACCGCCCAGGGCCTGAAGGCCACCGCGCTCTACGACGGCTCGGGGCTGTCCCGCTCCGACCGGCTGAGCGCTCTGCAGCTGGCCCGCGTCATGGATCGCGGCCTGGACGCCCGTTACCGGGCCACCCTCTGGCCGCTCCAGTCCGCGCAGGCCATGCCCACCGCAGGTCGTACGGGCACGTTGACGTCACGGTTCACCACGGCCGCCTCCAAGTGCGCCGTCGGCAAGGTCTGGGCCAAGACCGGCACCCTGAACGACGTTGTCTCGCTCGCCGGGTTCACCCAGGGCACCGACGGCAGGGTCAAGGTGTTCGCGTTCGTCGTCAACGGCAAGTCCTCCACGACGACGCTCAAGCAGAACATCGACATGCTGGCCGCGACCGTCAACGGCTGCTACTGACGGCCCCAGCCGGTCAGCCCGGGAAGCCCAGGAAGCCCAGCCGGTCAGCCCGGAAAGATCCACCCCAGCGCGGTGACGAACCCGATGACCGCGAACACCACGAAGGCCACGGCGAGCACCCACGCGACGAGCCAGGAGGCGTCGAAGCCGCCCTCCTCGTCGTCGTCGTCGTCGCGCACGCCGGCGGCCTGGTCGGCGGAGGCGACCTGCGCCACCGTGGCGGCCTCGGTGCTCAGGGCGCGCTCGCGCAGTGCCTCCACACGCCGCGGGCGCGGCTGCGAGCGGGCGGACGCCGGCAACGACGCCCACATCGCGGCGAAGTCGTCGCGCAGCTGCTCGCGCCAGGCCGCGACGGCCGCGTCGACGTCGGTCCCCTTCGCCCCGGCGACGAACCAGACCGCCCCGGCCCGCGGCAGGTCACCCATCGCGAAGAGCACCTCGCCCAGCTCGGTGAGCGCTTCGGGGTCCTGCTCGCCCTCGACGTACGCCGTGAGGATGTCGCGCGCCCTCCACAGCTGACCCGCCTCTCGGGCGGCACGTCCCTGCCGCAGCGGGGCGGATGTCGTGTCGTCGTCGCTCGTCACGACCCGAGTATGCCGTCGGCTCGGCCGCGTCGCGTCCGGCAGGCCCGGCCCGGCCCGGCCCGGCCCGGCCCGGCCCGGCCCTCGGCACGATCACTGAACCGCGACAGCATTACCAGAGCCTGCACACACGACCCGCGATTTCGACCAGTTCGCTCCATCACACCTGCCCAACCCTTGAATTTGTTACCGGCGGGTAGGACACTGGTAAGCAAGCGCTCACTGACCACAAACGGAGGACCCGGCCATGGGCCACTACAAGAGCAACCTGCGCGACATCGAGTTCAACCTCTTCGAGGTGCTCGGTCGCGGCGACGTTCTGGGCTCCGGCCCCTACGAGGCCATGGACGCGGACACCGCGCGCGAGATGCTGAAGGAGGTCTCCCGCCTGGCCGAGAACGAGCTGGCCGAGTCCTTCCAGGACAGCGACCGCAACCCGCCCGTCTACGACCCGCAGACCCAGGTCGTGACGATGCCGGAGTCGTTCCGCAAGTCCTTCGACGCCTACCGCGACAGCGGTTTCTGGGCCATCGACCTGCCGGCCGAGCTCGACGGCACGGTCGTCCCACCGACCCTGCGCTGGGCCGTCAACGAGATGCTGCTCGGCTCGAACCCGGCGGCCGCCATGTACGCCGCGTCCTACGGCTTCGCCAAGCTGCTCTACGTCATCGGCAACGACGACCAGAAGAAGCTCGCCCGCTGGATCGTCGAGAAGAACTGGCACTGCACCATGGTGCTCACCGAGCCCGACGCGGGCTCGGACGTCGGAGCCGGCCGCACCAGGGCGACCCCGAACGACGACGGCACCTGGACCGTCACCGGGGTCAAGCGCTTCATCACCAGCGGCGAGTCCGACATGGTCGACAACGTCGTGCACTTCGTGCTGGCCCGCCCCGAGGGGGCCGGCCCCGGCACCAAGGGACTCTCGCTCTTCATCCTCACCAAGTACGACGTCGACCTCGAGACCGGTGAGCTCGGCGAGCGCAACGGTGTCTACGTCACCAACGTCGAGAAGAAGATGGGCCTGAAGGTCTCCACGACCTGCGAGCTCACCTTCGGGGGCGAGAAGCCGGCGGTCGGCACCCTCTTCGGCGGCGTGCACGACGGCATCGCGCAGATGTTCCACGTCATCGAGAATGCCCGGATGATGGTGGGCACCAAGGCGATTGCCACCCTGTCGACCGGTTACCTCAATGCCCTCGACTACGCGAAGCAGCGGGTGCAGGGCGCCGACCTCACCCAGTCGACCGACAAGTCCGCCCCACGGGTGACCATCACTCACCACCCCGACGTGCGCCGGTCACTGATGACCCAGAAGGCCTACTCCGAGGGTCTGCGCGCGCTGGTGCTCTACACCGCGAGCCACCAGGACATCGTCGACCAGCAACGGCTCTCCTCCGGGTCTGACTCGTTCGACAAGGGCTCTGCCGCCGACATCGCCAGCCGGGTCAACGACCTCCTGCTGCCGATCGTCAAGGGCCTGAGCTCCGAGCGGGCCTGGGTGCTGCTGGGCACCGAGTCGCTGCAGACCTTCGGTGGCTCGAGCTTCCTGCAGGACTACCCGGTCGAACAGTACGTGCGTGACGCCAAGATCGACACCCTCTACGAGGGCACCACCGCCATCCAGGGGCTGGACTTCTTCTTCCGCAAGATCGTCAGGGACAAGGGCCAGGCGCTGACCTACCTGTCCGCCCAGATGCAGGAGTTCGCCAAGGACCTCGGTGCGCACGAGGGTCGCCTCGACCACGACCGCGAGCTGCTCGGTCAGGGCCTGGAGGACGTGCAGGGCATCGTCGGCTTCATGGTCGGCGAGCTGATGAAGAGCGACCCCCGCAACGGTGGCGAGATCACCAACCTGTACTCGGTCGGCCAGAACACCTCGCGCCTGCTCCTCGGCGCCGGCGACCTCATCGTCGGGTGGCTGCTGCTGCGCCAGGCCGCGGTGGCGCTCGACGCCCTTGCCGCAGGCGCCTCCGGCAAGGACAAGGACTTCTACGAGGGCAAGGTGGCGGCCGCGCAGTTCTACGCCCGGCAGATCCTGCCGCGTCTCACCGCCGAACGCGCCATCGCCGAGGCAACCGACTCCCTCCTCATGGAGGTGCCCGAGTCGGCCTTCTGACCCCGGTGACCCCCGGGCCGGGCTGCTCGTTGCAGGGGCGAGCGCCCGACCCGGACCGGACGGCGAACGGCCCACCCCCAGCGGGGGTGGGCCGTTCTGCACCGCTGCGGCACCGGCATCCGGGATGCCCGTGCCGCGGGGTCAGCGCGGGCGCCGCGCCCCCGACCAGCGGTTGCGTGACAGGAGATTCAGAAGCCTCCTCCGCCGCCATCGCCGCCGCCGTAACCGCCCACGCCGCCGCCGCCCGAGTGGTGCGCGCGGCCGTCGGCGCTGGAGCGTTGGTCGTAGTCCCGGCCACCGCCGGTGGACCCCCTCCGGTTCATGACCACGATGATCACCCCGAGCAGCACGACGAAACCGATGATCCAGACCCACATGACGGCTCCCTCCGTCGTCGGCAAGCCCCTCCGGATGCCGTCTGCTCAGGATGACGCGTCCGGCCCTCGGTGTCGATGACCCGTCGGGGTCAGAAGGCGGCGCCGGGGTTGAGGATGCCGTGTGGGTCGAAGGCGTCCTTGACCCTTCTGGTGAGGGCCATGACGTCGGTGCCGAGCTGCGTCTCGAGGGCACCGATCTTGAGCCGGCCGACGCCGTGCTCGCCCGTGATCGTGCCGCCCAGACCGATCGCGGTGGCCATGATGTCGTCGAACGCCAGTCGCGCGCGCCGCTCGGCATCCTCGTCGCCGGCCGGGTACACGATGGCCGGGTGGGTGTTGCCGTCACCGGCGTGGGCCACGACGGGGATCTCGACGCCGTGCCGGTCCGCGATCTCCGCGACCGCCGCCAGGAGGGCGGGCAGCTGCGGCACCGGCACGCCGACGTCCTCGGGCAGCACCGAGCCGCGGACCTCGATCGCGCAGAAGTGCAGGCGGCGCGCCTGCACGAACATCGCCCCCTCCTGCGGGTCGTCGGTGGCGAAGACCTTCGTGGCCCCGGCCATCTCGCAGGCAGCCGTCGCCACAGCGACCTCGTCGGCGCGGGCCGCACCGGGGGCGTCGCTCTGGAGAAGCAGCATGGCGCCGGCGGCCCGGTCCAGGCCCATCGGCTGGAAGTCCTCGACCGAGTTGATCGAGGCGTGATCCATCAGCTCGACCATCGAGGCCCGCACCGTGCGGCCGAGCTCGATGACGGCGGCCGCCGCTGCGGCCACGGTCGAGAAGGTGGCGACGACCGTGGACACGGGGGCCTGCGCGGGCACCAGCCGCAGGACGGCGCGGGTCACGATGCCCAGGGTGCCCTCGGAGCCGACGAAGAGCTTGAGCAGCGGCAGGCCCGCGACGTCCTTCACCCGCTTGCCGCCGAGCGTCACCAGGGTGCCGTCGGCGAGCACGACGTCGAGGCCGAGCACGTAGTCGGTGGTGACGCCGTACTTCACGCAGCACAGCCCGCCCGCGTTCGTGGCGATGTTGCCGCCGATCGAACAGATCTCGAACGAGCTGGGGTCCGGTGGGTACCAGAGCCCGTGCTCGGCGGCGGCGCGCTTGACCTCGACGTTGAGGGCGCCCGGCTCGACGACGGCCACCCGGCTCGCGGTGTCGATCTCGACCGCGCGCATCCGCTCGGTCGAGAGCACGATGCCGCCGTCGATGGCGAGCGCACCCCCGGACAAGCCCGACCCGGCCCCACGGGGGACGACCGGGATGCCGTGCGCGCTCGCCCACCGCATCGTCACCTGCACCTGCTCGGCGGTCTCGACCCGCACGGCGGCGAGCGGAGTTCCGGCGGTCGCGTCGTGGGTCAAGTCGAAGCGGTACTTGTCCACGGCATCCGGGTCGGTTGCGACGACGCCGTCGGGCAGCATCCCCACCAGCTCGGCGACGGCATCCTCCATGGCGTCACTCTCCCAGAGTTGGGTGCTCAGGTGGTTGCCCTGGCAGCCACCTGTGCACCCAACTCAAGGCCTGTGGAGAACTCTGACGGGCGATTCGGGATCCGGAGCAGACTCCCGGCCGTGGGGAAAAGCTGGCAGGAAGTGGCCGAGAGCAGAGCCGGGGTGCTCTCGGAGACGTCGTTGCGCGAGCTGAAGGTCGCGAGGGCGTTCGTGCGAAACCAGGTGGATGCCGACCGATGGGCCGTGCGAACGCACTCGGTCTACACCACGACGACCGGTCCCCTCTCTCGTGAGCAGCTGCTGTGGGTCGCTCTGGAGCACGCCGGGCCACGCGCTCTTCTCGGTGGGCTGACTGCTTGCGAGCAACTGGGGATGAAGAACTGGAGCCGCGAGCAGGTCACCGTGCTGGTCGACCAGGAGCTGTCATTCGACCCCGTCGCGGGCGTCCGCTACTTCCGCACGCGACGATCCCTGACTGCGATGCGGCACCCGACCCAGGCACCTCGCTGCTGCCGTATCGAACCTGCGGTGCTGCTGTTCGCCGCGCACGAACCATCGACACGGACGGCCCTCGGGGCAGTCAGTGCCACGGTGCAGCAGCGGCTCACGACGCCGGCGTCCCTCCTCGAGTGGACGCGCGCACTGCGCCCGCTGAGGCGGGCCGTGGCGATCCGCGACCTGTTGGCGGACATCTCCGGCGGCTCGCAGTCCCTGGCGGAGATCGACGTCCTGCGCCTGTGCCGCGCGTGGGGCCTGGTGCCGCCCCGCCGCCAGAAGCGGCGTCGCGACCGTTCAGGACGCCTGCGGTTCACCGACTGCGAGTGGGACCTGCCGGACGGCCGCGTGCTGGTGCTTGAGATCGACGGCGCCTTCCACCTCGACGTGGGCAGCTACACCGACGACGTGAAGCGGCACCGCAGCCTGACTACCGACCGCCGAGTCGTCGTGCGGTGCACCGCGTACGAGGTGCGCCACGAGCCGGTCGGCCTGATGCGCGACCTGATCGGGTTGGGCGTCCCTCGGGCCGCCTGAAGCCTCGAAAGTGGGTGCCCAAGTGGTCGCCAGGACAGCCACCTGAGCACCCAACTCGCGAGGTTGCGGGGTCAGAGGCGGCGGTCTTCGAGCACCGGGAAGGTCTCGCGGTAGGCCGAGGTGGCGTCCAGGTCGACGTCGACCGAGAGCACCTGCTGGTCACCACCCGACGCCTCGGCGAGTACCTCACCGCTCGCCGTGACGACCTGGCTGTGCCCGCCCATCTGGTACCCCGCGTGCGTGCCGGCGGTGTTGCACTGCACGACCACGCACTGGTTCTCGACAGCCCGGGCCTGTCCGAGCAGGGTCCAGTGGGCCACCCGCGTCGCAGGCCAGGCCGCCGGGACGACGAACATCTCGGCCCCCGCCTCGAGCTGGCGCCGGTAGAGCTCCGGGAAGCGCAGGTCATAGCAGGTCGACAGACCGACCGCCACCGATTCCCCTGTGCCCGAGACGATCTGGGCCACGACGACGTCGGCACCGGCCTCCATCAGCCGCGGCTCCCCCGCCCCGAAGCCGAACCGGTGGATCTTGCGGTACACCGCGACCCGCTGGCCCCGGGCGTCGAGCAGGAGCGAGGTGTTGGCCAGGTCGTTGCCGTCGGGCCCGCGTTCTGGCAGGCGCTCGACGAACGACCCGGCGTGCAGTACGACGGCTGCCGCCCGCGCGGCATCCGCCATCGCCCGCGCCCACGGCCCGTCGAGCGGCTGGGCCTGGCCCGCCCACCGGGTGTAGTCGAAGCCGGTGGCGCCCCACAGCTCGGGCAGCACCACGAGGTCGTGGCCGGACTGGTCGGCGACGATCCCGGCCGCCCGCTCGACCCGGGCGTCGAAGGGCTCGTCGTCGTCGTAGCCGAGCTGGACCACCGCGATGCGCATGAACGGCATTCTCCCCGAGTTGGGTGCTCAGGTGGTTGCCGGGGCAGCCACTTCAGCACCCAACTCTGAACTTCAGAGCCTTTCGGCCTCCCGGCGCAGGCGAGCGAGGTGGTCGTTGTAGGCCTTCAGCTCGGCGTCGCCGTCACGGTCGGCCTGGCGGTCCTTGCGCCGGGCCTCCTGCTCGTCGCGCTTGAACCACTGGAACGCGACGACCACCGCCAGGAACAGCGTGGGCGCCTCGCCGAAGCCCCACGCGATCTCGCCGGCCCGGTGCTGGTCGAGCAGGGGGTCGGGGCCCCACGGCAGGTTGATCTGGCCGAAGAAGTCGGGAGCGAGCAGGGTCTCGCTGCCGGTGAGCGCCACCCCGAAGAACGCGTGGAAGGAGATGGTGGCGAAGAGGATGACGAGGAGCATCAGCGGCGACCACCGGGGCGGGCCGGGGTCGATGCCGATGAGCACCCAGACGAACAGGTAGCCGGTGAGCAGGAAGTGGGCCATCATCAGCAGGTGCCCGGTGTGGGTGGTCAGGGACAGCTCGAACAGCCCGGTCCAGTAGAACGCCGCGAGGCTGAAGAAGAAGAAGGACGCCGCCACCACCGGGTTGGCGAGTACCCGCATCGCCCGTGAGTGCACGACCTGCAGCAGCACCTCGCGCGGCCCCCAGGTCTTGTCCGGGCGGGGTCTGAGCGCGCGCAGCGCCAGGGTCAGGGGTGCCCCGGGCACGAGCAGCAGGGGCACGGTCATCGCGACGGCCATGTGCATCACCATGTGCATGCTGAACAGCACCCGCCCCCAGATGCCGGGCGCGCTGCAGGTGGCCCACACGAACAGGGCCCAGCCGAGCACCCAGCAGACGGTGCGCAGGACCGGCCACGTGTCGCCACGCCGGCGCAGGCGCACGACGCCGGCGAGGTAGAGCACGACGGCCAGCACCGCCGTGCCGAGGAACAGCCAGTCCAGGCGCCACGCGGTGAGCCAGTCGGCGCCGGTCATCGGCCCCGGGTCGGGGTAGCCGGTCAGCTCGAGCACGCGGCTGGGTGCCGGTGCCGCATCGGGCACCGGCGGCACGCTGCGGGCCAGCACGGCGGCCAGACCGGTCGCGGCCCCCATGATCGCGATCTCGACGAGGGCCAGCCGCGCGAACGCGCGCCCGTCGCCCGGGCGCACGGTGAGCACCGCCGCGATGTTGCGCCGATGCAGCCATCCGAGCACGCCCAGCGCGACGATCGCCGCCGCCTTGAGGGCGATCACCGCGCCGTAGGCCGTGAAGAGGCCGTCGATCGACCCCAGCCGGATCCACGCCTGCTGCACGCCGGTCAGTGCGACCGCCCCGAAGCACCAGGCGGCCACGGTGGAGTAGCGCGACACGGTGGGGCCCAGGTCGGAGCCCAGCGGCACCCGCATCACGACGAGCGCGAGAAGGCCACCCGTCCACACGACGACGCCGAGCAGGTGCACGCCGAGCGAGTTGACGGCGTCCTCGTGGCTCGCCGAACCCGCCGCGTGACCGGTCAGCGCGAGGATGACGACCGCGACCAACGTGCAGACCGCCAGCCACGCCATCGGCGCCCGACGGGTCGCGACCCGCGCGGAGACCGCGACCACCACGGCCACCAGGGCGCTGAGCAGGAGCACCCGCGTCGTCTCGAGCGTCCAGGTGAACGACACGATCTGGTCGAACAGGCCGGCATCGGTCAGCGGGGTCCCGGCGAGGTCGGCGAACGTGAGCACGACCTCGAGGAGCGCAGCCAGCGCCCACACGGTGGCAGCCGACGCGGCATACCGGGTGGCAGTGACCCGTCGCTGCGTGCGGGTGCGCTCGGGTGCGAGGAACGCCGCCAGCCCGAGCAGACCCACGGTGGCCGCGGACGCCAAGGTGCTGATGCTCGACACCAGCGGCACCCCCCAGCGGACCAGGGGCCCGGGGTCGGCGAGCTCCAGCGGCGCCACGGCCCCGGTGATCCGCGCGGCCACGACGGCCCCCACGAGACCGGCGAGCACGGCGAGCCCGAGCGCGCGCGAGAGGCCAGGCGCGCCATCGACCGACGGGTGCGCGGGAGTGGCCATGTCCTCCAGCCTAGGTACTGTGGCCGCATGTCCCTGCACCCCCCGGCGCCCAACGACCTCGGCGAGCTCGTCGACGCCTACGCCCAGACCGTGCAGAGCATCATCGACCTCGGCCGCACCATGCGCCCCGGTGACGCCGAGCGCCCCACGGACTGCCCGGGCTGGACCGTCCTCGACCAGCTCGCGCACGTCGTGAGCGCCGAGGCGATGGTCGCCGGCGAGCCCGAGCCCGACCTCGACGTCAGCTCCCACGCCCACGTGCGGCACGCGTTCGGCGAACGCATCGAGAAGTACGTCGAGTCGCGCCGCGGTCGCGACCTCGAGGAGGTGCTCGACGAGCTCGAGGAGCGGCTCGAGGAGCGGCTGCGCCTCTACCGCTCCGGCACCCAGTGGGCCCAGGCCGAGGTGGCAGGGCCCTTCGGTCCGACGACCTTCGGCGACCTGCTCGCCATCCGCACCTTCGACATCTGGATGCACGAGCAGGACGTGCGCGAGGCCCTCGAGCGCCCCGGCGCCCTCGACACCGGTGCCGCGGCGCTCGCCGTGAGCCGGCTCTTCGCCGCCCTGCCGCGCATCGTGGCCAAGGATGCCGGCATCGAGCCAGGCAACGCCGTCGTCCTCGACCTTACCGGGCCCACCGTGGGACGCGCCGGGGTGCGCGTCGAGGAGCACGACGGCACGGCGCGCGGCATCCCCCTGTTCACCGGGGGCACCGAGGAGCACCCCGATGTGGTCACCACCTCGCTCACGATGTCGACGCAGGTCGCCGGGCGGCTGGCCGGTGGGCGCCGGGCCCCGCAGGACGTTCACGTCGTGGTGCACGGCGACGACGACGTGGCGCGGCGGGTCATGGCCGCCATGGCGATCACCCCCTGACCCGAGCACCCCCTGACCGCAGGCTCAGGGGCTGGGTTCGCCGCCGCACCCGGGGCGCGACTCGTCACCGCCCCCGGGGCGCGACTCGTCGGTCCCCCGGCGCTGCGCCCCGGCACGGCGCGTCGCCTTGGCTTCGTCCTGTCGCCGACGACGCCGCACTTCTCCCGCCGCGATCGCGACGGCGACGAGCACCGGGCCCACGAAGCGCGCGGTCTCGCGCAGCCAGGCAGGCACACCCGGGAGGTCGGGAAGTGACCAGTCCGGCCACGGGGTGCTCGGCAGGTCGGGGAGGTCGGGGAGGTCGGGCAGCGACCAGTCCGGCCACGGGGTGCTCGGCACCGGCAGGGACCAGGCGGGCCAGGAGACGTCGGGCCGCCGCCACAGCCAGAGTAGGCCGAGCGGCACGAGCACACCGAGCGCGGCGACTCCACCCCAGCGCAGCGCGTGCAGGCGGGGATGGGCCCGGATCCACTCCTCCCGCAGAGCCGCCGCCGAGCCCGGCTCGGGGTCGAGGTCGACGCCGCCCACGCCGGCGTGCGCCGCGGCCAGCGCCCCCAGGTCCTCCCCCGGCTCGTGCAGCGTGACCCGTCGCGCCGGCCCGGTGAACGGGGGCAGGCGCACCCCGACCGCGCCCTGGCCGTCGCCATCGAGCACGACGCGCTCGTCGCTCGTGCGCAGCCGGGCGACCTCGGCGTCGTCGACGCTCCACACGAGCAGGTGGCGCAGGCCGGCATCCGAGATCTCGACGCGGTGGGTCCGGCCCCTGTGCGGCAGGATCCACCGCTGCGGCGTCAACCACTGCGACCACCTCCTCGTCAGCCATAATAGAGCAGCCACTCCACGAATGAGGACCGATGCCCCGCACCGTCGACCCGGCCCGACACGAGGCCCGCCGCCTGGTCATCGTCGACGCCGCCCTCACCTGCTTCGCCGCCCAGGGGTATGCCCGCACGACGACGGCGGCGATCTGCCGGCAGGCGGGGATCGGCTCGGGGACCTTCTTCCACTACTTCCCGGCCAAGCTCGACGTCCTCCTCGCAATCCTCGAGCTCGGCACCGACGAGACGGTCGCGTGGTTCGAGGCCCAGCGTGGGCGCACCGATGCCGGCCGCGTCGTCGCGGACTTCGTGGACCACACCGCGGACAACCTCGCGGACCCCCGGCTGCCCGGCTTCGTCCGCGCCGTGGGAGCGGTCATGGGCACCCCGAGCGTCGCCGTAGCCCTGCGCCGCGACGGGGACGCCCAGCACGACGGGTTGTTCCCGTGGCTGGCCGCGGGGTGCGCGGCAGGAGAGGTGCGCGACGACATCGCCGTCGACCGGTTGTGCACCTGGGTGCTCGCGATCGTCGACGGCTTCATCGGTCGCGCCGCCGGCGAGCGGCCGTTCGACCCCGCCGCGGAGCGGGACATGCTCGTCGACACCGTCGCCCGGCTGCTGCGGCCGTGACACCGCCGCACGGTCGGGGTGCCCATCACGTCTAGGCTTGTCAGATGGCCACCTTTCGAACGACGAGCCGCTCCTCCGCGACGGTGACCGCCGACGTCGACGCCGTGTGGGACTCACTCACCGACCCCGCGCTGCTCGCTCACCTCACGCCGTTCCTGCACACCGTGCGGCCCGAGGGCGACGAGCACTGGGTCTGGCAGATGACGAAGGTACCGGTGCTCGGCAAGAGCTTCTCGTTCACCTTCCGCGAGCGCATGGACTTCGACCCCAAGAGCCGCATCGACTTCACCCACGACCCGGCACCGGGAGCCGACGAGACCGCCGGGGTGGCCGGCTGGTACGCCATCAGGGAGCACCCGAGGGGCACACGGCTCGAGACCTCGATGGAGATCACGGTCGACCTGCCGTTCCCCGGGCTGGTGCGTCCCGCGGTCGAGGCCGGGATGAAGGGCGTCATCGCGCTCATGGGCCAGCGGTTCTCGCACAACCTGCTCCACCACGTGGGCGCCAGGACCACGCGAGGTTAGACAGCCGAGACTCCTCGTCCTTTCGGGAATGGGCGAACGCCCTCATATAGTTGTATGCCGCAAGCAACTCTATGAGGAAGGAACCCCCGGATGCCGCTCAGCTCGGTGCCCTCGCCCCCGACGGCTGCGCTCGGCGACGACCTCATCCGCGTCGTCAAGCTGCTGCACCACGTGCGCCAGCAGGCTCCGCGCCGGCACCCCCAGGTCGACCCGATGGCCTACCCGCTGCTGTTCAACCTCAAGGTGCACCCCATGCGGGTCTCGGCCCTGGCCGAGGTGCTGCACTCCGACATCTCCACGGTGAGCCGCCAGGTCAGCACGCTGGTCGACCTCGGCTTCGTCGTGCGCGGGCCCGACCCGGACGACGGCCGGGCCCAGGCGCTCTCCCTCACCGACGAGGGCACGGCGCTGCTCGGCGCCATCCGCGAGGACCGCGACCGGTGGCTGAAGGGCCTGCTCGCGAACTGGTCCGACGACGACGTCACCGCATTCTCCGTCCACCTGCGTCACTTCGCCTCCGACCTCGAGGCCTCCCTTCCGTCCACCACCCGAAGGAACGACCGATGAACGACTCCGCCCCGCCCGGTACCCGGGAGGCCGCCCCGGCGACCGGTGGTGGCGCCCCGGCACCCGCCGCCATCACCGACGAGCCGGACCGCCCCAGCGGCCCGCTCACCCACCGCCAGATCGTCACCATCCTGATCGGGCTGATGATGGGCATGTTCCTCGCGGCCCTCGACCAGACCATCGTTGCCACCGCGATCCGCACCATCGCCGACGACCTCAAGGGCCTGAACCACCAGGCGTGGGCCACGACCGCCTACCTGATCACCTCGACGATCGTCACGCCGCTCTACGGCAAGCTCGGCGACATCTACGGGCGCAAGAAGCTCTTCATCATCGCCATCTCGATCTTCATCGTCGGCTCGGTCCTGTGCGCCTTCGCCACCTCGATGGGCACCCTCGCGATCTACCGCGCCGTGCAGGGTCTCGGCGCGGGAGGCCTGTTCTCGCTGGCGCTGGCCATCATCGGCGACATCGTGCCGCCGCGTGAGCGGGCCAAGTACCAGGGCTACTTCCTCGCCGTGTTCGGCACCGCCTCGGTGCTCGGCCCCGTCATCGGCGGCTTCTTCGCCGGTCAGACGACCATCCTCGGTGTCGACGGCTGGCGCTGGGTCTTCCTGGTCAACGTGCCGCTCGGCATCGCCGCCCTCGCCGTCGTCTCCAAGACGCTCCACCTGCGCCACACCCGCCTGGACCACCGCATCGACTGGGCCGGTGCCGCGCTGCTGTCGGTCGCGCTCGTGCCGCTCCTCCTCGTCGCCGAGCAGGGCCGCGAGTGGGGCTGGCTCGACAGCAGGAGCACCGCCTGCTACGTCATCGGCAGCCTGGGCGCGGTCGGCTTCTTCTGGCAGGAGTGGCGGATGAAGGAGGAGGCGATCCTCCCGCTGGCCATGTTCCGCAACAAGACCGTCGGCGTCTCGTCGGTGGCCTCGGTGCTCATCGGTGTCGCCATGTTCGGTGGGCTCGCTGCCCTGCCGCTCTACCTGCAGATCGTCAAGGGCGCCTCGCCCACCGAGGCCGGCCTGCTGCTGTTGCCGATGACGCTCGGCATCATGTTCGGCTCGATCCTGTCGGGCCAGATCATCTCCCGCACCGGCCGCTACCGGGAGTTCCCCATTGTCGGCTCCGGGCTGCTCGCCGTCTCGCTGTTCCTCCTCCACTACGTCGAGTTCGACACCCCGCTGTGGCAGACGATGGTCGTCATGCTCGCCTTCGGTGTGGGCCTGGGCTTCAACTTCCAGCCGCTCACCCTGGCCGTGCAGAACGCCGTGCCCCCGCAGCAGATCGGCGTCGCCACGGCGACGGCCACCTTCACCCGACAGATCGGTGGAGCGCTGGGCACCGCCGTGTTCCTGTCGATCCTGTTCTCGACGGCGGGCGAGAAGATCACCTCGGCCCTGAAGGCCGCCGCTCCCACGGCCGACTTCCAGGCCGCCCTGGCCGACCCGGCGAACGCCGCCGTCGCCCAGCAGCTCCAGGCCGCGCAGTCCGGTGGCGGCAGTGGTGCCGCGAGCGGGGTGCTTCAGGACAGCTCGTTCCTCAACGGGCTCGACGAGCGCATCGCGAAGCCGTTCCTCATGGGCTTCTCCGAGGCGATGGACACCGTGTTCCTCGTCGGCTCGATCGTCATGGTGGCCGGTTTCCTCGTGATGCTGATGCTGCCGCACGTGGAGCTGCGCTCGGGGTCGTCGTACGACGACCGGGCCAAGGCCGAGTCGGATGCCGAGGCAGGCCGCGAAGCGTCGGTCGTCGCCCCCCACTGACCAGCCTTCGACGAGAGTAGGGAACACGCCGTTCGGCCTCCTGGCCGCGCGGCGTGTTCTCTACTCTCGACCCGTCGGGGGCCGGGGGGTCAGTAGGGCGGGCAGGCTGGTGAGGTCGGGCACCGTGGTGGTGGCACCGGCCTCCAGCAGCTGTTCCGGCAGGAAGCTGGTGGTGACCCCGACGACGACACCCACCCTCGCCGCTGCGGCAGAGCGCACCCCGTCCGGGGCGTCCTCGCAGGCCAGCGCGGCGCCCGCGGCCACCCCGAGCCGCTCGCAGGCGAGCAGGTAGCAGGCGGGGTCGGGCTTGCCGGTGGCGATGTCGTCACGCGTGACGGTGGCGTCGAACAGCCCGGGGCCCCCGAACTGCTCGAGCACCCTGCCCGCCCAGCGGGTGGTGGCCGAGGTGACCAGGGCCAGCGGGATGCCGGCCGCGCGCGCCCACGCGATCGCCTCACCTGCTCCGGCGACCGGCCCGGGGAGGCGACGGTGCGGCTCCAGGCCCACGATCTCCTCGAGCAACCCCTGGGGATCCTCGTCGCGCCAAGGACCGTCGACCGTGCGGAAGACGTCGTCGGCCCGGCGGCCGGTGAACCGGGCCGCCACGTCGTCGTCGTAGGGCCAGCCGCGCAGCGCGAACCACGTGCGGTACCGCTCGCGGTGCAGCGGCTCCGAGTCGACCAGGGTGCCGTCGAGGTCGAGGAGCAGCGCGGCCACCCGCGCCCTGCTCACGACGAGGCCGGCCAGGCGAAGAGGGCGTCGCCCGCCGCGACGGTCTCGCCGAGGCGCTCACTGGTCACCGCGCCGGCTCTGCTGTCGAGCACGCAGAGCATCACCATCGGGCTCAGGCCGCGGGCGACGACGTCGCGGGGGTCCCAACGGGTGACCGGCTGCCCGGCCTGGACCTGCGCCTTCTCGGCCACGAGCAGCTCGAAGCCGGCGCCGTCAAGACGCACGGTGTCGATGCCGAGGTGAACGAGCAGACCGCTGCCCTCGGGGGTGAGCACGACGAACGCGTGCGGGTGCAGCTTGAGCACCGTGCCCGCGACCGGCGACACGGCATCCGCGGCGCCTCCGGCGGGCTCGATCGCGAGGCCCGCACCCACCATCTCGGCGGCGAACACCGGGTCGGGCACGTCTGCGAGCGCCCGCACCAGGCCCGAGACCGGGGCCAGCACGTCGGTCACATCAGGTCTCCGATGTCCTCGGCCAGGTTGTCGGCCTCGGGCCCGACCACGACCTGCACGACCGAGCCGGCGCGCACGACGCCGTGGGCGCCGGCAGCCCGCAGGGCCTTGTCGTCGACCAGCGCCAGGTCCTTGACCTCGGTGCGCAGCCGGGTGATGCACGGCTCCATCTCGACGATGTTGCCGGCGCCGCCGAGTCCGGCCAGGATCTGCTCTGCCTTGGTGCTCATCCGGGGGTCCTTTCGGGTCGGTGGGGTGCTCCAGATTGACAGATCCCCACCCTCGGTGCATTCTCACTGGTACTGACTGGACCGTACCAGTGGGGCACTCTCTACCGGCGAGGGGAGCAGCGTGGCGCCATCGGTGGCCCCCGTGGCCCGTCCGCTGCTCGACGGCGCCGAGCCCAAGCATGCCCAGCTGCGGGCGGTGCTGGCGGCGATGTGCGCAGACCAGCTGGCGCCCGGCTCGGCCATCCCCTCCGAGCGCGAGCTGACGACGACGTATGCGGTCTCGCGCGCCACGGTTCGCCGCGCCGTCGAGTCGCTCGTCGCCGAGGGCGCGCTGCGCCGCGTGCAGGGCAAGGGCACCTTCGTGGCGCCTCCCCGAGTGCAGTCACACCTGCACCTCGCCTCGTTCACCCAGGAGATGCGCCGTCGCGCAAAGACCCCGTCGACCCGGGTGGTGCGGGTGGCGTCGGTCGAACCACCCCGCGAGGTGGCGGCGTGGTTCGAGCTGGCGCCCGGCCTGCCGGTGTGGTGGGTCCAGCGCGTGCGTCTGGCGGCCGGCGAGCCGATGGCCTTCGAGGCCGGCTGGTACTCGCCCGTCCTGCTGCCGGGCCTGGACCGGCACGACCTGGGCCGCTCCCTCTACGAGCTGTTCGCGCAGGAGTACGGCCTGGTCGTCGACACCGCCGAGCAGACGGTGCGCGCCGCGCTGGCCGACACCGCGCTCGCCCACCACCTCGACGTCGTCCCCGGCGACCCGCTCCTGACCGTCGACCGGCGCAGCCGGTGCGGCGGCCGGCCCCTGGAGCGGGTGACCAGCCACTACCGGGGCGACCGCTACGAGGTGCACGTCTCCCTGGACAGCACGATGACCGACGAAGCCGCCGCACCACCGACTGGGAGAAACCGATGACCACTGCAGACACCACGGCCGAGACAGGGCCCAAGCGGCGCCTCAACCTCGCGCCCGTCCAGAAGTTCGGTCGCAGCCTGATGCTGCCGATCGCCGCCCTACCCGTCGCGGCCCTGATGCTGCGGCTGGGCCAGCCCGACCTGCTCGGCGCTGACGGCCTGGGCTGGGACAAGGTCGCCGCCGTGCTCGCCAGCGGAGGGGGCGCCCTCTTCGACAACCTGCCGCTGCTCTTCGCCGTCGGTGTGGCGATCGGCATGGCCAGGAGGGCCGACGGGTCGACCGCTCTCGCCGCCGTCGTCGGCTACGTCGTCTTCAAAGGCGTCGGGGATGCCGTGTCCCCCTTCGTGCTCCCGCTGCCGCCCCAGGGCGAGGACCAGGAGCTGATCAACTACGGCGTGCTCGGCGGCATCCTCTGCGGCCTGATCGCGGCCTACCTCTGGCAGCGCTACTACCGCCTCTCGTTGCCGCCCTACCTCGCGTTCTTCGGCGGTCGGCGCTTCGTGCCGATCGTCACCGGCTTCGCCACGCTCGTCCTGGCCGTTCTGCTGGCGCTCATCTACCCGGCCTTCGACGCCGGCCTGACCGCGTTGGGCGAGTGGGTCGCCGCGAACTCGATTCTCGGCGGCTTCGTCTACGGCACGACCAACCGGCTGCTGATCCCCCTGGGCCTGCACCACATCCTCAACTCGGTGCCGTGGTTCGTGCTCGGCGAGTACACCAACCCGGCCACCGGCACGATCGTGGAGGGCGACATCCGCCGCTTCCTCGCCGGCGACCCGACCGCGGGAGCGTTCATGACCGGCTTCTTCCCGATCATGATGTTCGCGCTGCCCGCAGCCGCCCTGGCGATCTGGCAGGAGGCCAAGCTCAAGTCCCGCAAGCTGGTCGGCGGCCTGATGATCTCAGCGGCGCTCACCTCGTTCCTCACCGGTGTCACCGAGCCGCTCGAGTTCGCCTTCATGTTCGTGGCCTGGCCGCTCTACGTCATCCACGCGGTACTCACCGGCACCTCGATGGCGCTGACCAACGCCCTCGGCATCAAGGACGGGTTCGGCTTCAGCGCAGGGTTGTTCGACTACGTGCTCAACTTCAACATCGCGACCAAACCGCTGCTGCTGATCGTGATCGGGCTCGGTTACGCCATCGTCTACTACCTACTGTTCCGCTTCGTCATCCGCCGGTGGAACCTGCGCACGCCGGGGCGTGAGGACGACGACGAACCGGCCGACACGACGACGGACACCGACGGCGAGAAGGTGGGGGCGAGTGCTGCTCAGCGCTGACCGCGTCGTGCTGCCCACCGGCTCGGTCGAGCCGGGCTGGGTGGAGGCGAACGACGACCGGATCCCCGGGGCCGGTGGGGGCACCCCGCCGGCCCCGGTCGCCCGGCACCTTCCCGGAACCCTCGTGCCCGGGTTCGTCGACACCCATTCGCACGGTGGGGGTGGCGCGGCCTTTCCTTCCGGTGACCCGGTCGAGGCGGCGACCGTGCTCGCGGCACATCGCGCTCACGGCACCACCACGATGATGGCCAGCCTGGTCACCGACACCATCGAGCGGCTCGAGCGGTCGGTGCGGGCGTTGGCACCGCTCGTGCGCTCCGGCGAGCTGGCCGGCATCCACCTCGAGGGCCCGTGGCTGAGTGCCGACCACTGCGGGGCGCACGACCCCGCCCTCCTGCGGGCTCCCGACCCGGCCGAGGTGGCGCGCGTGCTCGACGCCGGCGACGACACGGTGCGCATGGTCACCCTCGCCCCCGAGCTGGCCGGCGGCCTGGACACCGTGGCGCTCCTCGCCGACCGCGGGGTTATCGCCGCGATCGGGCACAGTGACGCGACGGATGCCGTGACGCGCCGGGCGATCGACGTCGGCGCCCGCCTCGCGACCCACCTGTTCAACGCGATGCGCCCGATCCACCACCGCGAGCCCGGGCCGGTGCTGGCGCTCGTCGAGGACCCGCGGGCGTTCGTCGAGCTGATCGCCGACGGCATCCACCTGCATCCCGAGGTGCTCCGCTGGGCCGCGACCTCCGCACCGCACCGCTTCCTGCTCGTCACCGACGCCATGGCGGCGGCCGGGGCGGCCGACGGCGACTACGACCTCGGCCCGGTGCTGGTGCTGGTGCGCGACGGGGTCGCCCGGCTCGCGTCGAACGGCGCCATCGCCGGCAGCACGCTGACGATGGACCGCGCCGTGCGGTACGCCGTGCAGGTGGTCGGGCTCCCCCTCGACGCCGTCGTGGAGGCGGCGACCAACACCCCGGCGCGCCTGCACGGGCTCGCTGACGTCGGCGCCATCGAGCCCGGCCGTCGGGCCGACCTGGTGCACCTCGACCACACCCTGCACGTCGTCGACGTGATGCGTGCCGGCACCTGGCTGGAGTGATCAGGCGTTGGCGAGCTCGTGGCGCTCGAGGTGCCGGTAGCGCAGGGCGATGATCGCGAGGGCGAGCCCGCCGCACACCACGGGCACGGCATACGCGGGCTGGGCGCCCCACGCCTCGATGGCCCAGCCGCCGACGGCCGACCCGCCCGAGATGCCGATGAGGATGCCGGTGATGGCCACCGCCATGCCCTCGGTGACCAGCGCCGCCGGCACCAGCCGCTGCGCCAGGGACAGGCTGGTGATGAGCATCGGCGCCGTCGCCGACCCGGCCACGAACATGACGACGACCAGTGGCCACAGGCCCCCGACGAGCAGGGCCGGCACCTCCAGCACGAACATGCCCGTCGCGGCCAGGAGCAGCCGCCGGGTCATCGTCATGCGGAACTGCCTGCTGCCGAAGACGAGGCCGGCGAGGGTCGACCCGAGGGCGAACGCCCCGAGGATGACGCTGGAGAAGCCGGTCTCACCGCTCTCCTTGGCGTAGGCGACGGCGATGACCTCGTTGGCACCGAAGATGACGCCGGTCATGACCAACGCGGTCGAGACGAGGAGCAGGCCCGGGCGGCGGACGGCCAGCCCGGCCGGGCGGTCGGCGTGCGGCACGACCGGCGGCTCGGTGGCGCGCGCGGAGAGGAACACCAGCATCCCCGCCGTGAAGAACAGCTCGGCGAGAAGCAGGCCGGCCTCGGGGAACCATAGCGTCGACACGAGCACGGCCAGCACCGGGCCGATCACGAACGAGGCCTCGTCGGAAACCTGCTCGAACGACATCGCGGTGTGCAGCCGGTCGGGGTCGTCGCGGTAGATGCGCGCCCACCGGGCCCGCGACATCGGGCCGGGCTCGGGCAGCACGGCACTCAGCCCGTAGAAGACGAAGAGGGTCCAGGCCGGTGCGTCGGTCCAGGACAGCACCGCGACGGTGACCCCGCACATCGAGGAGAACACCACGAAGGGCAGGGCGATGCGCCGCTGGCCGTGCTTGTCGACGAGCCGGCCGATCAGCGGGCCCGCGATCGCGAGCACGAGCAGGCCGACCGCGGAGACCGCTCCCGCGAGCCCGAAGGAGCCGCGCCGCTCGCTGAGCATGACGATGATCGCGACACCGAACATCGCACCGCCGGTGCGGGACAGTGCGGTACCCGCGATGAAGCGGGTCGCGCCGGGGACGCGGAAGAGCGGGGCATAGGCGGACAGCACGGGAGGCTCCGAGAAATGGGTGGAAGGGTCATCGTCCCGCCCGCCGGGCACGACGGGCAGCCAGGGTTCGGATCGGCCGGCGGCGCTGCCGGCGGGAGGTCAGGCGACCAGCCGTCAGCGGAAGGCGGACTCGCCGGTGAGGGCCTCGCCGATGACGAGGGTGTGCATCTCGACGGTGCCCTCGTAGCTGAGCACCGACTCGAGGTTGTTGGCGTGCCGCATGACGGGGTACTCGCCACTGACGCCGTTCGCCCCGAGGATCGTCCGCGCGGTGCGGCAGATCTCGATCGACTTGGTGACGTTGTTGTACTTGCCGACCGACACCTGCTCAGGTCGCAGCCCGACGGTGTCCTTGCGGCGACCGAGGTGCAGCGCGAGCAGCTGGCCGAGCTGCAGCTCGGTGGCCATGTTCGCGAGCTTGGCCTGGGTCAGCTGGAAGCCGGCGATCGGGCGCCCGAACTGGATGCGCTCCATCGAGTAGCGGCGCGCGGCGTCGAGCGAGGACCGCGCCGCGCCCAGCGAGCCCCAGACGATGCCGTACCGCGCTTCGTTCAGGCAGCTCAGCGGACCCTTCAGGCCGCGCACCTCGGGAAACGCATACTCATCGGGCACACGGACGTCGTCGAGCACCAGCTCGCTGGTGATCGAGGCGCGCAGCGACAGCTTGTGCTTGATCTCGGGCGCGGAGAAGCCGTGCGTGTCGGTGGGCACCGCGAAGCCACGTATCCCGTCGTCGGTCTGCGCCCAGACCACCGCCACGTCGGCGATCGAGCCGTTGGTGATCCACATCTTGCGCCCGTTGATGACCCAGTCCCCGCCGTCGCGGCGAGCGGTCGTGCGCATGTCGGAAGGATCCGAGCCGTGGTCCGGCTCGGTGAGCCCGAAGCAGCC